>DATFHG010000054.1:0-30800 GCA_035248725.1 Gemmatimonadaceae bacterium | reverse complement strand
GCATCCAGCGGCGAGATCTGGGACTCGGAATCGGCGGCGGCGCTCATGTCAGCGCAGGAATCTATCTGACCGCGGCGGCGTCGCTGACGGCGCGCAGCGAATAGCGCGTGCCCCACACGATCAGCGCGCCAATGAGGGCCGCTCCGAGACAGGCGGACACGATGCCGATGACATTGGCGTCGGGACCGCCGTACGCAATCACAGCCATGGTCGCGGCGTACGTCGTCGCCACTGCCCACGCCGTTGCCACGGGGACGCTCCAGCGTTTGCGCGCCACGAGGCCGATCGCGGCGACGAGGCCGCAGATGCCGTAGAGGGCGACCGCGACCTGCACCGACCGCTGTCCGAGTGTGGCGGCGGTGCTCCACTCCTCGAACACGTTCTGCAGCCCAATGACTCCCGTGCCGGCGAGCACCAGCGCGCTCGCGATCCACACGACGCGTCGCCAGATACGATGCCGATCAGCCACGTGAGAATGCCGCGAGCATGGCCGCCTCCGAGGGTGGCGAGAGCACGTTGTGCTCGGCGAACTGCCGCGCCTCCGGATAGGCCGATCGCGCGATGCGCTCCGCCGCCGCCTGGAGGTCGTACTCGGTGCGGCGGAGCTCGACGTCCCGATCGATCAGGGCCCAATACGCACCGGGCTCGCCGAATGGCATACCGACGCTTCCCGCGTTGATCACCCGTCTGCCCGCGAGGCGACGATCGAACTGCATGTGGGTGTGGCCGCAGACGACGATGTCCGCCGACGTGCCGGCGAACGCGGGCGCGATCTGCTCGTCGGCGGTGAGGCGCGTGAAGATGTCGATGTCGTTGCGCGGCGTCGCGTGACAGAAGAGCGTGGCGCCGACGCCGGAATCGAGTGCGATCGTGTCCGGCCACGCCGCGATGGTGTCGGCGTCGGCTGGCGTCAGCTGTGCGGCGTTCCAGCGCATGACCTCACGAAAGCGTTCGGGCACCTCCGTGGTCTTCTCTCCGCGTATCAGCTCCGCGACGACGCGGTCGCCGTTTCCATGCAGGATGCGCGAGGGGATGTCGAGGGCGAGCGCGCAGTCGAGCGTCTCGCGCGGCAGGGGGCCGGGAAGCAGGTCGCCGCCGAACACGATCAGGTCGACGTGCTCGGCGCGGACGTCGCGCAGCACCGCCTCGAGGGCGGGGAGGTTGCCGTGGATGTCGTACAGTGCCGCGATGCGCACGTGCGGCAGCGCGCTCGTCAGCGCTGCGTCGTGTCGCGCGCGTCGAGCAACTCCGTCGCGGCGGCCAGACGATTGCTCGGCACGTGAATCTGGACGCCGCTGGGCACCGCGCCCTGGTAGCCGGCCCCGAAGATCCCCGCGGCGTGCGATTTGATCGTCGCGGGAATACCCGCGCTCTGAAGACGTGCACGCGCCAGCTCCGCCTCGAACTGCGTGGCGAACTCCCGCGCTTTGACCCAGTGACTCATGAATGAGATGCTGCTTGCGCGTCGCGTCCGGGGATGGAGGACCGGAACGGACCGGCAGGATGGAGCGATGCGCCAGATCGTGAGACTTGCTGGAGCCGGCTCCGGCTCCTCCGCGCTGTCGAAGCGCTGAAGCAAAGGGTACTGCGGGGACCACTCGCGGTAAAGGCTGCTCGAGTGTGGCGCTCGGAGGCAGTACGCTCCATACTCCCGCCCCGTGCACCAGGGATTGTACGTGGTCATGGGCGTGGCCGGCGCAGGGAAGACGGTCGTCGGCACCGCGTTCGCGCGCGCGATCGGCGTGCCGTTCGTGGAAGGGGACGACTTCCATCCCGCGCGGAACGTCGAGAAGATGGCGGCTGGCATTCCGCTCGACGACGCCGACCGCGCGGGATGGCTCGAGGCACTCGGACGCGAGCTCGCGGCTGCCCGATCGCAGAAGCGTGGCGTGGTGATCGCGTGCTCGGCGCTGAAGCGGTCGTATCGCGACGCGTTACGTGCCGGCGCCGGAGCCTTCGTGCGATTCATCTACTTGCGCGGAGATCGCGCGCTGCTCTCGCAGCGGCTGCAGCGGCGGAAGGGCCATTTCATGCCCGCGTCGCTGCTCGACAGCCAGCTCGCGACGCTCGAGGAGCCGAGCGCCGACGAGGATGCCTGGACCGTGGACGTCGCCGCGACGCCGGATACCATCGTCGCCGAGCTGGTGCACTGCGTCATGCGCGACGAGGAGCGCCGGCGTGAGCCCTGACGCACGGCTGCTGGTCTTCGCCGCGATCTCCGTCGTCGTCCTCATCGTGCTCATCGCGCGCGCGAAGGTGCATCCCTTCATCGCGCTGGTGCTCGTGTCGCTGTTCATGGGCGCCGCCGCGGGGATGCCGCTCCCCGACGTCGTCGCGTCCTTTCAGGCCGGTGTCGGCAGCTCGCTCGGATTCATCGCGATCGTCGTCGCCCTGGGTACGATGCTGGGCAAGCTCATGGCGGAGTCCGGAGCGGCGACGAGCATCGCGACGACGCTGATCGCGCGCTTCGGCGAGCGCCGGGTGCAATGGGCGGTGATGGTCGTCGCGTTCATCGTCGGCATTCCGGTGTTCTTCCAGGTGGGGTTCGTGCTGCTGATACCGCTGGTGTTCACGGTCGCGCGGCGAACCGGGGTGCCGCTGCTGACGATCGGCATCTCGCTCTTGGTGGGACTCTCGGTGGTGCACGGCCTGCTGCCGCCGCACCCGGCGGCGATGCTGGCGGTCACCGCGCTCAAGGCCGACATCGGCAAGACCATCCTGCTGGGTCTCGTCGCCGGTTTGCCGACTGCGGCGATCGCCGGACCACTCTACGGCGCGTGGGTCGCCCGGCGTGTGACCCTCCCCGCACACAATCCCATGGCGGAGCAGCTCGCGGGCACGGAGACGGCCGCCGGTACGTCCGCGCCGAGCTTCGGGATCTCGCTGTTCACGATTCTCCTTCCCGTGCTGCTGATGCTCGCGGGAAGCATCGCGGCGGCGGCGCTGCCGGCGGCGAGCGGACTGCGTTCCACGCTGGAGCTCGTGGGCCATCCCATCGTCGCGCTGCTCATCGCGCTCCTGTTCAGCTTCTGGTCGCTGGGTTGGGCGCGCGGCTTCACGCGCGAGCAGCTGCTCAAGTTCTGCAACGATTGTCTCGGACCGACCGCGGCGATCCTGCTGGTCATCGGCGCCGGCGGCGGATTCAATCAGGTGCTGGTGCGGAGCGGTGTGGGTCAGGCGATCGCGGAAGCAGCGCGCGGATCGCACGCGTCGCCGCTGCTGTTCGGCTGGGGGATCGCCGCGCTCATTCGCGTGGCCACCGGCTCCGCGACGGTGGCGATGACCACCGCCGCGGGTATCGTCGCGCCGATCGCGGCCGCCGTCCCCGGTACGAGCGCCGAGCTGCTGGTGCTCGCGACGGGCGCGGGGTCGCTGCTATTGTCTCACGTCAACGACGCGGGTTTCTGGATGGTGAAGGAATTCTTCAACATGACGGTGCGGCAGACGCTCGAGACGTGGACCGTGGCCGAGACACTGATCGGTGTGATCGGTCTGCTGTTCGTGCTGCTGCTCAGCCTCGTGGTGTGACCGGAGACGACTCATGAAAGCCACCCGACTGTTCCTGCTCGCAACGCTGTCGCCCGGGCTCGTGGCCTGCCACGGCGCGGTGCAGACGAACGCGCTGCCCGCGAGCGGCTGGATCGACGTGACCGCGACGCTGGACAGCACGACGACGCCGATCTATGCCGGTGACGCACCGATGCACTTCGAGTTCCTGCACGACATGCGTCGCGGCGAGGCGTTCACGCTGTCCGTGTACTCGCTCGGCGCGCACAGCGGGACGCACGTGGACGCGCCGATGCATTTCGTGCGCGACGGGATGTCCGTGGACCGCGTGCCGCTCGAGGCGCTCGTGGGACCGGCACGCGTCATCGATATCGCCGACAGCGTCCAGCGCATCGACGCCGCGGAGCTCGACCGGCATGCGTGGCGTGGCGCCGAACGCGTGCTGTTCCGGACGCGCAGTTCCGCCCGGGGCTGGATGTCGTCGTCCACGTTCCATCGCGACTTCGCATATCTGGCGGGTGACGCGGCACAGGCGCTGGCGGATGCGGGCGTCAAGCTCGTCGGCATCGATTACATCTCGGCGGAGCAGTTCGGCGCCCCGGCGCCGCTCGCGCACCGCGCGCTGCTCGGCCGCGACATCCCCATCGTGGAGGGGTTGTCGCTGGCGAACGTCGTCGCCGGGGACTACGACCTCATCGTGCTTCCGATGAAGGTCGCCGGCCACGAGGGCGCGCCGGCTCGCGCCATTGTACGTCCACGGCCGCGATGACGCCGTTCATCACCATCGCGAGTCTCGGGATGGTGTCGTTCGGCATGGTGCTGACCATGCTCGGCGCGTCGCTGCCGGTCATCATCGAGCGATTCGGGATCGACACCATCGCCGCGGGCGGACTGCTGGCGCTGCTGAGCCTCGGCGTGGTGGCTGGAAGTGTCTCGTTCGGGCCGATCGTGGACCGACGCGGGTACAAGGGGATGCTGGTGCTGTCCTTCGCCTGCATCGCGATCGGGCTGGAGGTCGTGGCGTTCGCGCCGTCGCTCGCCGTGCTGCGGCTCGCGTTGATCGTGATCGGGTACACCGGCGGGCTGCTGAATGGCGCGGCGAACGCACTCGTCGCAGACGTGGCGACGGGAAACCGCAGTGCGGCGCTCACGTTCGTCGGCGCATTCTTCGGCGTCGGCGCGGCCGGCGTGCCACTCCTGCTCGCGATGTTCTCGACGACGCTGCCTTTTGCGTCGATCCTGGCGGGGTGCGGCGCGTTCGTGATCATTCCGCTCGTCGTCACGTGGCGCAGCCCGTTTCCCGAATCGAAGCAACCGCACGGATTCCCGGTCGCCGAAGCGCGCCGGCTGCTCCACAATCCACTGCTGCTGCTCATCAGCGCCATGATGTTCATCGAGAGCGGCATCGAAAGCACCGCCGGCGGATGGACACCAACCTTGTTCGTCCGCGATCTCGGCGTGAGCATCCAGCGCGCGCCGCTCTATCTGTCGATCTTCTGGTTCGGCCTGCTCCTCGGGCGTCTGATCCTGAGCGCGGTGTTGCGGGCCACGCGGCCGTCGCAGGTGCTTCTCACGTCGCTGTGCGTGGCCCTGGTCGCGTCGCTGATCGTGGTGCTGACGCGCGGTACGACGCTCGCGGCCCTGGGCGTCTTCCTGCTCGGGGCGGGATTCGCGAGCACGTTCCCGATCCTGTACGGCGTGGTCGGCGAGCGATTCACCAGCTTGTCAGGCACCGCGCTCGGGATCGGCATGGCGATCGCCCTCACCGGCGGCACGTTGCTCCCCTATTTCACGGGCGCGGTCGCGATGCGATACGGTCTGCGCGCCGCGTTCTATGCCGTTCCCGTCGGCGTGGTGGTGCTGGCTGTGCTGGTCGCGACCTCGAGGCAACGTCTCTGGCCTGCGTCGCGTACAGCCACCTGACGGTCCACGCGCGTGGCGGCTGGGCCGCGCGACTCCCTACTATATAGAAGCATGCTTCTCCCGCCTCGCCGTACCGCCGCTCGCAGCATGGCTCTTGTCCTCGGCCTTCTCGCGCCATGCATCGTGGGCGGGCAGGGCGTGTCGGCGACGGGAACGATCGCCGGCCGAGTGCTGCTCGACTCGGACAGCGGCATGGCGGGTGCTCCCGCGATGAATGCGACGGTGGCGCTCGTCGGCACCACGACGGTGGTGCGCTCCGACCGCGACGGACGGTTCGTGCTGTCGAACGTGGCGGCGGGCATGCGGCTGTTGCGCGTCACTGCGACGGAGTTCTCTGCGCAGACGGTGAGCGTGACCGTGGTCGCGGGCGACACGGCACGGGTCGACATCGTGCTGCGATCGCGACACGCGCCGGTGGTCATGGCGCCGATCCAGACGGATGCGCAGAGCGTGGATCGCGAGATGTTCCAGACGCGGCCGAACGTCGGCACGTTGACGCTGACGGCCACGCAGCTTTCCTCCGCGCCGCGCGTCGGCGAGCGCGACGTGATCCGCGCGGTCCAACTGCTGCCCGGCGTCGAAGCGCGCAACGATTTCAACACCGGATTGAACGTCCGCGGCGGCGAGGCGGATCAGAATCTCATCCTGCTCGACGGTCATCCGCTGTACAACCCGTTTCACCTCGGTGGGTTGTTCAGCACGTTCATGGACGCCACCGTCGGGGGCATCGAGCTGATCACCGGCGCGTTCCCCGCGCGGTATGGCGGCCGGTTGTCGAGCGTTCTCGACGTGCAGTCGGCTGACGACGCGCGGCTCGGGATTCATGGCACTGCCGACATCTCGGCGCTTGGCGCCACGGGCCGCCTCACCGGGTTGCTCAACGGCGGTGCGGGGACGTGGAGCTTCGCGGCGCGCCGAACGTACGCCGATGCCGCGACCAGCATCTTCACGAACAACATTTTTCCGTATCACTTTCGCGATTTTCACGGACGCGCCACGTACTCGCTGCCGGCGGACATTCGTCTGGCGATCACGGGCTATCTCGGGCGCGACGTCCTCGACGCGAATCTCGCGGACTTCGAGAACGATAGCTCGGCGTCGCGCGCGTCCGAAGGCCGGTGGGCGTTCAACTGGGGCAATCGCCTGATCGGTGCGTCGCTCGAGCGGGACGTGGGGCGGCTGCGCGCCGAGCAGCGCTTCTCCGCGAGCGGCTTTTCGACGACTCTCGATCTGGGCGACGGCACGCTGTCGCAGCAGAACGCGATCCGTGACCTGCGCGCGAGCGGCGACGTGCTGCTGCGGACGTCGAATCACGATGTGTCCGCGGGCTACGACGTCGCCGCGTATCACACGCGCTACGCGTCTGGCTCGAGTCAAACGGGCACGTCGGACTTCGACATCACGCAGCAGGGCACCGCCGGCGGCCTCTGGATCGACGACGTATGGCGGCTCTCGTCGCGGTGGCTCATCGAGCCGGGGTTGCGAGGCGACGCGCTCACGAGCCGGCACTATGCGTCTCTGTCGCCGAGGCTTTCGGTCAAATACTTCGTCACGCCGTCCCTGGCGCTGACCGCGGCGGGCGGATACGTGACGCAGTGGCTGCACTCGCTGGCCGGCGACGGCCCGCTGCGCTACTTCGAGATCTGGATGGCGAGCGACTCGCTCATCCCGGTCGCGTCCGCATGGCACGGGGTGGCGGGCATCGAGCGCCGGCTGCGCGACGCCGGCTCGATTCGCCTGGAGGCGTATCTCAAGCGCTATCCGCGCGTGATGGAGGCGAATTGGTCGGAGGACCCGTCGGTGCGCGGCGACGAGCTGTTCGCGGCGCAGGGCACGTCGTACGGCGTCGACCTGCTGGCGCGGTGGCAGCCGACGACGGGCGTGGCCGGATGGCTGTCGTATTCGTACGGCATGAGCCGGCGCTGGGTGGATACGCTCAGCTGGGCGCCGGGACATGACCGGCGGCACGACCTCAATGTCGTCGCGTCCTGGAAGCTGGCGCGATATCAGCTCGGCGCGCGCTTCGGCCTCGCGACAGGAACTCCGTATACGCCCATTGTGGGTTCGGTGGCGCGGCGGGAGTACGATCCCTCCACGGACACATGGGGCTCGGGCAGCCCGATCCTCTACGTGGAGCCGATCGGCGGCGCACGGAACACGGCGCGCTTTCCCATCACGCATCGTGTGGACCTGGACATCTCGCGGGAGTTCCGGCGTCGGCATTCGTCGTGGACGCCGTACATCAGCGTCGCGAACGCGTACAACGCGAAGAACGTCCTCGTGTACCTGTACCAGTTCGGCACGACACCGGCGACCCGACGCGCGATCTCGCAGTTTCCCATCCTTCCGAGCGCGGGGCTTCGTGTCGCGTTCTGACAGGCGTCCCGTCGGCGTTCTGGCGCTCGCGGTGCTCGCGCTCTTCGGCTGCGAGGTGGAGAACGTGGCGATCCCGTCTCCACCCGCGCAGCTCGCGCTGCACGGCGTCCTGAGTCCCACCGCGGCGACGCAGGCGATTCTGCTCGAGCGCACCCGCAACGGCTCGCAGGACCTGTTCGGGGGCGCCGTGGATCCGCTCGATCCGATCACGAGCGCGCGAGGCGTACCCGAGCAAGGGGCGACCGTGCGGCTGATCACGCCGTCGAACGACACGCTCTTCGGTCGCGAGGACATCACCGTCAGCGGCGACGGCCGCGGCGCGGGCGTGTATCGCTTCGCGCTCAGCGGCGCGGCCCTCGAGCGAACCGGCGTCTACAAGCTGCACGCACGAACGCGCGCCGGAGAGGTGCTCGACGCGGAGACGTCGGTGCCCGGCGGCGCGGCCGCCATCGCATCCGTGAATCGGACGTTCGATCGTGAAAGCGACACGGCCACGTACAGCTGGCCCGCCATTACCGGTGCGCGCGCGTATTTCGTTCGCGTGGAGTCGCCGTTCGGACCGCGGTACTTCTTCACGGACAGCACGCACGTCCGTCTGCCGGGAACGCTGCGCAACACGCAGGCAACGGGACTGCCGAGGCTCTTTTTCCCCGGCTTTCTGCAGACGGTGACGATCTCCGCGGTCGATGCGAACTTCTACGACTGGTACCGGTCGCACAACAACTCCGTCTCCGGAGAAGGGTTGATCAGTCGCGTGAGCGGCGGGATCGGGGTGTTCGGGTCGCTCGTGCGCCTCGTCTACGAGACCTGGGACGTCACCGCGCCGCAGACGAACCCCGTGGAGGGCACGTATCGGTTCTATGGGACCCCCGAGGAAGCCGGCGCCACGCTGAACATCGCGCTGGTCATCTGGGTGGAGTCGAAGGCAACGCGCAGCGACCAACCGGACGCGATCAGCGGGCAGTACTTCAAGCGGCCGCAGATCGGCGCCGTGGGATGTCAGGTGTGCGGCATGATCGGCACGATGAAGGACGGCCACGTGGAGCTCGCGCTGCTGCGCGACTGGTACGCGAACGACACCGCGGACGTGTTCATCGGCGACCTGCGCGGCGACACGCTCGTCGGGAGCTTCCGTCAGGTGGCGGGGAAGTTTCTGAAGGAACAGCCGTGACGGCTCCGATCGGCGTCGCGCTGATCGGATATGGTCTGGGTGGGCGTTCGTTCCACGCGCCGCTCATCGCGGTCACCGAAGGATTGCAGCTGCGCGCGATCGCGACGTCGAACGCCGATCGCCGGCGCGCGGCGACGTCGGAGTATCCCGGCGTGCGGATCGTCGCGGACGCGGACGCGCTGTTCGCGCACGACGACGACGTGGACCTGGTCGTGATCTCGACGCCGAATCGCACGCACGTGGCGCTCGCGCGCGAGGCCATCCGCGCGGGCAAGGCGGTCGTGATCGACAAGCCGATGACGCCGACAGCGCGCGAGGCGCGCGACCTCGTCGCGGAGGCGGAGCGCGCGGGCGTGATGCTGACGACGTACCAGAACCGCCGCTGGGATGGCGACTTCCAGACGCTCCTGCGACTGGTGCGCACGGGACGTCTGGGCGACGTGTTCCGATTCGAATCTCACTTCGAGCGCTGGCGGCCCGCGCTGAAGGGCGGCTGGCGCGAACGCGGCGATCCCGTCGAAGCGGGCGGCCTGTTGTACGACATCGGCAGCCATCTCATCGATCAGGCGTTGTTCGCATTCGGACCGGTCACCGATGTGTACGCCGAGCTGGATCGACGCCGGCCGGGCGCGGAGGTGGACGACGACGTGTTCGTCGCGCTGACGCACGCCGGCGGTGTGCGGTCGCATCTGTGGGCGAGTCTCGTCGTCGCGCAGAACGCACCGCGATTGCGCGTGCTCGGCAGCAAGGCGGCATATGTGAAGTGGACGCCGGACGTGCAGGAAGAGGCGTTGCGGCGCGGGGAGCGACCCGTGGACGATACCTGGGGGGCGGAGCCGGAGGACCATTGGGGCCGCGTCGGCACCAACGATTCGTGGGAGCCCGTACCGACGGATCGCGGGCGCTATCAGGATTTCTATGGCGGTGTCGTGAAGGCAATGCGTGACGGCGCGCCGCCGCCGGTGGATCCGCGCGACGCGATCGCGACCCTCGACGTCATCGAGCGGGCGTTGCGCCGGTGAGATCGCTCCTTGTGCTGCTGGCGTGCGCGTGCACGGCGTCGCGCACGTTCGAGGGCGACACGACGCGACTCGAGCGCGCGTCGGCGATGCAGGGCGTCGCGGTACTCGACTCGGTGCGCGCGGCGTCGCACGATGGCTTCGATCGCATGGTGTTCTATTTCCGCGGCGCGGAGCTCCCGGGATATGTGGTCGAGTACCGAACGGACGAGCCGACACACTGTGCCTCCGGAGCTCCGATCGCCCTGAATGGCGCCGCGCGCCTGCACGTCCGCCTCAGTCCCACGCAGGCGCATGCGCCGGTGGATGGGGACGAGCGCCCCACGATCGTGAATCGCGCACTGGAGCCGCGGTTGCCGCAGCTGCGTTCGCTCGCGATGGATTGCGATTTCGAGGGCGTGGTCGGCTGGACTGCGGGTCTGGCGGCGCGACGTCCCTTCCGCGTGCAGACCATGATGTCGCCTCCGCGCCTGGTGATCGACCTGCAGACGAACTAGGGAGTCGTCAGGGCGCGACGGAGAGGGTCAGCAGCAGCAACCCCGAGCGCGGAATGAAATCCTGCAGCGTCGGGTGTGACCAGGCGACGTACGGGCCGGTGCAGTTGGCAGGGTCGCGATACGCGCGCAGCTCGGTCCCCGACTGGAATCGGTAGTACCCCGTCTGCGTGAACTTGCGCGTGGTGACCGTCGAGCCGGGAAGCTTCGACACACAGGTCACCGACGCTCCGTCGAAGACGCCGATCGACACCGCCGCGGGCGTGTCGTTGTAGATGCGTGCCGTGATGTACGGGAGATCCTGGATGACATTCGTGATATCCAGCGTGCGACGGATACCGCCGACAGCCACGGCGATGTCACCGATGTCATCCGGAATGGGGACGCCGTTCTCGTCCATCGGCTTCGCGGAGCTCCACGTGATCCACTGAGAGTGCGACGACACGGTGAGCGACGTGCTGGCTCCCGATGGCAATGCCACCTGCGGCCGCCCATCGACGGCGATGCTGACCGGCGCGAACAGGTTGTTGACGATCTCGACGGAGATGGGAAAGTCCGTCTCCGGAGGGGAGACTGGATCCGTGCCGCACGCCGCGACGAGCGCAGCCGCGGCGCACCAGCAGGCACGACGGAGAACCGGACCGGTCACACCCGGAACGTGTGGCCGGCCGGCGTTCACCGCAATGGTCCCGTCTCGCAAGGATGAGCTAGCGGTGGCTCATCGAGTCCGGGCACGTGGGGAGCGCCACGCTGCCGTTGGCCGACGCGCCCGTGCCACTGCCGTTCGTCTTCGTGATGGGCACGCTACCCCCGCCGACGTTCACCTTCACGGCGCGCCGATCGGAATTCCGCGCCGGAATGTTGGCCACCCTCGAGCTGTCGACCGTTGCGTGCTCATTCGCGCTGACCTGCGTGGACTTGCTGGTCGCGTTGTTGACGGTGGGCTCGTTCTGGGCCGTGCTGCCGCCACCGACGTTGACGCGCGCCGCGGACGTGGTCGTGTCGATCACCGCCCGCCGTGGGACGCACTGGTTGGTGGTCGTCGTGGTCGAGGCCGAAACCTGTTGTGCCCCGGCCGCGGACGCGCACAGGATCAGCGCTGCCGCCAGAGTTCCCGCTCGTAATTGCATCGTTATCTCCTCCACTCGTGAGTCTGCCTGATTGAGCGGTGGGGGACGCAAAGGGTGAACCGTCACGGCAGCGAGAACGCGATGTACGTGTCGCCGGATTTCGCGCCGAGCTTGCCGCCACCCGCGGCGATCACGACGAACTGCTTTCCGTGCACCGCGTACGTCGCCGGCGTGGCGAACGCGGGCACAGGAAGCGTCGCCTGCCACAGCAATTTGCCCGTGCGCGTGTCGAGCGCGCGGAACTTCGCGTCGTCGGTGGCGCCGATGAACAGCACGCCGCCGCGCGTGACGATGGGCCCGCCATACTGCTCCGCGCCCGTCCCGGTCATGCCGCGCTGCGCCAACTCGGCGTGATCGCCGAGCGTGATGCGCCAGCGATAGTCGCCGGAGTTGAGGTCGATGGCGCTCAGCGTTCCCCATGGTGGAGCGATCGCGGGATATCCCGCGCTGTCCCGCCAGCGCTCGTACCCGACAAACTCGTAGGCAGAGCGGGGAGGCCGCGGCGTGGCGCGATTCGAATCCGCCGCAGGACGCGTCACCTGATAGCCGAGATACGAGAGCACCGCAGCGCGTTGCGAGAGTGCGAGGGCATCGAAGGACGGCATGAATCCGCGGCCGTGCGCGAGCACGGCGGCGGCCTGGCTGGCGTTCAGCCGACGCGTGACGTCGCGCAACGATGGCGCGCGATCGCGGCCGAGTCGGTCCACACCGTGACAGGAGCTGCAGTATTCGCCGTACAGTGCGGCGCCCGATCGCGGCGGTCTTGCGTTGTCCGCGATTCGTACCGCAGGTCGCATGGCCGCGATCCAGGGAACGTCGCTGGCATTGACGTAGATCGTGCCGTCCGGATCGACCGCCGCGCCGCCCCATTCGCCGCCGCCGTCGAATCCCGGCAGGACCACGCTGCCCTCCAGACTCGGCGGCTCGAACAGCGCGCCGGCGCGCAGCGTCTGGTAGCGCGCCGCAGCGGAGGCGTGCGCCGCGGCGCTGATCTCCGCGATGTCCGAGGCCCGCATGGACTGGCGCGCGAACGGCGCCGGCTTCACGGGGAACGGCTGCGTCGGCCACGCCTGTTCGCCCTCGAGCGTCGAGGGTGGGACGGGGCGCTCCTCGATTTGAAACAGCGGAGCACCGGACACACGATCGAAGAGGAACACGAATCCGCTCTTGGCGATCTGTGCGACTGCGTCGACCGTTCTCCCGTCGCGCCGCACGCGCACGAAGTTGGGAGCCGCGGGCAGATCGCGATCCCAGATGTCGTGGTGCACCGTCTGGAAGTGCCACCGCCGCCGCCCCGTCGCCGCGTCGAGCGCGATGAGCGAGTTCGCGAACAGATTCGCGCCGGGTCGCTCGCCACCATAGAAGTCCGGCGTTGCCGAACCCGTGGGCACGTAGACGATGCCGCGCGCCGTGTCCACGGACAGACCGGCCCACGAGTTCGCGCCACCGGCCGAACGCCAGGCATCCGCGGGCCAGCTGTCCGCGCCGTATTCGCCGGGATGAGGAATGGTGTGAAACGTCCAGCGAATCGCACCCGTTCGCACGTCGTACGCGCGCAGATCGCCGGGCGCGGAACCGGCTTCCTCGCCGACGCGCGTGCCCTGGATGAGCAGATCGTGGAAGACGATGCCCGGACTCGTCGCGACCAGGTATTCGCTCGTGATCTCGCGGCTCAGCCCCTTCGCGAGATCCACCGAACCGGAGTCGCCGAAGCTGGCGATCGGGACGCCGGTGCGCGCATCCACGGCATACAACCGGCGGCCAGCCGTATACAGGATTCGGCGGTCGGTGCCCTCGGCCCAGTACACGACGCCGCGATTCACGTGCGTCGGCCGCTCGCGGTGCGTGAATGGATCGAAGCGCCACAGGAGCGTGCCGCTGTCCGCGCGCAGCGCGACGAGCGCGAGCGCCGGCGTCGTCGTGTAGAGCACGCCGTCGACGACGATCGGTGTCGCCTGGATCTCGCCGTGTGCCCTGCTGTCGAGGTCACCGGTGTGATACACCCACGCGACGCGCAGCCGCGCGACGTTGTCGCGATCGATCTGGTCGAGCGCCGAATACCGGGTGTTGCCGGCGTCGCCGCCGGTGAGACGCCAGTCGTCGCGCGCGCCATCGCGTGAACGGTCCACCCGCGCGCAGGCAAGAAGTGCCAGCAGCAGCCAGAGGCGCCGCATCAGCCGGCGGACGCCATGCGTTGCATGATCGGCGCGGCGTAGTCGAACAGCGCGCGCGCCGGAAGCAGATGCGAGTGTGCGTTGCCCACCAGCGCGCCGCGATTGCCCGTCGCATCGAGAAAGCCGTCGAGGATCTGGCGGAAAAAATCCGGGGGCCAGTTGGCGTGCACCCCGTCGCCGCTCGTGTCGTACTCCGCCATGTCGCGCCAGACGCGCCGGCCGCCGTCGAGCATGGGGACCTTGAAGCGCGCGATTCGCTTTCCCGGGAAGTCCACCACGTGCTCGACGTAATGCAGGAAGGTCACCGCGTCGTGATCGGAGCCGAGCAGGAGGATGCGCCCGTCGAGTTGCATGAAGCGCTCGAGCGCCGAGTCCCGTCCGAACGCGTAATCCCACGGCTGCGTCGCGAACAGCTCCCCTGTGTGCGCGCCCCACGCCGCGAATCGCGCCGGATGCTGATTCACCATCGTGCCTGGATACGTGCGGAAGAACTCGACGAGCACGCCGTGGTCGCGCGCGCTTCGCGCCGTGCTCGCGTCGAAGGGCGGAAGCTTGTGCAGCAGTTCGGCTTCCTGTTCCGCGGTCAGATTGCCGCGGCCCACTTCATCGACGTACTGCGGACACCCGGCGTACATGAGGAGCGTTCCGGCCGGCGTGACGGCATCCTTCACGGCGAGATGGATCTCGTCCGGCCCTCCCGCCACTTCGCCCACGGCGCGCACGGACGCATGGAGCATCACGACGTCCGCGGCGCGAACGCCGAGGGCATTGAGGTCGTCGCGCAGCCGGGCGCGCGAATGCATGGCTAGCGGATGGCGGGTGCAATGGCGCGCCACCCGTCCCGCGCGCTCGGGTAGCGCGGCGCCCAGCCCGGTGCCGCGGCGCGAAAGCGTCCGTTCGAGATGCGTTGCGATCGCGACAAGAGCTCGCCGACCGAGCCGCCCAGGTAGCGCATCCACTGCGGGAGAAACCGCGGCGGTCGCACGCGCAGGGACGCGGCGAGCGCGTCGTAGAAATCGCGGCGCGTCAACGGCTCGTCGTCGCTCACGTTGTAGATGCCCGCGGGGACGTCGAGCGCCGCCACCACGGCCGCGGCGGCGTCGTCGTGCGTCACGGAGCTGATGTAGCTCGCGGGATGTCCGAAGGGCGGCGCCCAGCCGCGACGCACCAGACGCGCGGTGTCCGCCGAAAAGTCGCTGTCGAGATCGTAGAAGTACGAGAAGCGGAGAACGACTCCCACCGCGCCAGCGTCCGTCACCCGCTGCGCGGATGCCTCGGCGTCGACCACGGACCGATTGTACCGCGCCGGCTGGATCGGAAAGCTCTCATCGATCCAACGGTCACCCGCATCCGCGTACATCGGTGCGAAGGACTCCTGCACGAAACGCTGAACGCCCGCGGCGATCGCAGCGTCGGCGAGCACGCGCGACGCCACCCGTCGCACGCGGGCCGTCGCGCGCCATGCGCCGGGAAGCAGCGCGCGGGTACTGGGCGGGATGCTGGTGGCCACGTTGATCACGACGTCGTGGCCCGGCACCACGGCCGCGACGGCCGACGCATCGAAGATGTCGAGCGTGAGGGGAGACGCACCCTCCCGCGTCAGTGGCATGAGTCGCTCGCGCGAGCGGCCGGCCGCGGTCACGTCGTGGCCGCGTTGCAGCAGCAACGGAACGACACGCCTGCCGATGACGCCCGTCGACCCGGTGACGAGAATTTTCATCCGCCTTCATTATATGGCGGTGGAGGGAGCGCCGGCCTCGGCAGAAACCCGGGCGGCGCCGAGACAGTAGTCGGTGGCAGAGCGTCCCAACCAAACGCGCGGGGCGTATGTCCAACTGTGCGACCCGTCTCAACGAGATTTCCCATGTTTCGTTCCGCGATCACCGCGGCTACCCTCCTCGCGTTTCCTTCGGGCCTGCTGGTGGCTCAGCAGAACCCGTCCGGCACGGCCACCGCGGCCGTCGAACGCGTGACGAGTGCCAGAGCGGTTCGCGCCGAGCGCGCGCCGCTGATCGATGGCCGCGACGCCGACGAGGTCTGGCAGGAGGCACCTCGCTACTCGCAGTTCCGCCAGTTCCAGCCGAAGGTGGACATCGATCCGCGTTTCCGCACGGAATTCCGCGCCGCCTACGATGAGCACAACCTGTACGTCTTCGTGCGGATGTTCGATCCCCACCCCGACAGCATCATGCACGCGCTGTCGCGCCGCGACGTCCGCGGCCCCTCGGATCAGATAAAGCTTCTCATCGACTCGTACTACGACCGGCGCAGCGGCTACGAGCTCGCGGTCAATCCGGACGGCGTGAAGCGCGACTACGCGATGAGCAACGACGGACAGGAGGACGACTCCTGGAACGGTATCTGGGACGTCGCCACGACGGTGGACTCGCTCGGCTGGACCGCCGAGTTCCGTGTGCCGCTGTCGCAGCTGCGATACAACAAGGGAACGAGCAACACATTCGGCTTCGGCATCTGGCGCGATCTCGAGCGCTTCGCCGAGCGTGATTCCTGGCCCCTGTACAGCCCGGAGCGAAACGGCATCGTGTCGCAGCTTGGCACGCTGGATGGGCTCGCGGGCTTGAGCACGGAACGTCGTGTGGAGGTCACTCCATACGCCGTCACGAAGAACGTGCAGCGCCAGCTGCCCACCGCGGGCTACGAGCGCTCGCAGCAGATCACGGGCGGCGGCGACCTGAAGCTCGGCATCACGCCGAACGTGACGCTGGACGCCACGATCAATCCGGATTTCGGCCAGGTGGAAGCGGATCCGTCGGTCGTGAACCTCACGGCGTTCGAGACGTTCTTCCAGGAGCGCCGGCCCTTCTTCGTGGAAGGCACGGGGCTGTATCAATTCCAGCTCAACTGCTACATCGTCGTCGATTGCAGCACGAACGAAGGGCTGTTCTACTCGCGGCGCATCGGCCGGTCGCCGGGGCTGCGCGATCTCTACGGCAACCAGGACACGCCCAAGTTCACGACCATCGCGGGCGCCGCGAAGCTCACCGGTCGCACGAGCAACGGATTCTCGTTCGGTGTGCTCGACGCGGTGACGCCGGAAGTCACGGGCGTCCAGTCGCGCACGGTCGAACCGCTGGCGAATTATGGCGTAGTGCGGGCGCAACAGGACCTCAACGACGGCGACGTGGGGCTCAGCGCGATCGCCACCGCGGTCGATCGCTCGGTGGACAGCTGGACCGATCCCTACATGCACAAGTCCGCGTACACCGGCGGCGCCACGTTCCGGAATCGCTTCTCGAACAAGCGGTACGAGTTCGCGGCGCAGGTGTCCGGCTCGCGCGTGGAGGGAACGCCCGACGCGCTGCTGCTCACGCAGACGAACGGCGTGCACTTCTATCAGCAGCCGAACGACAAGCTTGTGCTCGACCCCACGCGCACGTCGCTGTCGGGCTACGAGGGACAGCTCAAGTTCGGCAAGTACGGCGGCGGCATCACGCGGTTCGAGACCAGCGTCGTACGCATCTCCCCGGGATTCGAGGTGAACGACCTCGGTTACCTGCGTCGCGCCGACCTGATGGACTGGAGCACGTGGGCGGCACTCTCGTTCCGCAACGCGAAGGGCATCTACAACTGGGCGCAGGTGAACGGCAACCACTGGGAAACGTGGAACACGTCCGGCACGCGTCTCGAGAACGCGCTGAACTTCAACGGCCACATGGGCCTGCGGAACAATTGGGACGTGCACCTCGGCGGTACGTACAGCGGCCTCACACCGCGCTACTGTGATCGCTGCACGCGCGGCGGGCCGCTGGTGCGGAGCTCGAGCGGCTTCTATCCGTGGGGCGGTGTGAACACGGACCAACGTAAGCCGATCTACGGTGGCGCCTTCGTGAACCTGAACTTCGGCGACGAGGGCAAGACGCACGGCGCCTGGCTCAGCCCATACGTCGACTTCCGCCTTTCGTCGCAGTTCCTGGCTGAGGTGAGCACGGGCATCGGCCGCGGCATCGACAACACGCAGTGGTTCGGGAACTTCGACGAGAATGGCGTGACGCACTATGCGTTCGCGCGGCTCGACCAGAAGACCACGCAGATGAGCCTGCGCATGAACTACACGATGACGCCCAACCTCACCCTGGAGCTGTACGGGCAGCCATTCACGTCACGCGGCACGTACACGGACATCCGCGAGCTGAGCGCGACACCCGAGGCGGACTCGTATGCGGCCCGGTATCAGCCGTACACGCCCCCGGGCACCATCGACCCACGGTACAAGGTGTCCGAGCTGATCACCAACAGCGTCGTGCGGTGGGAGTACCGCCCGGGATCGACGCTGTTTGTGGTGTGGCAGCACGGCCGCGAGGGCCCGAACCCGAACATGCCGTTCGACCAGGCGTGGACGCGCGATTATCGCGACCTGTTCGCCCTGCATCCGGACAACACGTTCCTGATCAAGGTGGCGTACTGGCTGAACCGATAATCAGACTTCGATCTTCGAAAACCTCCACGCGCCGAGCACGAGGAAGAGCACTCCGACGGCGGTGAGGATCAGGACGTCGAACGCGACGCCGAAGTGGGACGTTCCGATGAGCGTCCCACGCACGCCGTCCACCCCGTATGTCAGCGGATCGACGTGCGTCAGCACTTCGAGCGCCTTCGGCAGCCCTTTCAGCGGATACAGCGCGCCCGAGAGGAAGAACAGCGGCATCACCAGGAAGTTCATGATCATCTGAAAGCCCTGCATCTCCTTCAGGGTCGATCCGATCGCCGTCGCGAGTGCAGCGAATACGACGGCCACGAGCATGATGATCAGGAACGCGACCGGTACCGCCAGCAGGTTCTGTGGGCGGAAGCCCACGATGAGCGTGACGATGAAGATCAGAAGGCCCTGGATGATCGCGACCGTCGCTCCGCCCAGCGTGCGCCCCAGCATGATCCAGATGCGCGGCACGGGCGCCACGAGCGTTTCCTTGAGAAACCCGAACTGCCGGTCCCACAGCATCGCGATGCCCGAGAACATCGCGGTGAACAGCACGGACATGCCGATGACGCCGGGCGCCATGAACTGCAGATAGCTGCCTTCGCCGGCCCGCTTGAACACGGGGCCAAGGCTGAACCCCAGCACGCCGAGGTACATGATCGGCGTGCCGAGCGACGCGATGATCTGGGCGCGGGAGCGCAGGTATTTCTTCACCTCGCGCAGCCACAGGATGAAAACCACCTGCATCAGCGTCTCCTCCACATCGCGGCCATCTGGCGCATGCGATCGGCCGAGCCGAAGCTCTCCTCGCGGATCGTCGTGCCCGTGAGCGCGAGGAACGCGGCCTCCAGCGATTCCGTCTTCGTCTGCGCCTTGAGCTCGGCCGACGATCCGATGGCCACGATCTTCCCGTGGTCGATGACGGCAATCCGGTCCGCGACGCGATCGGCTTCGTCCATGTAGTGCGTGGTCAGGAACACGGTCACGCGTTCCGCCTTGTTGAGTGCCTTGACGTGCGTCCACATCTGATTGCGGCTCTGCGGATCGAGGCCGAGGGTGGGCTCGTCGAGGAAGAGCAGCGACGGCGTGTGCAGCAGCCCGCGCGCGATCTCGAGTCGCCGCCGCATGCCGCCGGAGAACGTCTTCACCAGGTCGTCGCGCCGCTCCCACAGCTCGAACGTGTCCAGGAGGGTCCTGGCACGGTCGCGGCGGACCTTTCGCGGCACGTGATACAGCACGCCGTGGATGTCCATGTTCTCCCACGCCGTGAGATCCTGATCGAGGCTGGGGTCCTGAAACACGACGCCGAAGCGCTTGCGCACCTCGGTCGCGTGCGTCACGGGGTCGAGCCCGTCCAGCTCGAGGGTGCCGGACGACGGCTGCAACAACGTGGTGAGCATGCGGATGGTCGTCGTCTTCCCGGCGCCATTTGGGCCGAGGAAGGCGAACGTCTCGCCACGCCGCACGTCGAAGGTGACGTCGTTCACGGCGACGAAATCGTTGAAGCGCTTGGTGACGCCCTGCAGACGGATGATCGGATCGGTCATGATTGGGTGGTGCGGCGGTAACCTGACGCGCGCTAGGTTATCCCCGTCTCCCTTTTTGCGCCATGAACGTCCTCGCCGCCATCGGCAACACATCCATCGTCCAGCTGGGCCGCATCGTGCCCGCGAACGGCGCGCGGCTGCTGGCCAAGCTCGAGTGGGAGAATCCCACCGGCAGCATGAAGGACCGCATGGCGCACGGCGTCATCACGCGAGCGGAACAGGACGGCCGACTCCAGCGCGGGTACACCGTGGTCGAGTACACGGGTGGCAGCACCGGGGCGTCGCTCGCCTTCGTGTGTGCGGCGCTCGGTTACCCGATCCACATCGTGAGCTCTGACGCGTTCGCACGCGAGAAGCTGGACCAGATGCGCGCGTACGGTGCCGAGCTGACGCTCGTGCCGAGCGAGGGCGGGATGACCACGAAGAAGCTCATCCTCGACATGATCGAGGCCGCTCGGCAGCTGAGCGCCAGGCCGAACACGTTCTGGACCGATCAGCTCAACAATGCCGACGCGATCGCGGGCTATCACGCGCTCGGCGAGGAGATCTGGCAGCAGAGCGGAGGACAGGTCGACGCCTTCGTGCATTCGGTGGGTACCGCGGCCTCGCTACGCGGCGTGGCGGCCGTGCTCAAGCGCCACAATCCGAAAGTGCGCATCGTGGCCGTGGAGCCCGGCGAGTCCGCCGTGCTGTCGGGTGGCCAGCCGGGTCCGCACAAGATCGAAGGCGTCGGGATCGGCTACCGTCCACCGCTGTGGGACGAGAGCGTCGTGGACGAGGTGATCGCCGTGGCCACCGCCGACGCCAAGGAGATGACGCGCCGGCTGGCGCGCGAAGAGGCGTTGTTTGCGGGCACGTCCTCCGGCGCGAACGTCATCGCGTCGCTGCAGGTCGCCGAACGGCTCGGTCCGAGCGCCACCGTCGTGACGCTCATGGTGGACTCGGGGCTCAAGTACGTGGGGACTGACGTCTATCGCAGGTGACGGCCGACAGGCGACGGGCAGCAGGCGACGGGTGGCTCAGAAAGTGAGGTTCGCGAGATACCGGTAGGCGGATCCGATGGCAGCGAGCGGATCGCGCGGTGCGTCCTCCTCCACATAGTAGTCCCGAACGCCGGCGCGCTTCGCGGCGGCGAGGATCGACGCGAAGTCGATGGTCCCGCTTCCCACGGTGGTGATGTCGCGCGCGCGATCCATGTCCTTGAGGTGGAGCGACGCCACGCGCGAACCGAGCTGGCCGAGCATCGCGACGGGATCGCGGCCTCCGTGGATCATCCAGTACACGTCCATCTGGAGCTTCACGAGTGCGGGATCGGTGGACGCGAGCAGGAGATCGAGCGGCACCTTGCCGTCGATGCGCGTGAGCTCGAAATCGTGGCTGTGGTAGCAGAATGTGAGGTCGCACGCCCGCGCCGCCGCGCCCACGCGGTTGAAGACGTCCGCGAGCTCCACGTAGTCCACGAGCGCGAGATGCTCCTCGTACGTGAGGTTGGCGAGCGTGATCCAGCGTGCGCCCAGCTCGCGCGCGGCGTCGAGGGAGCGCTCCCACCCGCGATACAGCGCCGGCCCCGCGACACGCGCGGAGGTGCAGGAGAGGCCGGCGCGGTCCAGCGCGGCACGCGTTTCCTTCGGCGTGCGATGCGCCTCGTAGATGTACATGTCGAGGTCGCGATATCCCGCGGCGGCCACCTGCGCGAGCGTGCCCTCGAAATCGCGGGCGACCAGCGGGCGCACGGTGAAGAGGGCCAGCCCGATGCGATCCAGCTTGTCGCGTCGCTCGCTGAGGCGAGCCATCGCGGGAAGCATGCTGACGCCGCCGAGCATCTTTACCACGTCGCGTCGGGAGATCATAACTCGCGCGCCTTCAGCAGCCGCACCGCGTGATCCACGGCGCGCGCCGTGAGCGCCATGTACGTGATGGACGGATTCTGACAGCTGCTCGACGCCATGCACGCGCCGTCGGTGACGAAGAGGTTGGGCACCTCGTGCGCCTGATTCCATGCGTTGAGCACGGAGGTCCTGGGATCGCGACCCATGCGCGCGCCGCCCATCTCGTGGTTCGCGTTGCCCATCACGCTCGGCGCGCTGCGCTTCTCGATCTGCGTCGCGCCGACGGCCTCGAGGATCTCCGCCGCGGCATCCGACATGTCGCGATGCATCGCCAGCTCGTTCCCGCTCCAGCCCGCGGTGATGTGGAGCGTGGGGATGCCCCAGGCGTCCTGTTGCGTGGGATGCAGCTGCACGCGATTCGCGTCGTTCGGGAGACACTCACCATAACCGCCGAACGACATCTCCCACGGTCCCAGTCGCGTCAGCTGTGCCTTGAGCTCCGCGCCGAAGCCGGCGTCGCGCGTGTGGCTCCGCCATCCGCTGCGGCCGGCCCCGCCCTGGAACTGATAGCCGCGGATGAATCCCGTCTGCTTCGTGGACGCACCCAGATTCCGGAAGCGCGGCACCAGGATGCCGTTGGGCCGGTTGCCCAGCGTGCGACGATCCTCCCAGCCCGGCATCAGACCGTTCGCGCCGCCCCACTTGATGTGGTCCATCACGCCGAGGCCCAGGGCGCCGCTTCCGTTCGCGAGCCCGTTGGGAAAGGACGACGATCGCGAGTTGAGCAGGATGCGCACGCTCTCGAGCGCGGACGCGTTGAGAAACACGAGCGGCGCCCGAAACTCCATCGCGTTGTGCGTGTGCGCGTCGATCACGCGCACGCCCGCCGCTCGGCCACGCTTCGCGTCGTAGATCACGCTGTGCACCACGCTGAAGGGACGCAGCGTGAGCTTGCCCGTCGCGCGCGCAGCGGGCAGCGTGGAGTTGAGGGAGGAGAAATACGAGCGCGTGATGCACCCGCGCTGGCAGGGGCCGCAGTAATGGCATGGTGCGCGACCCGGCTTGCCCTCGGTGAGGATCGCGACGCGACCGATGGTCAGCAGGCGCTCGTCGCCGAAGTGCGCGCGCATGCGCTCGCGCACCGCGTTCTCCACGACGTTCATCGCCATCGGCGGCTGGAAGATTCCGTCGGGAAGGTGCGTCAGCCCCAGCGACTCGCCACTCACCCCCACGAATCGCTCGACATACTCGTACCATGGCGCGATGTCCGCATAGCGGATCGGCCAGTCGACACCGACGCGGTCGCGCAGGTTCGCCTCGAAGTCGAGATCGCTCCAGCGATAGACCTGCCGACCCCAGATGATCGACTTGCCGCCCACCTGACGCGCGCGCAGCCAGTCGAAGGGCCGGCCCGCCGGCGTCGAGTACGGATTGTCGACGTCATCGGTCCAGAAGACGTGACTCAGCTCATCGAAGCTCACCGAATGCCGCTGGATCTGCTGGCGCCGTTCGACGGCACGGCGGTCGCCCAGGCCGCGGAAGTGCATGTCCCACGACGGCACGTGCTCCTTGTAGTCACGCTCGGGGATGATGTCGCGCCCCGCCTCGAGTACGAGCGTGCGGAGGCCGTGTTCGGTGAGCTCCTTGGCCGCCCAGCCGCCGCTGATCCCCGATCCGACGACGATGGCGTCGTAGTCCCGATCGACGAGCGGCGTCATGACGGATTCGCCGCGCGATAGGGTGCGTTGCCGTCGTACCGTCCCGTCAGCCGCTCCTCGCTTTCGGCGACGAGGCGCGACGTGCAGTAGCCCCACACGGTGAGGAACTTGAGCGTCGCGAACCAGTGCTGTGAGGCGGCGGTTCCGTTCAGCGCCGCAACTTCGGCGTCCGCGTCGCGGAGCAGCGCGCGCTGGTCGTCGGCGGTGCAGCGCGCGAAGGGCGCCTGGTGCAGCTGGCGCGCGCGCCGGTCGAGCGCGTCGACGCCGGCGACGAACCGCTCACGCTCGGGAACCGAATACCAGTCCGCGAGCATGACGTCCACGAACTGGGCGACGTTCGCGTCGGTGGCGCCGGGCGTCTGCGTGCGCGGGATGATCTGCTCCGCGGCGGCGACGACGGTGGCGAACTGCGCGTCCGTCAGTGCGCGCGGTTTCGCCGCGAGCCGGTCGTGCGCGCGCACGCCCGCGTCGAACAGCTCGGACGGCGACAGCGCGGGCAGGATCGCGAGTGATCCCAGCAGCTCCAGCGCCCGTCGACGGTCCATGCGCAATTATGCGGCGGCGCTCAGCGCGCGGCTACCCACCCCTTCGAGCGTTCCAGCGCGCGCGTCCACTCGCCGGCGATGCGCTTGCGATCCGCGGCCTTCATCGCCGGAGTGAATCGACGATCCACCTGCCACTGCTTCGCGATCTCGGCCTGGCTCTTCCAGAATCCCACGGCCAGTCCCGCGAGGTACGCGGCACCGAGCGCGGTCGTTTCCGTCACCTTGGGACGAACGACGGGCACGTTGAGCAGATCCGCCTGCATCTGCATGAGCAGATCGTTCGCGCTCGCGCCGCCGTCGACGCGCAGCTCCTTGAGCTTGATCTTCGCGTCCGCCTGCATGGCCGCGAGCACGTCCATGGTCTGGAGCGCGATGGCCTCGAGCGCCGCGCGCGCCAGGTGCGCCTTCGTGGTGCCGCGCGTCAGCCCCACGATGGTGCCGCGCGCGTATTGATCCCAGTGCGGCGCGCCGAGGCCGGCAAACGCGGGCACCAGGTAGACGCCGCCGGTGTCCGGAACGCTCGCGGCGAGTCGCTCCACCTGCGGCGACGAGGGAAAGAATCCGAGCCCGTCCCGCAGCCACTGCACCACGGCGCCCGCGATGAAAATGCTGCCCTCGAGCGCGTACTCGGTGCGATTCCCGATCTGCCAGGCAACCGTCGTCAGCAGATTGTTCTTCGAGGCGATCGGCTTCGTGCCGGTGTTCATCAGCATGAAGCAGCCGGTGCCGTACGTGTTCTTCGCCATGCCGGGCTTCGAGCACGCCTGACCGAACAGCGCCGCCTGCTGGTCGCCCGCGATGCCCGCGATGGGGATCTCGTCGCCGAGCAGCGTCGTCTTCCCGTACACTTCGCTGGACGAGCGCACCTCGGGCAACATGGAGCGCGGCACGCCGAACATCTTCAGCAGCTCGCTGTCCCACTCGCCTTTCGTGATGTCGTACAGCATCGTGCGTGACGCATTCGTCGCGTCCGTCGCGTGCACCCGCCCGCCGGTGAGATTCCAGACGAGCCAGGAATCGACGGTGCCGAACGCGAGCTCTCCCGCCTTCGCCTTCGCCTTCGCGCCCGGCACTTTTTCGAGGATCCACTGCACCTTGGTCGCGGAGAAGTAGGCGTCGACCACCAGGCCGGTCTTCCTGCGGATGACGCGGTCCAACTTCCGCGAGCGCAACCGGTCGCAGATGCCGGCCGTGCGGCGATCCTGCCAGACGATGGCGTTGCAGATCGGCCGGCCCGTCGTGCGGTCCCAGACCACGGCCGTCTCGCGCTGGTTCGTGATGCCGATCGCCGCGATGTCCCGAGCCGTCAGCTGTGCCTTGGTGAGCGCCTCGGTGGCGACGCCAGCCTGCGTGGACCAGATGTCGTCAGGATCGTGTTCCACCCAGCCTGGCTGCGGGAAGATCTGCGGAAATTCCTTCTGTGCGACGGACACGATCGAGCCCGCGCGATCGAAGACGATGGCGCGTGAGCTGGTCGTGCCCTGGTCGAGTGCGAGGATGTATTTCATGTCGGCGGCGTGTGCGGCGCGGGCGTGCTGGGAAACGAAATGTGCAGGCGCGCGCCCGACACCGCGACCCGAAGGCTCGCCACGCTGTCCACCACGAAGTTCGCTCGATGCAGGGCGTCGTCCGCGTAGGTCGTGCGCACGGCGATCACCTGCGCGCCGGCAGCCCGGGCGGCGTCGATGCCATTGGGAGCGTCTTCCACGACGACGCATTCGTCCGCAGCCACGCCCAGGGCGCGCGCGGCAGCGAGATAGCCCTCCGGATCCGGTTTGCCGCGCTGTACGTCGTCGGCGCAGATCATCACGGCCGGCACCGGCAAACCCGCGAACCGCAGACGGTGTTCGGCCATCGTGCGCATGCCGGACGTCACCACCGCCCATCGGCCTGCCGGCAACACGGCCACCGCCGTGTCGACGCCCGCGATCCGTCGCAGCCCACGCACGCGTACGGACTCGGCCGCCTCGAGCCGCTGCGCTTCGTCGGCTGCCGACAGATGCGGGGCGACCCGGCGAATGACGTCCGCGGTGCGCAATCCATGTGCGGTACGGAGCACAAACTCGGGATCGAGGGCCTGCGCTGTCGCCCATTCGCGCCAGGCGTTCTCGACTGCCTGCTTGGAATCGACCAGCACACCGTCGAGGTCGAAAAGAATCGCCGCTACGTCAATCGAAGGCATTGTGGTTGCAGCGTCGTTCTGTGACCAACAGTGGAGGAGCGGCAATGCCTCGCGGTGACAAGAGCAAGTACACGGACAAGCAGAAGCGGATGGAAGACCACATCGAGGAAGGCTACGAGAAGCGCGGCGTCGGCCATAAGGAAGCCGAGCGGCGCGCATGGGCCACCGTGAACAAGGCCACGGGTGGCGGCAACAAGCCCGGCGGCTCGGGACGCGGCGTGCCGGACAGCGCGAAGAAGTTGAACCACTCGCGTTCGCGTTCGTCGCGCTCGAGGTAGCGTCAGCGGCCCCAGATCAGGTGGTACGCGAATCCACCGACGACGCCGCCGAGAGTGGGCGCGATGATCGGGATCCACGCGTAGCGCCAGTCTGAGCTTCCCTTGCCGGGGATGGGCAGGACCGCGTGTGCGATGCGCGGTCCGAGGTCGCGCGCGGGATTGATGGCGTACCCCGTTGGGCCGCCGAGCGACAGGCCGATCGACATGATGATCACGCCCACGAGCAAGGGACCGAGTCCCTTCGCGAGATCCGATCCGGGCACCAGGTTGGCCGGCGACAGGACGGCGAGCAGCGCGAGCACGAGCGCGAATCCTCCGATGAACTCCGAGAGGAAGTTGCCGGGTAACGTGCGGATGGCCGGAACGGTGGAGAACACACCGAGCTTGCTCGCCGGGTCCTCGGTCGCTTTGAAGTGCGGGAGGTACGTCAGCCACACGAGCACTCCGCCGACGAAGCCACCAGCCACCTGCGCGGCGATGTAGGCCGGCACGAGCGTCCACGAAAACGCTCCTGTGGTCGCGAGCGCCACGGTGACCGCTGGATTCAGGTGCGCGCCGCTGACGCCGACCACGCAGTACACGGCGATGGTCACCGCGCACGCCCAGCCAGCGGTGATCACGATCCAGCCGGAATTCTGGCCCTTGGAGCGGTTAAGCACGACGTTGGCCACCACGCCGTCGCCCAGCAGGATGAGGATGGCGGTACCGAAGAACTCGGCGATGACGGGAGACATGGTCGTGGGTCGGAGGCCTACTTCAAAGTGTTGCTCACAAACGCCAACTTCCGGCTATCAGGTGACCATGAAGGAACATTGATGGTGCCCTGTCCGCCGTACACGTACGCGATGATCCGTGGCGGGCCGCCGCCAATCGGCATCACCCGCAGGGTGACGTGCTTGTAGAAGGGGTGATCGTCGGCCGGAACGCTGAGCGGGAACGCCAGGTACGCGATCCACTTGCCGTCCGGTGAGATGTGCGGGAACCAGTTGTTGAAGGCGTCGTCGGTGATCTGCTGCTGGTCGCTGCCGTCCGGCCGCATCCGCCAGATCTGCATCCGCCCCGTGCGGGCGGAGTTGAAGTAGATCCAGGCGCCGTCCGGCGTATACTCGGGACCGTCGTCGAGACGCGGTGTGTTCGTCAGGCGAATCTCGTCGCCGCCATTGGCGCTGATGCGGTAGATGTCGAACTCGTTCGCCCGCTGCCCCACGTACACGAGCCAGCGTCCGTCCGGAGACCAGCCGTGCAGATACGACGGACCCTTCGCGGTGATGCGCTTCGGTTCGCCGCCGGTGGCAGGCACGGTGTACACGATCGACGCGTCGCTGTCGGCCGCCGAGTGATTGCTGATGCCGAGCATGCGGCCGTCGAACGACAGCACATGATCGTTGTTGTTCCTCGTCGCCGTGCCGGTGTCGAGGGTGTCGACGGCGTATGAGCGGACGTCGAAGCGCAGGATGCGCCCTTCCTGCACGTAGTACAGATAGCGCCCGTCCGGCGTCCAGTTCGGCGCCTGGAACGAGCCGCTGTAGCTGTGGACGATGACGCTGTTCCCGCTCGCGACGTCGAGGATCTCCATGTTGCTGGCGAGGTACTGCCGATATGGTACGAGCGTCGCCGGCGCGGGCAGCGTGATGCGCACGTTGCTGAAGTCCGCCCGCTCGACCACGGTGTCGTTGTGCGCGCAGACGAAGAGGCCGGCGTACACCGTGTCGGGAAGCGTGACATCCGTGAGCGTCGTGGTCACGAGGGTGTCGCCGAAACGCGCGATCGACATGAGGTACGCGCCATCCCGACGCTCGAGCTGGATCACGGCGTCTGCGCCGGGCAGGCTGTCCGGCGAGCGCAGCTCTTCGGTCGTCGCTCCCACCGCGCGACGGAACTGCAGCGACACCAACCCGTCGCCGTGCAGCGCGGCCGTGACGTGCGGGCCGTTGCTTTCCAGCGTGGGACGAATCGTCCAGCCGAGCTTTCGGTGCGCCTCGAGGCCGGCGCTCGTGAAACGCGCGCGCGTGGAGAGAATGAAGTTCCCGGTGAGTCGCTTCCACACGACGTGAAAGTCGTCGCGGTCGCCCCACATGTTCTGCCCCGAGCCCGCGACCGCATAGTGCTGTGACGCGGGATCGTACGAGACCGACCCGTGACGACGCACGCGCCCGACGTCGGACTGGCCGTCGAAGACGCCCATCGATTGCGCGGCCAGCGACTGCGCGATCGCGATCGCGATCGACGT
Organism: Gemmatimonadaceae bacterium; assembly: GCA_035248725.1. Lineage (GTDB taxonomy): Bacteria > Gemmatimonadota > Gemmatimonadetes > Gemmatimonadales > Gemmatimonadaceae > DASPMP01. The sequence continues at coordinate 2,239 of DATFHG010000054.1, read as the reverse complement.
CCGAACGAGCAGCCGAAGAGCGGATCCGTGCACGAGCGCGAATATGGAGTGCCAGGTAGCAAAAAAAAGGGGGGAGTAGAGTGAGACACCCTACTCCCCGCCTGAAAACTCCGAACGGACTAGCCGAGACTCGCCCCCGCCTTATCTCGAGAGCAGCATCTCGGACCGCACGTACAGGTACCGTCCGTTGTACCCGAACGGCGACGAGCCCGGATAGATGAACGTGCCGTTGTTGGTGTTCGCGTCGACACGCACCTGATCCGGATAGGTGTTGAACAGGTTGTTCGCGCCGAACGACAAGCCGATACGGTCGAAGCGATATCCGATCTCGGCGTCGAACAGCGTCTTGGCACCGAACGTCTCGAGACCGTCCAGGCTTCCATCCACGAAGCTGCCGTAGTTGGACACGCGTCCCATCGCGCGGAAGCGACCATCCAGCCAGTTCGTCGTGAGCGACGAGCGGTTCGACGGCCGGTTCTTCTCGATGGCGTTGATGACCACCGGATCCAGCGCGCTGGTGTAGATCGTCGGGCGGCCCGCGAACACCGCGGGCAGCGGGTCGATCCGCGTCACCTTGTTCTTGCCGAAGTTCGAGTTCAGCGTGAAGTCCAGCTGTCCCGTCCCCGTGAGCACCGTGTAGTTGCCCGACACGTCGATGCCGTCCGTCTTGGTGTCCAGCGCGTTCGTCGGGAACTGCACGCCCACGATCTGCGTGATGCCGTTCGCCGTGAGGATGTTCGCCGTCACGCTGTCGCTCGTGCCGTCGAACGTCGCGCCGAGGAGGATGCGGTCCTTCACCGCGATGTGGTACGCGTCCACGGTCACGTTGAAGGCACGCGTCGGCGACCAGGCGAACCCGCCGCTCAGGTTCATCGACTTCTCGTCCTTGAGCGGCTTGGCGCCGAACAGCTTCGACGCCGGATGTGTCACCGGATAGTTGCCGATCTCGACGAGCACGCCGTTCTGGATCGCGGTCGTCGTGTGGCTGTACCAGCTCTGCGCCAGGTTCGGCGCACGGAAGCCGGTGCTCGCCGCACCACGGAACACGATCTGGCGCGCCGGCTGATAGCGCAGCGCGAACTTGCCCGTCGTGGCGTTGCCGAAGTCGCTGTACTTCTCGTAGCGCGCGGCACCGTTCACGAGCACCTGGTTCGTCAGGTTCGTCTCCAGGTCGACGTAGCCGCCCACGTTGTTGCGGCTGTTCTTGCTCGCGTCACTCGGCGCGAAGCCCTGGAACACCGACGATCCCGCCTGCGCGATGCCGGAGCTGTCGGAGGTGAGATGGTAGCCGTTGATCCATGATGCCTTCTCGCCGGCGGCCACCTCATACGTCTCTTCTCGGAATGCCGCGCCGACCGCCACGTTCACCGGCTGGGGAAGGCCGAGGCGCATCTCTCTCGAGAGGTTCGCACCGACGTTCGCTTCGCCGCGGCGCAGCGCACCCGCGTAGAACGACGTCTGGTTCGGCATGTTCGGGTCGTCCGCCGTGCCGAGCACGCCGTCCGGCCCCGGCGCGGTCGCGACCGAAAGACTCGGACCAAGCGAGGAGTTCAGCGTGTGGTCGAGGTTGAAGTCGAAGCTGTTGTAGCCGTAGGACGCGCCGTAATCCATCGCCCAGCCGCCGGCGTTCGTCCGGACGCCGCCCGCCGCCGAATAGTCGATCACCGTCGGGCGGAACTCGGGGAGGAATCCGAGGGGATAGATCTCCGACCAGTTTCTGCTGTTCTGCGGCTTGCGGAAGAATCCGTTGCCCGTGCCTTCACGGTGCGAGTAGCCGCCGAACGCGTACAGCTCGCTCGTGCCGTCCTGATTGATCGGCATCTTGAAGTTCGCGAGGCTGTGCACGTCGCGCTCCATGCCGTCACCCCAGTGCACGTTGGGCTGCGGCACGCCGGTGCGCTTGATGACCACGCGACAGTCGGCCACGGAATCGGCGACGCCGTTCACGTCGGGGAAGCTGCCGTCCGGGCACGCGCGGTTCGTTGCGCCGCGGTTCACGTACTGGCCGATCAGCGCCAGCGAGCCGCGTCCCACTTTCAGCCCCACGCCCCCGTTGACGTCCGCGGAGGTGCCGTCGTTGCGGAAGTTGTGGCCGGGGTTGTACTGACCCACGGTGGTGTTCAGGAACGGCGCGAACTGGCCTTCCTTGAGCACGATGTTCACCACGCCCGCGATGGCGTCGGAGCCGTACTGGGTGGACGCGCCGTCGCGCAGCACTTCGATGCGGTCGATGGCCGCC
>DATFHG010000053.1:0-18044 GCA_035248725.1 Gemmatimonadaceae bacterium | reverse complement strand
GGCGCCGCGGATCCCGTTGCGCGACGGCGTCACCGACCTCTACGCGCGCTACGCCGCGTCTGAGCTCGCGCGCGCCTGAGGACCATCGCCTTGGCCGGATGGCTGTGACGCGATCGGATCTGCTGGTGGCCGGCGCGTCGTTCGTCGTGGTGGTGGCGCTCGGCGTCGTTGCGCAGCTGCTCATCCCGGCGGCCGTGGTGCCGATCACCGTTGCGGGCGGCGTGGCGGTGCTCGGCGTGTTGATTGCGCGCGCGCGGCGCGCGGTCGTCGTCGGCATCGACGACCCGTCGTCCGGAATGCGGCAGACGCTGCGGGGGATCCGCACCGAGATCGAGGAGACGAGGGCGCTCGTCGCGCTGCAGGATCCGGCATTCACGCTGCCGCTGCCGTGGAGCAACTGGGCGCTTCCGCCGCGCGCCGTGCTGGAGGTGCTGAAGACGGTCCAGGAATTCGATGCGCCGACCATCGTGGACTGCGGCACCGGCGTGACGACGCTCCATCTCGCACGCGCGGTCCGTGCGCTGGGCGCCGGCCGCGTGGTGGCGCTGGAGCAGGACCAGCGCTGGGCGGATTATCTGCGCCGCATCCTGGAGCGCAACGACCTGCAGCAGTGGGTCACGATCGTGGTCGCGCCGCTGCGCGACGTGAACGTGCTGGGTCGCACGATCCGTTGGTACGACCTGCCGGGTGACGTGCTGGGCGGCGGCGAGGTGGACGTGCTCGTCGTGGATGGCCCCACGGGCGTCGCGAACGAGCTGGCGCGCGCGGGCGCGCTGCCGCATTTCTGGCCGCGCCTGTCGCGGCGTGGTGCCGTCTTTCTCGACGACACGCTGCGCGCGGAGGAGCAGGAGATCTGCCGGCTGTGGCGCGAGGCGTTCCCGATCGCCGAGGCGAGCGTGGGGGCGGAGCATGGCATGAGCAAGTTCACGCGGCAGCCCGCATGACCTGCCTGGTGTGCGGCGGTGCGACGCGCGCGGAGCTCGACCATCTCTTCGACGACCGGTACGGGCATCCCGGCGAGTTCAGCATCGTGCGGTGCGACGCCTGCGGGTTCATGTCCACGGAACCGCGGCTCGCCGAATCCGACCTGCCCGACTTGTACGCACGCTACTATCCGCGCCGGCGCACCACCGCCGACGAGGTGCGGCGATCCGCGAATGCGATGGCGATCTGGACTCGGCTCGGCCGTCTGCGCGCGCGCCTGCTCACCGGGCAGTGGGCCGCACACTACGAGATATCCCCCGGCATGCGCGTACTCGACTACGGCTGTGGCGACTGCGCCTCCCTGCTCGAGCTGAAGGCGCTGGGGGCTGAGCCCGTGGGAGTCGAAGTGGATCCCAACGTGCGCCAGATCGCGGATGCACTGGGTGTCACCGTGCACGTCGGACCGCTGACGACGATCCCCGCCGGCGACGAGTCGTTCGACGCGGTGACGCTCTCGCAGGTGATCGAGCATGTGACGGATCCGGAAGCATTGCTGCGGGATCTGCACGCGAAGCTCAAGCCGGGCGGCATGCTTGCGCTCACCACGCCGAACTCGCGCGCGCTCACGCGCCGGGTGCTCGGGCGGCGGTGGCTGCACTGGCACCTGCCCTTTCATCAGAACCATTTCCATTCCGGCCCGTTGCGCGCGCTGCTCGAGCGTGCGGGCTTCCGGGTGGAGCACGTGGGGACGTTCACACCGCTGCCGTGGTGGGAGTATCAGGCGGAGCTCGTTCTGCGCGGTTCGCGCAGGGGCGAGCCGCATCCGTACTTCGATCATGGCGAATCGGCGATCCGGGGCGTCGCGCGGCGCCTGTTGCCGATCACGCGCGTGCTCGCCGGGGTCGTGGCGCGCGCGGCCGACGCTGCCAAACTTGGCGACAGCCTTGTCGTGGTCGCGCGCAAACCCGATCTCGCACGCCGGGCCTCTCGCGCCGCATGAGAGTTCTCATCCTCGACACGTACTACGCGCGTTTTCTCGACGCGGTGTACGGCCGGGAGCCTTCCCTGGCGACGGCGTCGTACGACACGCAGCTGGCTCGCCTGGCCGCCGAGTGCTTCGGGACGTCGGATTTCTATTCCCGCCACCTGCGCGAACAGGGGGTGCAGGCCGCGGATCTGGTGGTGAACTGCGCACCGTTGCAGATGCGATGGGCCGCGGAGAACGGCATGCGGCTGCGACCGCGCGGCAACGGCGCGCGGGCGTTCGTGCGGGGCGTGCTGCGCCGCCTGCGCGGGCGGCGTGAGACGGCCGCGTTCGGATCTGCCGAAGCCGAAGCCATCGCGCTGGCGCAGATTCGTGCATTCAGGCCCGACGTGTTGTACTGCCAGAACCTCGCCTTCCTCACGCCCGCGGGTCTCGCGGCGGTGAAGCGCGAGGTGCCTTTGCTCGTCGGCCAGATCGCGTGCCCGCTGCCAGCGCGTGAGTACCTCGCGCCGTTCGACCTGATTCTCACGTCGTTTCCGCACTTCGTGCCGCGGTTCCGCGCGATGGGCATCGCGTCGGAGTATTTCCGGATCGGGTTCGAGCCGGGGGTGCTCGAGCGCGTGGGCGACGTGCCGCGCACGCGCGGTGTGACCTTCGTCGGCGGCATCTCCGCCGCGCACGGCAAGGGCACGCAGTTGCTGGAAGCCATCGCGCGGCGCGTGCCCCTCGAGATTTTCGGCTATGGCGCGGATGAGCTCGACCCCGGAAGCGAGCTGCGGCGCCGGCATCGCGGCGAGGCGTGGGCGCTGGACATGTACCGCGTGCTGTGCGAAAGCCGCATCACGATCAACCGGCACATCGACGTCGCGGAGGACTACGCCAACAACATGCGGCTCTACGAGGCGACGGGGTGCGGCGCGCTTTTGATCACGGACGCGAAACGAAACCTCGGCGACCTGTTCGCGGTGGGTGCCGAAGTGGTGTCGTATCGCTCGCCGGACGAGGCCGCCGCGCTCGTGGAGCAGTTCCTCCACGACGACACCGCGCGCGAACGCATCGCGCGGGCCGGACAGCAACGGACGCTGACGTCGCACACGTACGAGCAGCGCATGCGCGAGCTCGTCCCGATCCTCGAGGCCGCCCTGCACACCGCGTCCGCCGCATGACCGCCGTTTCCGCGCGGGTGCGGCGCGCGCTGCGCTCCCTGCTGTCGCCGGCGCCGGCGCCGTCGGGCGGCGTCTCGAACGACTACGCGCCCATCGCGCCCGCCGACGTGGCGGGCACCGCCGCGCGACTCGCATCGGCATGGCAGGATCCGGCCATCCCGTCCGCACAGCTGGCGGTCGCCGAGGACGAGCTGCGGCGTTACGCGCGCCGGGAGCGGGTTCCCGTGTTCGACACCTTCGTCTCCCTGCTCGGCGAGATCCCCGCGCCGCGGCGCCGCACGGTGCTGGAGGTGGGATGCGCGAGCGGCTATTACGGCGACGTGCTGCGCCTCGCCATGCCCGACGCGCGATACGCCGGCTGTGATTACTCGCAGCCCCTGATCGACGTCGCGCGCCGCCGCCTGCCCGACGTCGACTTCCGCATCGCGGACGCCACGCGGCTCGGGTATGCCGACGCGTCGTACGACGTGGTGGTGTCCGGCTGCTGCATCCTGCACATCGCGAACTACGCCGTCGCGATCCGCGAAGCCGCGCGGGTGGCGCGGCACTACGTGCTCTTCCACCGCACCCCCGTGCTGCATCTCACCCCCACCACGCACTACCGCAAGCGTGCCTATGGCGTCGAGTGCGTCGAGACCCACTTCAACGAGGCGGAGCTGTGCCGTCTGTTCGCCGCCTCCGGGTTGCGCGTCGCGCACGTGGCGACGGTGGATGTCGGCGCACATTCACCCGTGGGTGACGTGCAGCTCACGAAGTCCTACCTCTGCGTGAAGGCGGGGGACGCGTGACGGCGCGACGCTCGTGGTTCTGCACGCTGTTCGATCGCAACTATCTGTACCGCGGCGTTGCGCTGTATCGCTCGCTCGAGCGGCATGCCGGCGACTTCACGCTCGTCGTGCTGTGCATGGACGACGAGACGTACGAGACGCTGGAGCGGCTCCGCCTCGCGCGCGTGCGGCTGCTGCGCCTGGGCGATTTCGAAGACGCGGAATTGCTGCGGGCGAAAGGGAACCGGTCGGCGATCGAATACTACTGGACCTGCACGCCGTCGCTGCCGCTCTACGTGCTCGAGCACGAGCCGGACGCCGACGTCGTGACGTACCTCGATTCGGACCTGTACTTCTATTCCGATCCCGCGCCGTTGTTCGCCGAGATGGAGACGGCGTCGGTGATGATCCACGAACACCGCTTCGCGCCACGGCTCGCGCACTACGCGGAGAACGGCATCTACAACGTGGGGTGGGTGAGCTTCCGCAACGACGAGCGCGGCCTGCGGGTTGCCCGCCGCTGGCGCGAGCAGTGCAACGAGTGGTGCTACTACAAGGCCGAGGACGGGCGCCTCGGCGACCAGAAGTACCTCGATACCTGGACGCAGGACTTCGAGGGCGTCCACGTGATGCGGCACACCGGCGGCGGCGTCGCACCGTGGAACGTGGAGCAGTACACCATCCACGTCGCGCGCGATGCGGAGAGCCGCGTGATGGTGGACGACACGCCCCTCGTGTTCTTCCACTTTCACGGGATGCGGCTGTTCGATGACGATTCGGTGCACCGCACCAACGCCACGTATCCCCTGCGCGACTCCGACGTCGCGCTGATCTACGCGCCGTACGAGGCCGCGCTGCGCGACGCGCGACGCGAGGTCGCCGCCGTGGCGCCCGCGTTCCGCCACGGGCTGGAGCGGCGCGACGCGCCCTCGCTGAAGGACGAGCTGCTCGCCGCCAACCAGCCGGCGACGGTGTACGCGCTCATTCCCGTGCACAACCGCCTGGAGTACACGCGCGAGTGCCTGCGCTGCTTTGCGCGGCAGGACTATCGCGATCTCGAGGTGATCGTGATCGACGACGGATCCACCGACGGCACCGCGCAGGCGATCGCGACCGAGTTTCCGCGCGTCACGGTCATGCGGGGCGATGGCCACCTGTGGTGGACGGGGGCGATGTGGCGCGCGGTGCGTCGCGTGCTCCAGGGCGCGCGGCCGACGGACTACGTGCTCTGCATCAACAACGACACGACGTTCGAACCGGACTACGTCTCGACGCTCGTGAAGGTGAGTCGCGCGAAGGGGGGAGCGCTGGTAGGCTCGCTGCTGCGGAGCTGGACCGACGGTGCGCTTCTGAGCATCGGGCCGAAGATCGACTGGTGGAAGGCCGAGGTGCGGGACCTGGCGTCGCTCACGGACGACCCCGAAGGGCTGTGCCGCGCAGAGACCATCGATACGCTCGACGCGCTGCCGGGCCGCGGCATGCTCGTGCCGGTGAAAGTGTTTCATCGCGTGGGCAACTTCCGGCGGCGTCTGCTGCCGCATTACGGCGCCGATTACGAGTTTGCGGCGCGGGCGAAGCGTCGCGGCGAACGGCTGGTGCTGTCCACGCATGCGGCGGTGTACACGGCGCCCGACGCTCCGCGTCGCGACGCCCCGGTGACGTTCGGCACGGCGGTGCGCAAGCTCTTCTCGCGCCGCTCGTCCAGCAACGTCTTCGTGCAGCTCGCGATCTTCGCCCTGTGCGGTCCGTTGCGCGCGCGGCCGCGCGGCGTGCGAAGCGTGCTGCGCTACGCGCTGGATTCGCTGCGGGAAGGCGTGCGTACGTCGATGCGCGAGCGGCGGACGGCGGGCGCGGGAATGCACGGGTGACGGCGGCGCCGACACGGTCCACCGGCCGCGCGTACGCGGCGGACGCCGTCACCTACACGCCGCACGGCCCCGTGCGGGCGTCGGATCCGACGCATGTGCCGGCGATCTGGCGTCTCGCGCGCGACGTATGGCAGAGCCGCGACATGATCGTGCGGCTGGTGCGCCGCGACGTGCAGTCGCGCTACCGGCAGTTCTATCTCGGGTCCGTGTGGGTGGTGCTCCAGCCCGCGATCACCATCGCCGTGTTCCTCGTGCTGACGCGCACGGGCGTGCTGAACGCCGGTCAGGTGCCGGTGCCGTACCCGCTGTTCGCACTCGTGGGCATCACCATCTGGCAGCTCTTCGCGACGGGGGTCACGCAGGGCACGTCGAGCCTGGCCGCCGCCGGTCCATTGCTGATCAAGGTGAACGTGTCGAAGGCCGCGCTGGTCGTCGCGTCGCTCGGCACGGCGCTGGTGGAATTCGCCGTTCGCCTCGTGTTCATCGCGCTCGTCTACGCGGCGTATCGCATCCATCCATCCGCCGCGGGGCTTCTCGGCTTTCTCGTCGCCCTCCTGCCGCTGTTCGCCCTCACCGTCGCGCTGGCCCTGGCACAAGCGATCCTCGGCGTGGTGGTGCGGGACGTCGCCACGCTGGTGCCCACCGTGCTTGGCCTGCTCCTGTTCCTGATGCCGGTGCTGTATGCCACGCCCCGCAACTCCGCCTTTGCGCGCGTGAACGCGTGGAATCCGCTGTACCATCTCGTGTGCGGTCCGCGCGATCTGCTCGTGAGCGGGCATCTGACGAACGTGGGCGGCTTCGTCTGGTCCACCGTGGCCGTGCTGACGGTGCTGGCGCTCGCGGGACGGCTGTTCCACGGCGCGCAGTACAAGATCGCGGAGCGCGCGTGATGAGCGATCGCGCGATCGTCGCGACCGACGTGTCGAAGAAGTTCTGCAAGGCGCTCCGGCGCGGCCTGTACTATGGCGCCGTGGACGTGCTCTCCTCGGTGTTCCGCGGGAACGGCGAAAGCCGGCGTCTGCGCGCTGACGAGTTCTGGGCGCTGGAGCGGATCTCCTTCGAGGTCGCGCGCGGGGAGACGCTCGGCGTGATCGGGGAGAACGGCTCCGGCAAATCCACTCTGCTCAAGATCCTGAATGGCATCCTGCTGCCGGATGCGGGAAGCGTACTGATGAACGGCCGCGTGGGTGCGCTCATCGAGGTCGGCGCGGGATTCAACCCGCTCCTCACGGGGCGCGAGAACGTGTATCTGAACGGCGCCATCCTCGGGATGAGCCGGTCCGAGATTGCGTCCAAGTTCGACGCGATCGTGGAGTTCGCGGACGCCGAGGAATTTCTCGACGTGCCGGTGCGCAACTACTCCAGCGGGATGACGGTGCGCCTCGGCTTTGCGATCGCGATCCACGCGGACCTGGACATCCTGCTGGTCGACGAGGTGCTCGCGGTGGGCGATGCGCTCTTCCAGTACAAGTGCTACGACCGCATCACGCAGCTTCGCAGCAGTGGAACGACGATCGTGCTGGTGAGCCACGCGATGAGTGTCGTGGAGCGCGTGTGTGACCGCACGCTCGTCCTGGATCACGGGCATCCGGAATACCTCGGCGACACCGCCGTCGCGATCGAGCGGTATTTCGCGAAGCTGTCCGAGGTGGCGCGGAGCTCGAACGCCACGATCGAGCTCGACGTGAAGGAAGTGCGGTTCCGCAACGTGGCGGTGCGTGCCGCGGAAGGCGGGGACACGGATGGCATCGTGTTCGGTCGCGATCTCGAGCTGTCGTTCGATTACGAGACGGCGGCGTACGCGGGGCGTGACCTGGAATTTCGCGTGGGGCTGAAGCTGCCCAGCGGCGTCGTGGGGAGCATGATGCGCTTTCGCCGCCGCGCGCGGGCGTCCGAGCACATCGCCCTGCGCGTGCGCCACCCGCGCCTGGTGCCCGGAACGTATTTCGTGAACATCGCCGCCTGTCCCGTGGGTGCCGACGTGCATCTCGGCGGCCTGAATAACGCGGCCACGTTTCACGTCCTGCCCGAGACCGCCGGCGATTATCGCTTCGAGTACGGACAGGAGTACATGGTGCTCTTCGACTACACCGTGAACGGCGAGCAGGTGGCGTGACACACTCCGGCGACGCCTTTCGGGGACGAAAGGCACTCGTGACGGGCGGCGCCGGTTTCATCGGCTCGGCCCTGGCGATCCGCCTGGTGGACCTCGGCGCCGCGGTGACCGTCGCGGACAACTTCACGCCCACCTCGGGTGCGAACGCACACAACCTGGCTGGCATCGCGGATCGCGCGCAGATCCGGGACGCCGACATCCGCGACGCCGCGGTGATGCGCGAGCTCGTCGCCGGTCAGGACTTTCTGTTCAACCTGGCCGCCCAGACGAGCCACATGGACTCGATGACCGCGCCCGACGCGGATCTCGACATCAACTGTCGCGCGCAGCTGTCGATCGTGGAGCTGTGCCGCTGCGTCAATCCGGACGTGAAGATCGTGTACGCGAGCACGCGGCAGATGTACGGGCGGCCGGAGTATCTGCCGGTGGACGAGCGGCACCCGCTGCGCCCCGTGGACGTGAACGGCATCAACAAGATGGCGGGGGAGTGGTACCACATCCTGTACCACCAGGTGTACGGGCTGCGAACGTGCGCGCTTCGTCTCACCAATACGATGGGGCCGCGGATGCGCGTGAAGGACGCGCGGCAGATGTTCGTGGGGTACTGGGTGCGCTGCGTGCTGGAGGGCAAGCCGTTCGAGGTGTGGGGTGGCGACCAGCGCCGCGACATCAGCTACGTGGACGACACGGTCGATGCGTTCCTCCTCGCCGCGGCGAGCGACGCCGCGAATGGCCGCGTGTTCAACGTCGGCGGCGACCGGCCGGTGACGCTGCGCGAGCTGGCGCAGCTGCTGGTGGCGGCGAACGGCGGGGGCGAGTACGTCGTGCGGGAATTCCCACGCGACCGGCAGCGCATCGAGATCGGCGATTACTACGCCGACACGCGCAGCATCGCCGCCGCGCTGGGCTGGTCCGCGCGCGTCGCGCTGCCCGACGCGCTGGACCGCACGCTGCACTTCTACCGCGAGCACCTGCAGAACTATGTCTGAGAAACCCACGCTGCCGGCCATTCCCCAGGCGAATCCCGGAGCGGGATACCTCGCCGAACGCGCGGAGATCGATGCGGCGGCGGCGCGCGTGTTTCGCAGCGGGTGGTACATCCTGGGTCCCGAAGTGGAGGCGTTCGAGCGCGAGTTCGCGTCCTTCGTGGGCTGCGCGCACGCCGTGGGTGTATCGAACGGCACCGACGCCATCGAGCTGGCGCTGCGCGGCTGCGGTGTGGAGCGGGGCGACATCGTGTTCACCGTATCGCACACGGCGGTCGCGACGGTGTCCGCGATCGAGCGCATCGGCGGCATCCCGGTCCTCGTGGACATCGATCCCGCCACGTTCACCATGTCGCCGGAACGCCTCGAGCACGCGATCCGGTGGGTGAAGGGGAACTCCGGGCTGGCGGGATCGCGCGCGCGTGCCGTGATCCCCGTTCATCTCTACGGACAACCCGCGGACATGACCGCGATACTGTCCATCGCGCGACGCGCAGGGCTGCAGGTGCTGGAAGATTGCGCCCAGGCGCACGGCGCGTCGCTCAACGGCCGCGGCGCCGGGAGCTGGGGTGACGTCGCCAGCTTCAGCTTCTATCCCACGAAGAATCTCGCGGCGCTGGGTGACGGAGGCGCCGTGACGGGCAACGACACGGCGATGATGCGGCGCGTCGCCGCGCTGCGGCAGTACGGATGGGAGGAGCGCTACATCAGCTCGTTCCCGGGATTCAACACGCGGCTGGACGAGCTGCAGGCAGCGATCCTGCGCGCGCGACTCTCGCGCCTGCATCGCAACAACGAACGGCGGCGCGAGATCGCCGCAACGTACGACGCGCTGCTGGCCGATTCCGCGGTGCAGCGGCCGATCCGGGCGCCGGGTGTGGTGCATGCCTTTCACCAGTACGTGATCCGCTGCGCGGATCGCGACGCGCTCAAGGACGCGCTGCTGCGCTCGGGCATCGGCACCGCGATTCATTATCCCGTCCCGATTCATCTCCAGCCGGCGTACCGCGATCGCATCGCGACGGGAGGAGCGCTGGACGCGACGGAGGCGGCGGCCGGCGAGATCCTCAGCCTGCCGATGTATCCCGAGCTCACGGACCAGCAGGTGCAGACCGTGGGACGGGCCGTGGCGAACTGGCAGGGAGTGGCGGGTACGGGCGGCTGAACGTGCGGCATTATGCGTCCTATTTCGACGCTCGCTATCTCGTCCAGGGTTTGACGCTGTACCGCTCGCTGGAGCGGCATGAGCGATCCTTCATCTGGTGGGTGCTGTGTCTGGACGAGGAGTGCCGGCGCATGATCGAGCGGCTGGCGCTGCCGAACGTGCGCGCGGTCCCGCTCGCCGCGCTGGAAGCGGCGGATCCCGCGCTGCTCCGCGCGCGCGCCGACCGCAGCCGGGTGGAGTACTATTTCACGCTCAGCCCGATCTGGCCCCGCTACGTGCTGGACCAGGCCGGCGTCGACGGCGTCACGTATCTCGACTCGGATCTGCTCTTCTATTCCAGCCCGGATCCCGTGTTCGAGGAGATGGGGGATGCCTCCGTGGAGATCGTCCCGCATCGCTTTCCGGACTCGCTGCGACACATGGAGCGCCACGGGATCTACAACGTGGGGCTCATCGCGTATCGCAACGACGCGCGCGCGCGCGCGGTGCTGGACCGGTGGCGGGAGCAGTGCCTGTCCTGGTGCTTCGACCGCGTCGAGGCGGGCAAGTTCGCGGACCAGAAATACCTGGACGAGTGGCCGTCGCTGCCCGGTGTGCGCGTGTCGCGACACCCCGGCGTGGGGCTCGCGCCCTGGAACTGGATGAACTACACGATCGACGTGCGTGGCGACGCGATCACGGTGGATGGTGCCCCGCTCGTTTTCTTCCATTTCCAGGGGATGAAGCTCTTCAACGCGTGGCTCTTCCAGCCCAGCGAGGCGACCTATCCGCCGATGCCGCGACGGTTGCGCACGCGGCTGTACGGCGGATACCTGTCGGAGCTGGCGGCGACGAAGCAGTGGCTGGCGCGCGCCCTTCCCGGCGCGGCGTTGCAGCACGGGACTGCGCGGTATCCGCGCATGAGCACCCGCCAGCTGCTCGGTCAGATCTGGCACGGTTTCCTGCGCCCGCGCATCGGCAGCACCCCGCTGTGAGCATGCGGGCGGAGGCGTGACCACGCTCGCGTTTCCATCGCCGTGCATCTGCGGGAGCGACGCGTACGCGGCGGGACCGGGGCCGTATCGCAGCGCGGACGGCCGGACGTTTCGCGTGGCGCTGTGCGCGGCGTGCGAGCTCGGGCGCACGGATCCACCGCCGTTCACCGACGACGTCACCGCGCCGGTACACCAGGAGCTCGCGTACGAGGACGTGATCGAGCGCGAGGTACTGTGGCGCGGCTTCTTCGCGCCGTTGTTCTCCGCAGCGCGGCGCCATGCGCCGGCGGGACGATTCCTCGACGTGGGGTGCGGAGTCGGGCTGTGTCTTCAGATGGCGGCGGAGATGGGATACGACCCGTGGGGTGTGGAGATCAACGAGCGCACGGCGACGTTCGCGCGCGACGTGCTCGGCCGACGCGTGCTCCACTCGGACCTGGCCGCCGCCGCCTTTCCCTCGGGGCACTTCTCCGTCGTGCTGCTCTCGCACGTCCTCGAGCACCTCGTGAACCCGCGGCCCGTCTTCGACGAAGTGCGCCGCATCCTTGCTCCCGGCGGAGTGGTCGTCGTCGAGGTGCCGAACATGGCGGGTCTGCAGCCGCGCGTCCTGCGCGGAAAATGGGGAGGCTGGTCGCCCGAGATGCACGTGTGGCAGTTCACGCCGCGCACGCTGCGCGCGTCGATGCAGCGACTGGGCTTCGTGCCGCGCGAGGTTCGCGCGCGCGACAACATGTACCTCGCCCAGCCGCGTCAGCCCGTGAAGCGGCTCCTGCGCAACACGGTGTTTCGCGCCATCGAGCTCGTTGCGTCCGCGACGAGCCACGGCGACAAGGTGCTCTGCGTCGCCTCATGCTGACGCTGTTCTCGACGCCCAAGGCGTTCGCGGGCCACTTCGACGTCATCCAGAAGAACGCCATTCGCAGCTGGGCACGACTGCCGGACGTCGAGCTCATCCTGTTCGGGCGTGATGCGGGGACGGCGGAAATGGCCGCAGAATCGGGAGCGCGACATGTGCCGGCAGTGCCGACCAACGAGTTCGGCACGCCCCTGCTGAGCGCGATGTTCGCGCAGGCGGCCGCGGAGGCGAAGAACGAGCTCGTGATGTACGTGAACGCGGACGTGATCATGCTGCCCGACGCGATCCGGACGATCGCGCGCGTGCGGGCATGGCGGCCGGATTTTCTGCTCGTCGGCCGGCGCACCGATCTCGACGTCGACACGCCGATCGATTTCCGCAACCGGGCGTGGATGGAGGAGCTGGCGGCGCGTGCGCGCCACGATGGCGTGCTGCAGGCGCCGGAATGGATCGACTACTTCGCTTTCCCGCGACACGCTGCGCCGGTGCTGCCGCCCTTCGCCGTGGGCCGTCCGGGCTGGGACAACTGGCTGATGTGGAACGCGCGCACGCGCGGCGTTCCCGTGGTCGACGCCACCGCGGCAATTCTCGCCATCCATCAGAATCACGATTACAGCCACGTCGCCGGCGGGAAGACGGGTGCGACGCATCGCGTGGAGGCCGCGCAGAACAACGAGTTGATCGGCACGTGGGCACGCATGTTCACGATCGACGACTGCAACTACGTCGCGACCGCCACCGGCGTGCGCCGGAACACGAGCCTTCGCTACTTCGCCCGGCGACTGGAGATCCTGCGCCGCCGCACGATCGACTGGACGCGGCCGCTCCGTCGACGCGTCGGGTGGCGCGCGCTCAACAAGACGTGGAAGCCCGACCAGTCATGAGCTCACCGCCGGGCTTCGGTGACGTACCGGCACGCGAGCTCGATGCCCCTCGCGCTCGCGGGCGTGGAGTACTCCGCGACACGCGCTCGTCCCACGCGTCCCATCGCGCGCGCGGCTTCCGGATCGTTCAGCACACGCTCCAGCGCGCTCGCGAGGCGTTCGGCGTCGCGGGAGGGTACGATCGCGCCGGCATCGTCGCGCACGAGGTCGCGGGCCGCGCCCACGGCATCCGTCGTGACGACGGGCAGGCCGAAGTACATCGCCTCGTTCACGACCAGGCCCCACGTCTCGTGACGCGAGGGGAGCACGAACACGTCCGCAGCGCTGAAATAGTCGCCAAGGCCGCCCTGGTTCACGAACCCGGCGAGGGTGATCGCCTGCGCTCCCATCGCGTCGCGCGCCTGTTCGACGAGCGGTCGCAACGGCCCGTCGCCCACCATCAGCAGCCGGACGCGGGGATCGCGACCGTGCGCGCGCCGGATGGCGTCGAGCAGCTCCGCGACGCCCTTGCGCTCGATCAGCTTGCCGCTGAACAGCACGACGCGCTCGTCGTCGCGGAGTCCGAGCCGCGAGCGGCTGCGCGCGCGACTGGCCTCGGAGGCCAGGCGAAGGAAGTGGTCGCTGTCCACCGAGTACGGAGAGAAGAACAGCTTCTCGGATGGTACGCCGAGTCGCTCCAGGTGGTCGCGCGCGTCACTGCCGATCACGCAGAAGGCATCGACGCTTCGATAGAGCCGGCGCAGCACGGCATCGCGGAGACGGCGGCGCAGCCGCGTCGCCTGCCGCGATGCCACGTCGGAGAACTCACCCCGCATCACGACGGGCACGCGCGTGCGCCGCGCGGCGCGCAGCATCTGCCATTCGAACCGGTGTGCGTAGCCCGCCAGCAGCACCGCGTCGAAGCGTCCGGTGCGGAGCAGCGCCTCGGCCTGACCGCGTTGCAACTTGAGCCCCGCGCCGACGTGGCCCGCGCGACTGATGAAGCGGGACTCGTATCCGTCGAGCAGCGGCGTGTCCCATTGCACCGGCACGCCGAATCCGGGATCGACCGCGCCGCGCACGCTCATGTCCGAGAAGTAATGCAGCGTCGGCGACACGACCCCGCCGGACGCGAGGCGGCGCCAGATCGGGGCCTGGTACTGGATCGGATGCGTGGCGAAGATGCCAAGACGGATCATGTCTGAGCGCGCGGTGCGGGACGACTGGATTACGTTAGCGCAGCAGTGGACGCAGGGTGCGA
Organism: Gemmatimonadaceae bacterium; assembly: GCA_035248725.1. Lineage (GTDB taxonomy): Bacteria > Gemmatimonadota > Gemmatimonadetes > Gemmatimonadales > Gemmatimonadaceae > DASPMP01. The sequence goes on along the minus strand of DATFHG010000053.1, from coordinate 4,113 downwards.
CCCTGTGGATCCCGCCGTTCCTGGTGCTCGCCGCGTTCATGCCGTACCTGAGCAAGGCGCATGGCGTGCGCGTCGAGAACCTGTCGGGCGTGCTCCTCGCGGCGTGGGCCGGAATGATTCTCATGTACCGCGGACGCGTGAGTGCCGCGCTGTTTCCCGCGTTCGCCGTGAGCGTGGTGCTCTTTCTCCACGTCGCGCTCGCGACGGCGTTCGGCTCGGGGCTCGCCAACCTCAAGACCGGCTTCGGGCGCCTGGATCACTACTCGCGGCCGATCGCGGTGCTGCTCATCTGCGCGACCGCGCTGCGCGCCGCGGACCACGATACGGTGGAAGCCGTGTTCGTGCGGTGCGCGAAGCTGCTCGTGCTGCTGACGACCGCGAACGCCGCGATCCAGGTGGCAACGATCTTCAGGAACACGAACTGGATCGTCGCTCCGTTCCGGCCGAGCGCGGGCGCGTTCGGGTACAACGTCGCGGAAGCCGCGGCGGGGAACGCGCGCTACGTGGGCATCTTCAACCAGCCGCTCGAGCACGGCACCGTCTACGCGATCGCGATCATCCTGTGGGTCTGGCTCTGGCACGAGCGGCGGCTGCCGGCGTGGCAAGCCATCGTGTCGCTCTTCGCCATCGTCATCGGCGGCGCGCTTGCCCAGTCGAAAGTGTTTCTCATCGGCGGATTTCCCGGCGCGCTGCTGCTGTTCTTCTCACGCGGCATCCGGCCGCGGGATTTCGCACTGATGGCAACCGGGGTGCTCGTGATCATGGTGGCGTTCACGGTCTTTCTGACGCAGTGGAAAGGCGCGGCCAACATCGTCGATTTCGCCACGCAGCTGATGAACCGCCGACTCTTCCTGTACGTGATCAGCGGCGGCCGGTTCGGCGGATACGACTACGTCCATATGGATTACGGGCCCGGTGCCATGGACGCCCTCCGTGCGTCGCCCGTCTACGGCGTGGGCGTCGGAACGAGCTACATGCTGATGGACAACGAGTACCTCATGACGGCGGCGGAGGGCGGGGTGTTTGCCCTCTTCCTCGTCGTGCTCCGCCTGGGCCTCATCGTGCTCCCGCTCCTGCGCGTCCGGCTGTCGAGCCTGGACGGTCGGCTGCTGCTGGTGCTCACCGGTGTCGTGGCGCTGGGGTCCATGGGAGGGCCGGTCACGGGCATTCCCCGGTGCGGCACGATCGTCTGGGTCTTCGTCGGCACGCTCATGCTGCTCGTGGCAACGGATCCGCGCCGGCTTCCGGTCATGCGTACCGGCTGACCATGTGCGGCATCGCGGGGGTCGTGATTCACGGCATCGCCGGCTGCGACGCGTTGCATACCGCGCGTCGGATGACCGACGCTGTCCGTCATCGCGGTCCTGACGACGGCGACGTCGTCGCGCTCTCGTCGGTCGCGCCGATCGTCGCGTTCGGACATCGCCGCCTGTCGATCATCGATCTGTCCGCCCGCGGTCATCAGCCGATGACCGACCGTGTCACGGGTGTGACCATCACGTACAACGGCGAGATCTACAATTTCCGCGAGCTGCGCCGCGAGCTGGAGCAGGCCGGCCACGTGTTCACGAGCGGCACGGACACGGAGGTCATTCTGCGCGGGTACGAGGAATGGGGCCGCGATGTCGTCTCCCGGCTGCGCGGCATCTTCGCCTTTGCGCTGTGGGATCCGAAGCCCCGCACGGTTCTGCTCGCGCGCGACCAGCTCGGCGTGAAGCCGCTGTACGTGTACGAGCGCGACGGCGTCGTGCTCTTCGCCAGCGAAGTGCGGGCTATCCTGGCGTCGGGGATCGTGCCGCGCGCGCTGGATCTCGACGGGATGCGGTCGTACCTGGCGTACGGTTCCGTGCAGGAGCCGCTCACGCTGGTTCGAGGCGTTCGCTCGCTCCCGCCCGGTGCGACAGCCGTCATCGGTGAGCACGGCGTCACGGCACACCGCTATTACGAGCTCCCCGCGCCGCTCCCGCAGCAGAACGGTCGCACGACGGAAGATGTCCGCGAGCGACTCGTGCAGGCCGTCGGCTCACAGCTGGTGGCTGACGTTCCGCTCGGCGCTTTCCTCAGCGGCGGCATCGACAGCAGCGCGATCGCGCTGCTCATGCGCCGTGGCGGGACGTCCGACGTCAGAACGTTCAACGTGTGCTTCCGGGACGATGTGGCGCTCGACGAGCGCCGCTACGCCCGGCTGGCGGCGGATGCCGCCGGAGCCACGCATACGGACATCGAGCTGGGTGAACAGGACTTCCTCGACAATGTGGAGGCGGCGCTCGCCGCGTACGACCAGCCGAGCGTCGACGGCATCAATACCTGGTTCGTCTCGCGCGCCGTGCGCGGCGCCGGGATGACCGTCGCACTCGCGGGTGTCGGCGGCGACGAGCTGTTCGTGGGATACGACCGGTTCGCCAAGGCTCGCAGGGCGGAACGGTTCGGCCGCCTGCGGCACGCCGTTCCGCCCGCATTGCGCTGCCCGCTCGGCCGCGCGCTCGAGACACGGGGGCGGACCGAGGCGATCCGGAAGGGCGGCATGCTGCTGGAATCGTCGCTGCCACCCTACTTCAGCACACGCCGTGTCTTCGGGCCCGCGACCGTCGACGGCCTGCTGGATCCCGGTCTTCGCGACGGCGGCCGCGAGGCATGGGCCGGCGTGTCGCTGGCCACGATGGACCATGTCGACGACCGCGACACGATCAACCGGATCTCACGGTTCGAGCTGCAGTCATATCTCGTGAGCACGCTGCTGCGCGACACCGATCAGATGGCGATGGCGCATGCGCTCGAAGTCCGCGTTCCGCTGATCGACACGAGCATCGTGGACGCGGTACTACCGCTGCCGGGCGCATCGAAAATCTCGGCGGACACTCCGAAGAGCCTGCTCGTGCGTTCGCTGGACGGAGCGATTCCGCACGACTGCGTGTATCGACCGAAACGCGGTTTCACGCTTCCGTTCGACCGCTGGCTGCGCGGTTCAGGCGGCACGCACGCGGCGGAGGAGCTGCTCGCCGCGCCGCCACCGCCGTTGAACGCCGGCGCGGTCAGACAGGTGCACACCGCTTTTCGCGCAGGGAGAACGAGCTGGAGCCGGTTGTGGTCCGTGTTCGTGCTCTCGGACTGGATTCAGCGTCACGGGCTGAGCGTCTGATCGTGGACGTCGTTCATGTGATGCGCCGGCCCCAGGGCGGCCACAACTACAGCCTCGAGACGCTCTTCGCCACGGTGCGATCCGCGCTACCGGCGGACATTGCCGCGCGCGCCGCGACCGCCCCATACCCCAGTCGGGGGCTGGCGCGACGCGTTGGCAACGTCGCGTGGGCGGCGCGTCTGCGCGGCGACGTGCTGCACGTGACCGGTGACATCCTGTACGTGACGCCGGCGCTGCGTGGCCCTACGGTCATCACGGTGCCCGACGTGGGCTGGGTGAACCGTGGGTGGGCGGCCACGGCGATGTACGACACGCTGTGGCTCGCCGTTCCCGCTCGCCACGCGGACATCGTGACCACGATCTCCGCGTTCACGCGCACGGAGCTGCTGGCGCGCGTCGGGTGCGATCCGCGGAAAGTGCGCGTGATTCACTGCTGCGTGGATCCCGCGTTCGCGCCCGCGCCGCCGCGCGAGCAAACCGCCCGTGCGACGGTGCTGGCGGTCGGGACGACGGCGAACAAGAACATCGAACGCCTCTGCGCGGCCCTCGAGGGACTGTCCGCCACGCTGCATATCGTGGGTCCGCTCACGATCCGGCAGCGTGACGCCATCGTGCGCCACGACGTGCGCGCGGTGAACTCCGTGGGGCTGACGATGGCGCAGCTCGTGGATGCCTATCGGAATGCGGACGTCGTGGCGTTTCCATCGCTGTACGAGGGCTTCGGGTTGCCGATCGTCGAGGCGCAGGCCGTCGGGCGGCCGGTGGTGACGTCGAACGTGGCCGCGATGCCCGAGGTCGCCGGCGACGCGGCATGCCTGGTGGATCCCACCGAGGTCGCGTCGATCCGGCGCGGCCTGCAGCGCGTGCTCGACGACGCCTCCTATCGTGCCGAGCTTCGCGAGCGTGGTTTCGCGAACATGCGTCGCTTCTCGCCGCGCGCGATCGCGGAGCAGTACGCCTCGGCGTATCGCGAG
>DATFHG010000052.1:0-8013 GCA_035248725.1 Gemmatimonadaceae bacterium | reverse complement strand
CGCTCTTCGTGCAGCCCTTCGACGTCATCAGTTTCACCCTCGCATTCGCGGTGCTCGCCGCCGTGGCGCTCGTGGCGAACATGGTGCCCGCCGCGCGCGCCGCCCGCGTGGATCCGGTCATCGCGCTCCGACAGGAGTAGTGTGTATTGCGGGTTCGAGTTCTCTCCGCGAACGAGCATCAAGGTTCAAGGGGGGACACGGATGCATCGGAAGTGCCTGATGCTTCGGATCAAGAAGTATCCGTCTCCCCCCTTTGAACCTTGATGCCAAATGGATTGGGTCGAGATCCCTACGTTGCGTCTCTGATCGCGACGAGCGGATCCGTCCGCGACGCGCGCTGGGCCGGCGCGTAGGACGCGATCGCCGCGACGACGGTGATCACGGCCACGACGCCCACGTACGTCAGCACGTCCAGCGTCTCCGTCGCGTACAGCATGCTGGCGAGCAGACGGCTGAGCGCCACGGCGCCGGCGCACCCTACCACCAGTCCGATCGCGATCACGACGCCCGCGTCGCGCATCACCATCGCCTGCAGACGGCCCGGCGTGGCGCCGAAGGCGAGGCGCACTCCCATTTCTGTTGTGCGCTGCTGCACGTTGAAGGAGACGACTCCGTACAGACCGATCGCCGCGAGCAGCAGTGCGATCGCCGCGAAGAAGCTGAGCAGCCCCGCGGTGAACCGCTGCGGCGCGAGCGCGTTGTTCACGTTGTCCTCGAGCGGCGTGATTGTCGGCACCGGCGTCGACGGCGCGGCCGAGCGCACGGCCTGCTGCACGGCGTCCACGAGCGTCGCCATCCCGGACTGGCCGCTCCCCTTCACGAAGTACGTCATCTGGAACCACGGACGCTGGCCCGACGAGAAGTACACGGCGGGCGGCGGCGCGTTGATCAGCGACTGGTCGCGCACGTTGCGCACGACGCCCACCACCTCGTAGCGATCCGTGAGCTGTCGCTGGCTCTGGGCGGGCATGATCCATTTGCCGATCGGATCCTGGCCGGGCCAGAGGCGCTCGGCCATCGACGAGTCGAGCACCGCGACCATCGGGTGACTCAGGTCGTCGGTCTCGTCCAGCAGACGGCCACGGAGCAGTCGCACGTCCAGCGTCTTGAAGTAGCCGGGTGACACCGTGCGCCAGTCCGCCGCGAAGAACTCGTTGTCGGTCGCGTCGTGTCCTTCACCGAGAAATTGTGTGTTCGTGCTGCCGCCACTGAAGGGCGCGATGCTCGACGCGCCAACGCTGGCCACGCCCGGCGTCGCGGCGATGCCGCGCTCGATGCGCCGGTAGAACTCGAGTCGATCCTCGCGCTTGAGATCGTTGGGCGACGGCACCGTGAGCTGCAGCGCGCCCGCCATCGCGAAGCCGGTGGGCACCTGGATCAGCTTCACGAAGCTGCGCCCGAGCAGCCCCGCGCCGACCAGCAGCAGCACTGCCAGCGCGACTTCGATGGCGACGAGCGCGTCGCGCACGCGACGGCCAGCGCCGGTGATCGACCTGCTGCCTTCGCGCAACGTCCCCTGCAGGCTGGCGCGCGCCGCGTGCAGCGCAGGCGCGAGACCGAACAGCGCGCCGGTGAGCAGCGACACGCCGAGCGCGAACATGAGCACGCGTCCGTCGATCACGACTTCGTTCAGTCGCGGCACGTTGGCCGCGCTCCCGCGCTGGATCAGCGGCAGCGACGCCCGCGCGAGACCGACGCCGAGCACGCCGCCGATGAGCGACACGATCATGCTCTCGGTGATGAGCTGTCGCGCGATGCGGCCGCGGTCGGCGCCGAGCGCCGCGCGCACGGAGATCTCGCGCTGGCGCACCAACGCCTTGCCCAGCAGCAGATTGGCGACGTTCACGCACGCGAGCAGCAGCAGGAAGCCGACGGCGGCGAACAGCAGCATGAGCTGCGTGGGCAGCGTAGGCCCGACGACGGACGTCATGATGTCTTCCACGCGCGCGCCCCACTGCCCGTTCGACTTCGGATACAGCCGCGACAGCTCGGCGGCGACGGCGACGATGTCGGCGTTCGCCTGCGCGACGGTGACGCCCGGCTTGAGCTTCGCGAGCGCGCTGAGCACGTGGTTGCCGCGGTTGTTCGCCATGTCCGGCGCGAGCGGAATCCAGAAATCCGCGGGGAAGTAGCTGAGCGACCTGGGCATGATGCCCAGCACCACGTAGGGGGTGCCATCGAGCGTGATCGACGACGACACCACTTTCGGGTCGGCGCCGAACTGCCGCCGCCAGATGCCCTCGCTCAGCACCACTACGTGCGTGTCGCCCCCCGGACGGTCGTTCTCCGCGGTGTACACGCGGCCCAGCAGCGGCCGCGCGCCCATGACGTCGAAGTACGACGCGGTGGCCGCGAATCCATTGAGCGCGACCGGATCCCCGCGGCCGATGAGGCTCATGCCGCGGAAACTGATCGCGGCCATGCTGCTGAACGATCGCGTGCGGTCGCGGAAGTCGAGGAAGTTCGGGTCCGACGTGGACCACGAGTTGTTGGTGGGGTTCGTCTCGAAGACGCTGACGACGCGATTGGCGTCGGGGATGGGGAGGGGACGCAGCGCGACGGCGTCCACGACGCTGAAGATCGCGGTGGTGGCGCCGATGCCGATGCCCATCGTGAGGATGGTGAGCGCGGCGGTCTGCGGCGCGTGCCGCATGCGGCGCAGCGCGTAGAGCGCGTCGGCGGCGAGATCGGTGAGGATACTGGTCACGGGTCGCGGGTCGCGGGTCGTAGGTTGTGAGTCGTAAGTCCCCGGCTGGGGATAGCGGGTCGCGCCACGACGACGGAATGCCTTTTCGCGCGAGAGCTCCTCCAGCGATGCGAGCAGCTGCGCGCGCGCCGCGTCCGGGCCGATGGTGGCGCTCAGGTCCGGGAACTCCTGCTCCAGATGCTGCGCCAGCTCTTCCACGAAGTCGTGTTCCTCGGCGGACGACACCATGCCCGGCGTCAGTCGCGCACGGATTTCCTCGCGCCAGTCACGCATGTTCGGCTCCTGCGACCCGGGTGATGGCCGCGACGAATTCCTTCCAGCTCTTGCGGTGGGCCTCGAGCGTCGCCTTGCCCTGCGCGGTGAGGCGGTAGAAGCGTCGCCGCCGCTCGCCGTCCTTCTCCACCCAGCGTCCCGCGATCCAGCCGCGGTCTTCCATGCGGTAGAGCAGGGGGTAGAGCGACGCCACGTGGAAGCGGAGCACGCCCTTCGAGCGCGACGCGATCAGCTTGGAGAGCTCGTACCCGTGTCGCTGCTGGTGCTCGAGCAATGCGAGCACGAGGAACTCGGCGCTGCCTTTCTTGAGCTCGGGGACCACCGTCTGCTCCATATGTGTGACACCCACATATAGCGCAGGATGACTCGGTCAGTCAAGCGCCCCTAGCGACATCGCTGCACGCGGGATACAATCGCACCCGGTTCCAGCACGCCCCATTCACAACATGTGGAGGTCTCATGCGCATTCGTTCCGCGCTTGTCGTCACTGCCGGAGTCCTGCTTGCATCGTGCGAGTCGGCGCGCACCAGCGCGCCCGTCGCAGCTGTCCCGCGCACGCCGGTCTCGATCACGAACGGCGCACTGGACGGGAACAACCATCCCGGCGTGGTGCTCATCGTCATGGACATTGCGGGCGAGCCTGCGTTCCGCTGTTCGGGAACGCTCATCGCGCCGACGGTCGTCCTCACCGCCGGCCATTGCGCGGGTGAGCCCGGGGAATTCAGCGCACTGCGCGTCTTCACGGAGAGCGACGTCCAGAACGGCAACAACAACTACCCGTACGCCGGGCCGAATACGGTGGAGGCGAAGGAGTGGCACTCGCATCCCCAGTTCACGGAGGCGCAGTTCTACCTCCACGACGTCGGCGTCGTCGTGCTCTCGAAGGCGGTGCGTCTGGCGAGCAGCGCGTACGGCCGTCTTCCGCAGCAGAACCAGCTCGACGCGCTCAGCCCCAGCGCCGCAACGACGTTCACCGCGGTGGGGTACGGCCTGCAGCGCATCAATCCGGTGTTCGTGGAACAGGAGAAGGTGCGCATGTTCGCGACGCCCCACCTGGACCAGATCAACACCGGCTACACCGGGAGCTATTCGCTGCTGCTGTCGAACAATGCGTCGACGGGCGGCACGTGCTTCGGCGACTCCGGCGGCCCGAACTTCCTGGGCACGTCGAACGTCGTCGCGGGGGTCACCTCATTCGGCATCAACGGCACGTGTGGCGGAACTGGCGGCGTCTTCCGCATGGATCGGGGCGACGTGCTCGCATTCGTCAATCAATACCTGAAGTAGCACGTTTCACGGCGCGGGCCACGGGCTGCCTGTTCAGGCAGTCCGTGGCCGGCCCGGAAGGCGCCTCATCTTTGTCCCGCGCCCGGCGCTGCGCGACGCTGGCGCAGCACCTCGTAGACCGCGATGCCCACGCTCGTCGACAGGTTGAGCGAGCGCACGACCGGCGAGTGCATCGGCATCGCGAGAAAGCGGTCGGCGTAGCGCTCGTGGATGGCCGGGTCCAGGCCGCCCGTCTCACGGCCGAAGATCAGGACGACGTCGCGCGCCGCGCCGAGTGGCGCGTCCCACAGCAGGCGCTTGGCGTTGGTGGAGAAGAAGTACGCCTCGCCCAGCGACGGCAGCGCGTCGTCGAAATCGGCCCAGCTGTCCCAGAGCCGCAGGTCCACATGCTCCCAGTAATCGAGCCCCGCCCGCTTCACCTCGCGCTCCGAGAGCGAGAAGCCGAGCGGCTTCACCAGGTGCAGCGTGGCGCCGGCGGCGAGGCAGGTGCGACCCGCGTTGCCGGTGTTCCAGTGTATCTCCGGGTGCACGAGGGCGACGTGAAGTGAGGTCATCGCGTGAACAATACGTCGTGCATATTGAGCTGATGAGAATTCGCAAACGTCTTCTCGGATGGTCGTGTGCGACCGCCCTCCTCCTGACCGCTGCTGTTCCACAACAATCGCAGGGTGTTCGCGACTGGTCCGCTCTTTCCTTCGCGAGCGGCCTTTCCATCCGCGATACCCAGCCGCCGCAGCTGCGCGTGTGGAGTGTCGTACGAAACACTGGTCCGCGAACGGTCCGGGTGGCGTACGGCAGCTCCGCGCTCCACGTCTGGCTGTGGCATGACGCGGCGAGAACGGCCGCGCCGATCTGGCGATCCGAGCTGCGGCGTCCGGTGGCACCGAAGGGCACCAAGCCAACGTATTACGTCTATCCGGCCGTGTTGTACATGGGCAAGCTCGCACCGAACGACACGCTGTCCTTCAGGGAAGACGTCCCTGTCGACGAAATATTTCAGGACGTGCCGGACGGTCGTTACTGGGCGACGGTCGAACTGACATTGATCGATGACTCCATCCTGACCGATGATCGCAATCGTCGCTACACGTTCGCAGGAGATCGTATCATCATTGCTGACGGTCGCCTGCGTATCGTGCCCTGATCGCATCAACCAATTGTTCGATCAGTCACATCCGTCGTTTCCGAACCATCCGTGTCAAACCCTGCCACCTTGGACAAGACACATCTTTCAGCGCGCATGACATCGTCCGAGCTCGACTCCTCCCTCGCGCCCCCGGCGCTGGCCCCGCCCGAACGCACGCGCGGCCGCCTCGCGCAGTGGAGCAGAGAGTTTCTCGCGTTCGGACTCAAGGAAGCGCGCGCCTGCCTGTTCGCGGGGCTGTTCTTCCTCGCCGTATTCACCGTCCCGCGCGCGGGCTTGCTCGGCGTCCCGCGCTACGATCTCCTTCTCTTGATAGCGCTAGCCATCCAGGCGTGGATGGTGTGGGCAAAGCTCGAGACGCTGGACGAGCTCAAGGCCATCTCCCTCTTCCACATCCTCGGCTTCGGCCTGGAAGCGTTCAAGACGTCGCGCGCGATCGGCAGCTGGAGCTACCCCGACTTCGCCTACACGAAGATCTTCGGCGTGCCGCTCTTCTCGGGGTTCATGTACGCGGCAGTGGGCAGCTACGTCATCCAGGCGTGGCGCATCCTGGACCTGCGCGTGCGACACCATCCGCCGTACTGGATGGCGTGGGCGCTGGCGGTCGCGATCTACGCCAACTTCTTCACGCACCACTTCATCCCCGACCTGCGCTGGTACCTGGCCGCGCTCGCGCTCGGCCTCTACGCGCGCAGCACCGTCATCTTCCGTCCGCTCGACCGCGACCGCTGGATGCCGCTCACGCTCGGCTTCGTCCTCACGGGGTTCTTCATCTGGCTGGCGGAGAACTTCAACACGTTCTTCGGCATCTGGCGCTATCCCAATCAACTCGGCGCGTGGACGCTGGTGCACGTGAGCAAGTGGAGCTCGTGGTCGCTTCTCGTGATCATGACGTTCACGATCGTGGCGAACCTGAAGCACATCAAGGAACGCGTGCACATTCCCAGCTGACATGACCGCCAGGATCCGCGTTCTCGTTGCCGGTGTCGCGTACGGCGTCGTCGGTCTCGCCACCGCGGCGCTCGCGGCGCGCGGTGCGACCACGTTCTGGCGACTCACCGCGTGGGCGCTGAGCGCGGCGGTGATCGTCGTGCACCTGTGGCTGGCGTACCGCGAGCGCCGCGTGATTGTCCGCAGTGCGGCAGAAGTCGCGGCGGGTGCCGCGGTCGGAGGATTTCTCCTCGCGCTCGGCGGTCCCGTGCGCAGTCACTGGGGCGCGGCAGGCCAGGGCAGGGCACTGGCGTCGCTCATCGCATTCCCCGCCTTCATGGCGATCGCGGCGTTCGTCGCGGCGTTGCTCTTCGCCGCGGTCTTGCCACGTCGCGCCGCATGAGCGCAGCGTTACGGCGATCGTGACGCGGCGAGATCGTTCTGTATCAGCACGTCGAAGCTGCCGTTACTGACGGTGAACGGCGCCGGATCGAACGATCCCGACGCGTAGCATTCGCCCGATCCGCTGAACGTGCCCACCGCACGCCTCTGGGTGAGCGAGGTGAGCGTGGCAGTGCCGCTGGTGACGTTGCACGCCCAGTCGAAGCCGCCCGCGTCCTTCACGCCCATACCCAGACCGAGGAGGGTGCAGTAGTTGCCGCACACGCCGAACGTTTCGCTGCCCGGTGTCAGGCGCGCAATCCCGAGCGTCACCTGGTCGCTCTTTCCGGAGACGATCGGGGACGAGGCCAGGATGCGCACGGCGCCACTCTGCGTGAGCCGCTGGCCGTACGTCCACGCCGACGTCTGTCCTGGCGTGGACGCGTGCTCGCCGACCGCCTGGAAGGTGCCACTCACCGCGCCCCCGTAGGTGAACTCCAACCGACTCGTTCGAGTCGATTCCACCGGACCATCGGCATCACCACAGCCGGCGCCAAGTAACACCGCGGACCCGCAGAGCATCCGGCGCAAGGACATCGGTCAGGCTCCGGAGAAGGACTCGAGACAATACCACATGGACGCGCAGGTGCCAACCGCTGCTGCGGCGGCGACCTATTTTCGGAGGTCTTCCACCTTCTCGAAGAATGAACCTTTCACGACGCGACTTCGTCGCATCCCTCGGCGCGGCTTCGATCGGAGCGAGTCTTTTGCGACACGTGCGCGCGTATCCGCTCGGCCTCAAGCCCGGCGTCCAGCTGTGGAGCGTCGGAGAGGAGTTGTCGCGCGACACAGCCGCCACACTTCGCCAGCTGGCGCGCATTGGATTCAGGGAGCTGGAGATCTTCGAGCTGCCAAAATCTCCGCGCGACTTCCGGCGCCAGTGTGACGACCTCGGCCTGTCGCTCGTGAGCGGCCACTTCTACCTGCAGTCGCTCGCGGACCACAAGACCATCGAGGCCGCACAGCTCCTCGGTCTCGAGTACATCATCGTCGTCTTCCCTACGCTCGTGTCCATGAAGGACCGCGACATCTCCAACGCGTCCGTGCGCGAGCTGACGCCGCTGTACGAGCGGATCACGCTCGACGACTACCGGTGGAACGCCGAGCAGTTCAACCGCATCGGCGAGCAGCTGGCGCGCGAAGGGCTGCAGCTCGGCTACCACAATCACGCGATCGATCTCAAGCCGCTGGACGGCACGACAGGGTTCGACGAGCTGATCGCGCGCACCGA
>DATFHG010000051.1:0-20823 GCA_035248725.1 Gemmatimonadaceae bacterium | reverse complement strand
TGCGTCCGGCGAACTGAATTCCCTCGCCTTCCGACGGCGGCGCGCCGAACAGCAGCGTCGGCCGGCCATAATACGCGGTCACCGTCCAGTTGATCTCGTCGCCTGGCTGCAGCCCCCAGGTGTTGTCCCACCCGGACACCGTCGAGAGATCGTTGGGAAGCGACACATCCCACCCGGAATTGCTGAATGGCCAGAAGCCGTCGGTCACGGTGACCGTCCATTCTCTCGAGACGGTGAGCGTCTGTTGTGTCAGCGTGAAGTTCACCGCGCGGGTGTACGCGGCGGTCTGCGAGATGGGCTGTTGCATGCGCAGCGCCACATATGGAGCGGTCTGGATCGTCGTGAACGCGGGGTTCGTCGGCAGCCCGGGCCCGATGGGCAGGATCTGCGACGCGGGCGGATCGCGGAAGTAGGACTCGGCGCCACGAAAGCTCGACGCGTCCGCGCTCGTGCCGATCGCGAAGACGTCGTGGTAGTCGCCCGCGGCGGTCTGCCCCGCCGGTATGGTCGGAATCGCCACGTTGCCGTTGCCGACGATGCCGTTGAACAGCAGGTGCGAGGTTTGCTGCTGGCTGAAGAAGTTATTCGTGAGCGTCGTGACCTCGGCCGGATCGGCGCCGCTGATGCCAATGGTCGTCGTCCCCGGCGCGAACGCCTCGGATGAGTTGAAATCCAGCGTCGACACCGTTGCATTGTCGACGAAATTCTGATTCCGTCGCACGATGATGCGATCGGCGGCCCTCGTATTGGCGCTCACGTTCTCTCGGCTGGCGACGAGATCGAGCGGCCGGGACGCGAGCTGCGACAACGTGAATGTGGCCTGGTTCGACGGCAGCACGACCGTCGACAGGAACATGCTGACGCGCGCGACCTGCGAGCCGGTGGCGCCGACGGCGGCACCGTGCAGCGTCTTCGTGCCGTTCTCATCGAGACACTCGACACCGGAGACGGCGTTCAGCTCCGTGTTGCTCGCGCCGATGATCTGCGTTTCGTAGTGATTCGCGCTGATCTGCTCGAAGGCGATGGCGACGCGCGGCCCGGCCGGAAAGTGCACGGTCCCGGCGGCGTCGGGCGCCACCCGCACCCACGGCTGGCCCAGATTCTGGTACGCGAACCAGACCGGCACTTCGGTCGTGCAGAAGTCGAGCGCGATGTCGATCGGCGTAAACGGCGTCGGCGACGTCGTGTCGGAACAACCCGCCAGCACCAGCACGAGCACGACCACGGTGACGCGAGAAGTCAAGATCCGGGAACTCATGGGAGAAGTATATGGCGTGGTAAAGGGCCGGACATCATTTTGTTCCGGCTCGAAAATGTGACTGCTCACACATCTCTCCCAGCTGGAGGACGTATGCGTTATCGCAGTGCCCTGATCGCCGCCCTGATCGGGTCCACGCTCACCCTGCCCGCGCCGCTGCACGCGCAGAAGGCGATCGAAGTGAGCGCCGAGATTCTCGACCGCTTCTTCACGGCGTACGACAAGCAGAAGAACGAGGAGCAGAACGTCGCTCCACAGCTGGCTGCGCAGGACGAGAAGATCAAGAAGTTCGAGGAGTGCAAGGCGGCGTGGGAAGCCGGAGGTCAAGCCAGCGGAAGCAAGCTGGGAGGCTTCGCCGCGAAGATGGCGATCCGCGCCAAATGCGGCGCGTCTGACGCCGACGGATATCGCAAGGACCGTCAGAAAATTCTGGACGGCCCGGAGAACGCCGCGGCGCAGGCCGGCGGCTTCAAGGTGGGTGAGTACCGCAATCTGCGTGACCGTCTGAACCAGTACGCGCTGGGCGACGAATCCGGATTTTCCGCGAACTCGCTGTCGGTGCTCAAGGGCAAGAAGTCCCAGCTCGCGTCCGTCTTTGGCGTGCCCGCGGTCGTCGCGCAGGCGGGATCCAGCGGCGGCGCGGGATTTGGCGCGCATGGCCCGTCGGTCTGGACCACGGATTACGCATGGGCGTGGATCTACCAGTTCTTCGCGATTCAGTACCTGTCGGGCGCCACGATGTTCGAGTCCAACTACAAGCCCGGCGAGTGGACCAAATGGCAGATCAGCGTCGCGGACCAGCCGGACGCGATGCAGCAGACGGAGCGCGCGTTCATCGGCAAGACCGCCGATGGCGGCGAATGGTGGCGGATGCGCACCATCGCGAACTACAAGGATGGCGACAACGCCAAGGCCGACACCGTCACGCTCGAGGCGCTCTTCAAGCCACAGGCCGGCAATGAGGAGATGCAGCAGCTGGTGCGCATGCGCGGCAAGTTGCCGGGCAATCCGGACGCGCAGGAGCTGATGGTCCCGCAGCAGTACGCGATGTGGAACATGACCGGCTCGTTCGGCATGAAGCCGACGCAGGAGAGCATCGACGGCGCAACGGTCGGCGTCGAAGACGTGAAGACGCCCGCGGGAACGTTCAAGGCCAAGCACGTTCGCTTCGGTCAGGGCGGCGGCTCGCTCGACTGGTGGCTGGATCAGACAGCGCCGGGCGGATGGGTGAAGTTCACCGCCTCGGACAACGATCGGAAAGCGCGCTACACGATGGAATTGATCGGCCGCGGCACCGGCGCGAAGAGCGAGCTCGGTGTCATGAAGCCCGGTGCGCCTGCGGCCAGCGCACCGCCGACACCGTCTGCGGCGCCAGCGGCCTCGAGTCCCGGCGTGGCCACGGCGCCGACGGGCGTTGCGGCAATCACGTCCGCCGACCTGGACAAGCTCGTCAGGGGAATCGACGCGGCGAACGCGCAGGCCGTCCGCGACAGCACCACGCGCCGCGGCAAGATGGTTCCCGAGGACAGCCTCGACGCCTACAACGATCGGTACCACCAGGTGGCGATCAAGGCGAGCGGCCTGTCGGAGAGTGACTTCGGCATGTTGCTCGAGCGCGTGCGCGCGTTCGTGATGCTCCAGGACGAGTCGTCCCAGAGCAGTTACTCCGCGTACGTGTTTACGGCGGGCGAAGTTGCCCTGATGAAGCCGCGGCTTCCGACGCTGAAGCGCGCGATCGACAACACGCGATGGTAGCACGGGTGGCCGGGATCGCCGTCGCGGCGATCCTGGTCGCTATCACCACGTCTCGGCAGTCTCCGAGGGCGGGCGGACTTCCTCCGTCCGCCCTCTTCGTTCGGCGCGACTCGCAGTGGATGGAGTGGTGGAATTCCGAGCGAGCGCCGGAGCGGTACACCGACGCGGATCACCTGCTGGCGACGCTCATCCCGTGGCGGTCTATCGGTCCCGGCGTAGACGTCGGCGCGCTGCAGCTGTCCGGCAGCGGCGAAGCGTGGCGGCTCCGGCTGGTGGTGGCGCGCGTCGCGCCGCGCACGGCGCGCATCACCTTCGTGCCGCAGCGCGGGATCGGCCGGTCGGCGTGGAATATCGACTCCATGTCCGGCGGAGCCGTCGTCGCAATGAATGGCGGCCAGTTCCACACCGTGAATCGTCCCTGGGGATGGCTCGTCGTGAACGGCACCGAGCGGCAGGCGCCGGAGCTCCGACCGCTGGCGATGGCACTCGTCGTGGACACCGCCGGCGGCGCTTTCTTGCTGACGCGAGACGAGATCGTCGCCGCACGGCACGAGCACAGCCCGATCGCGTACGCGCTGCAATCGTATCCCGTAGCGCTGGTCGACGGCGCGGTTCCGCTGGCGCTGCGCGTCGAAGGGCACGGAGCCAACCTGGCGCACCGTGACGGACGACTGGCGATCTGCACGACGAAGTCGGGCCAGCTGCTCGCCGCGATCACGCGTTTCGACGCGCTCGACGGGCGCGTCCCCGAGTTGCCATTCGGCACTACCGCACCGGAGATGGCGGCGATCATGGGGAGCCTCGGCTGCTGGCGCGCGCTGATGCTCGACGGCGGCATCTCGCGTCAGTTCGGCGTGCGCGAACGTGGCGAGCTGACACTCCGACACAAGGGATGGCGTGACGTGCCCCTGGGCATCGAGATCTCGCCGCGATAATCGCATCGCGGCCTGCGGCGCCGTTCAGGTCACAGCCACGCCGCCAGGCGCTCGCGCATGATCTTCAACGCCTTTCCCATCTGTGCCTCGACGGTTTTCTCGGAGATGCCGAGCGATTCCGCGATCTCGGAATACCTGAGGCCGTGCACGCGACTCAACTGAAACACCTCGCGGCAGCGCGGAGGCAATGCCGCGATCGCGTGCTCCAGCGCCTGCGCCAACTCCGTGCCGGCGCTGGGCTGGTCCGCGCTGAGCGGCGCCGAATACGTCGCCTCGACGTCGGCTTCCGTATCGCGACGCACGCGAAGGTGTCGCAGGTAGTTCAGTGACCGATTGCGAACCGATCGAAGCAGATAGGCGCGAAGCGAGACGTCCGGGGCCATGACCGATCGTCGGCGCCACAGCTCGAGCATGACTTCCTGAGCCACCTCTTCGGCGGAGTCCGAATCGCGCAAAAGAGCGCCTGCGACACGAACGAGCACCGGATACCAGGCGCGAAAAGCCGTCTCGTAGGCAACCTCGTCGCCCGCCCGAATCCGCTGGAGGAGGTCGCCGTCTTCCATGGCTGGCGAAGCTAAATGGCGCTGGTAGCGCGGGAATAGGGGTTTTGACCCCAGCCGTGTCTATACCATATATGAGCAGCGTCAGATGAACCTCCATCAGCCCTCGCCGCCACCGTCTCCGGACTACTGGGAGAAGCTCGGTCGCTACGTCGCCGGCGAGTCGTCGGCCGACGAAGCGGCGGAGGTGCGACGCCTGCTCGCGGAGCATCCGTCGGATGCCGCGCTCCTGAACGCGCTGGAAGGCGCGGCCGTCAACGCGAGCCAACGGCCGGAGGTCGATGTCGAAGCCGCGCTGCGTCGAGTGAAGGCGCACATGCGCGCCGGCACCTCCCCGCCCTCGCACCGTAGCGCGTTCGCGCGTGCGGCGCGTGGGCGGCAGTTCGCGCTCGGCGCGGCCGCTGTCATTCTGATCGCGCTCGGCGTCACCTTCCGCCATCGTCGCGGCGTGGACGAGGGTTCGGGGGTCGCCGCGACGGTGCATGCCACGGGAGTGGGCGAGCGCAGTACGGTGCGGCTCGCCGATGGCACCGAAGTCATGCTCGGCCCGGCGTCGCGCATCAGCGTGGAGGGACGCAATGTGTCCCTCACGGGCGAGGCGTTCTTCCGGGTCATGCATGATGCCGCGAAGCCGTTCACGGTGCGCACAGGTGTTGCCGTCATCCGCGACGTCGGCACGGCGTTCTCGGTGCATGACGACGACGGCGCCCACGTCCGTGTCGTGGTAAGCGAAGGGGCGGTTCAGGTCCATGCGGGAAGCGACAGCGTACAACTCGGTCGCGGCGACGTCGGGATGCTGGAGGGTGCCCGCCTCGCGGCGCAGCGTGGTGCTGCGACCGCGGAGGATCTGGCGTGGACCACGGGCAAGCTGGTCTTTCGGGATGCCTCGATGCAGGACGTCGCCGCGGACCTGAAGCGGTGGTACGGCGTAGAAGTGCGGGTGACCGACACTGCTCTGCTGCGCCGGCATTTCACCGGCGCGTTCACGAACGAGAGCGCCGCGCGTGTGCTCGATGTGTTGGGCCTCGCGCTCGGCGCGCGCGTCGAGCGTCGCGGAGACACGGCCTACTTTCGCGGTCGCGCTGGCGGCAGATGAAGCCTGCAGCGCTGCTGCTCGTAGCGCTGCTCTCCTGGTTTCCGGCGGTCGCCGGTTGCCAGACGACGAGCCCACTCGAGAAGCGAGTGACGGTACACGTCCGGGACACCGCGTTGCGCGATGCGCTCGATCGCGTCGCCGCCATCGCCGCCATCCGGATCTCGTACAGCGCCGAGAACATTCCTCTCGACCGCCGCGTGAGCGTTTCGCACGACTCCGCGACGGTCGACCAGATCCTGGACGAGATGCTCCGCGACCTGCCGGTGCAGCCTGTGGCCGTGGCGGCCGATCTCGTCGTGCTTACGCCGCGACCGGCCAGCGCGCCCGACACACTCGTGCGCCCCGCGGCGGTGCTCGACCGCATCGTCGTCACGGGCAGCGTGCTCGGCGCGTCCGAGCGGCCGTTGCCGGTGGCGCTCGACATCGTGCGCGGCCGCGACGCGGAGCGCCGCGACGAGACGGCGCTGTCGAAGGTGCTGGACGGATCGGTGCCCGGCGTGTGGGTCTGGGAGCAGGCGCCGGCGACGATCATGGCCCGGTACGGAAGCATTCGTGGTGCTTCCTCATTCGGTCTGTCGTATCCGAAGGTGTATGTCGACGGCATCGAGGTCGCGAACCCGCTGCTCTTCACGCAAATCACACCCGAGCTCGTGGACCGCGTCGAGGTGATTCGCGGACCGCAGGGCGCCGCGCTGTACGGATCCGATGCGATCAGCGGCGTGGTCAACGTCGTCTCGCGTCACGATGGAACGGGCGCGGATGGGACACACGCGCTGCTGCGCACGCAGGCCGGCTACGCCATGTCCGCGTATGCTCCGGGATCCGTGCCGATGCAGGAGCACGCCCTCACCTTTCGCGGTGGATCCAACCTCAATTCCGGCGGCGTGACGGTTGGCGTCTCGACGGCCGGTGGCTACATCCCGCAGGCGTACAGTCGCGAGCTGCAGACGCTCGGAGACGCGCGAATCGTGGGCGCGCATCACACGTTCACTGCGACCGCGCGCTTTCAGGCGAAAAATGCCGGCGTGGCGCCGAATCCGTTGCTGGTGCGACTCAACCCGGAGCAGTTCGACGCCGATTCCGCGCCGCAGCTGCTGCGGATGTATGCCGCCGGCGCGACACTCACCGTCATGCCAGCGGAACGCTGGACGTACACGATGACGGGAGGCGTGGATGGCTACAGCCTCTCGAACATCTCGAACGATCTGACACCGATTCCCTCGGCGGCGGACACCGCGCTGCGTGACGCCAGTGGATCTGCGACGCGCGTGTCCATGCGCGCGAGCGGCGTCACGTACGTCGGCGATCCTGCCACCGCGGGCGCGACGGTCACGCTTGCGATCGAGAATTCGCTGTTGCGGGACCGTACGGCCGCGTCCATTCAGCCGACCTCCGGCAACCAGCCCGGCGACAACAACGCCGGTGGACCGGCACAATGGGTCGTGGGTTGGGGCACGAACACAGGAGTCAGCGCCCAGGTGAGCGCCGCGTTCCACGAGTCGGTGTACCTGACCGCCGGGCTGCGCGGCGAGCACCTCAATGATACGCGTGGCATTTCCCAGGACGCGGCGCTGCCGATGCTCGGCGCCTCATTCGTGCGCGATGCGGGCCCTTTTACCGTGAAGCTGCGCGCCGCATATGGCAAAGGAATCCGCGCTCCGCACACCGGCGCCAACGTCGTCACGCACGAATGGCGTCATTCGATCGCCAACGCCAACCTCGAGCCGGAGAAACAGGCGGGCACGGAGGCGGGGGTCGACGTATTGCTCGGCCGCCTGCTTGGCGTTCACGTCACGCGATTCGACCAGCTGGCGTCCGGACTCATCCAGACGACCGTGATGTTTCTCGACTCCACGAACAGCGGTGGGCCGGGACGCCACGCCGAGTACGGCTACCAGCTGCAGAATGTCGGTGAAATCACGAATCGCGGCTGGGAGGCGCAGGCCTCGCTGAGCGTGCGACAACTGTCAATCACCGGCGCGGGCTCCCTGGTGAACAGCGTCGTTCGACAGCTCGCGGTCGGGTATACCGGCGACCTGAGACCCGGTGATCGCATGCTCGCGGTGCCGAAACGCACGGCGAGTCTCACGGCTGCGTGGACGTCGGGAACGCGACTGCAGGCATCGACGACGGTCGCGCGCGCCTGGGACTGGATCAATTACGACCGCCTCGGCATTGCGCAGGCCCTCATCGCCGCGGGAGGCGATCCGGCCAACCTCACCGGTGACAAGCTGCGGCAATTCTGGGCGCGCTACCCTGGCGCCAGTCGCTTGCGGGCTTCGATTGCGTACGACGTGTGGCACGGAACGCTGTTGACGCTGAACGGAGAGAACCTGCTCAACTATCAGCGCGGCGAGCCGGACTCGATCACCATTGTACCCGGCCGGACACTGATGCTCGGACTGAAAGCGCGGTTCTGATTGGCGAACCCTACTTGCCGATGCTCTTCCGTCGGGTGAGGACGCTGTTCGCCACGGCGGTGTTCGACTGGGCGAGCGGATACAGCTCGTGCAGCACCGCCGCGATGCTCTCGCCTTCGACGTGCGCCACAGCAGGCGCGATGTGGCCTTCCCGCCGGCTCGCCTCCAGTCGTTGCTCCACGATCAGCTCACCGAGGTAGCGGCGCTGGCCGAGGACCGAACGCACCGGTCGCACCTCAATCGACACGTAGCCGCCGCCTGGGAGACTGCGAACGTACACCTGCTGCGATTCCCGCTTGTCGATGACCGGCATTCCCGCCTCCTTCTCCTTCGCGCGCTCCTCGCGTCCGGTTCATGAATGCGACAGACGACGCGATTGCGCCAGAGGGGATTTCGTACGTGGGCGTAACGAATCCCTCTCCGTCTGACAACGAACATCACCGACGGCGAGACACCGAGACCGGCGCGGGAACCAGGGCTCCCTCAGGATTGTGACGTGGAAGGAGCGGCGGCGGCTTGAACGCGACGTGTCCGTGCGTGTCGTACGGCGCATCCTTCGGAGCGCCGCCCGACGGCCAATCACTGCTCTTGCCCGGCGAGTCGGGGCGCGGACGCGACGTCACGTACGCCGCTACGTCCGCCGCTTCCTGTTTGGCGAGGGTCTTCCCCGCTCCCCATGGCATGTTGTGCCAGATGAACGACATCGCCTTGCTGCGGCGCGCCATCGACGCGCCGACGCTGAACGATCGCGGTCCCCAGAGCGCCGGCACGCCGGGTGGGATGGCGGGATTGCCGCTCCCGTCTGCTTGATGACACGCCGCGCATTTCGTCGCGTAGACCGCGCGGCCGCGCGTGGTATCGCCCTCGAGCTCTTCGATCGGTGGAAGGCCCGTCGCTCCGGCGAGCTTCGTCCCTTCACCCACAGGGACGCCGCGTGACAGCCACGCCAGATAGGCGAGGATGTCGTGCATCTCGCGGCTGTCGACGGGTAAGCGTGTGCCCGCGAGACTGCGCGTGAAGCAGTAGTTCACGCGATCCGCCAGGTCGATCACCGCGCCCGCGCGCTCGAGGTACTTGGGAAAGCGTGCATGCGCGCCGGCGAGCGGGGCCGACTCCGGATTGCGCCCGCCGTTCATGTGGCAGTTCGTGCAGCTGATGCTGCCAGGCGCGTACGCCGGAAGGCTGTCGTGCGTGTGCATGATGAGGGCGAGGCCACGCCGGACCGATGCGCCGAGCGAGTCGCGCGGCATCTCCGAGTCGGCCGGTGGGCGCCAGCTCCCCGCATCGAAGGCAGCGGCCGACGACGCCACGGAGCCGCTTTGCACCGCCGCTCCATGCTGGCCGGTCCGATCGCCGCATCCGAGAACCACCGTCGCCGCCAACAGCCGTGTGAGGCGGAATCGCATGGCCTGCATTATGGCGTCAACTCTCGCCTCGCGCGAATCACCCGCGTACCTTCGCGGGATGCACTACCCGGATACGCACGTCTTCCTCCGCAAGCTGCGCTGGGAATATCCGCGCATCACGCATGGCAAGGGGTCGTGGCTCTACGACGACCAGGGCAGGAAGTATCTCGATGCGTGCGGAGGCGCGTTCGTGAGCAACCTCGGTCACGGCGTCGCCGAGATCGGGGATGCGATGGCGGACCAGGCGCGCCGGCTCGCGTACGTCAGCGGGATGACGCTGACGCATGCGGCGGTCGAGGAGTTCGCGGCCGCGGTGGCGGAGCGCTCTCCCGGTGATCTCGACCGCGTCTATCCGTTGTCCAGCGGCTCGGACGCCGTCGAGGCCGCGCTCAAGCTTGCGCGACAGTACTGGGCGGAGCTGGGTCGCATGTCGAAGCAGCGGATCATCGCGCTGACACCGGGCTACCACGGCAACACGCTGCTCGCATTGTCGGCATCCGCGCGCGAGCACTACAAGACGCAGTACAAGGGCTGGCTCGTGGACATGATTCGCGTGCCGGCGTACGACGGCGATGCGCTCGAGCGCGCGATCGCCGAGCACGGCGCGGAGAACATTGCCGCCTTCATCCTCGAACCGGTCGGTGGCTCGTCCACCGGTGCGCGCGTGCCGCCGCGGGGCTACCTGCGACACACACGGGAGCTGTGCGCGCGCAATGACATCCTGTTCGTGGCGGACGAGATTCTCGTCGGCGCGGGGCGCACGGGAACCTGGTCGTCGCTCGAACCGGATGGCGTCGTCCCCGATCTGCAGATTCTCGGCAAGGGCATCGCGGCGGGTTGTGCGCCGCTCGCCGCGGTCGTGGCGCCGACACGAATCGTCGACGTGTTCGCCGCGGGCTCGGGCGGTCTGAACCACGCCCAGACGTTCTCGCACCACGCCGTGTCGTGTGCCGCGGGTACAGCCACGCTGCGCTATCTGGCACGCCACAAGCTCATCGACCGCTGCGCCGAGATGGGAACGACGCTGCATCGACGCCTGGCGGAGCTGCGCGGCCTCGCGAACGTCGGCGCCATCGACGGACGCGGCCTGCTGGCCGGCGTGGAGCTCGTGGAGGACTCGGCGTCGCGCACGCCATTCCCGCGGTCGGCCCACGTGGCGGAGACGCTCACACGTGTCGCGCTCGACAACGGGCTCGTGATCTGGCCCAATGTGGGCCACGTGGACGGGACGGAGGGAGATCTCGTCATGCTCGCGCCGCCGTTCGTCGTCACGGAGGAGGAGGTCGATACGATCGTGGATCGACTGGCGACGGCCATCACGGAGACGGTGAAGCAGCTCGCGGTACGCGCATGAGACTCGCGGTCGCGTCTCTGTGCGTCGCGATAACCCTGCCGTTGCGCGGCCAGGATACCGCCGTCGTCGTGGACACCAACGTCGCCGTGCCGATGCGCGACGGCGTGGTGCTGCGCGCCGACGTCTGGCGCCCGAGGAGCGAAGGAAAGTATCCGGTGCTCGTATATCGAACGCCGTATGGCAAGCATGTGCCCGGGCCAGCGCAGATGACCGCGCGCAAGGCCGTCCGGCGCGGTTACGTCGTGGTGCTGCAGGATGTTCGCGGGCGCTATGCATCGGCCGGGGAGTTCCTGCCATATCAGCAGGAAGGCAACGATGGCTATGACACGATCGAGTGGGCCGCGGCACAGCCATGGTCCAACGGTGCTGTCGGCACGTTCGGGCTCTCGTACCCGGGTGCGGTGCAGTGGCTCGCGGCGGTGCAGAATCCGCCGCATCTGAAAGCCATGGTACCTGCCATGACGTTCGCGTCGCCGATGCAGTTCTGGTACTCGAACGGCATCTGGGACCTCTCGTGGCTGTCGTGGATCTGGGAGAACATCGCGCCCGATCGCTGGCGCCGGCTGGGTCAGCCGGCGGGCCTTCCGTGGGACAGCGTGAAGACCGAGATGCTCTCCGCCCTGCCTCTCAGCGCGGTACCGCATCTGGACTACATCGCGCCGTGGTACTACGAGTGGCTCCGTCACCCCGCATACGACCCGTGGTGGGATTGGGCCGACCTCACGAACAAATACGCGAGCACGTCCGCGGCGGTGCTGAATTTTTCCGCCTGGTACGATGATGCGTACGGGCCGCACGGCGCGACAACGAATTACGCGGGCCTCGTCGCGACGCGCGGAGACAGCGCGGCGCGCACCGCGCTGATTCTCGGCCCGTGGCCGCACGGAGTGCCGCGGAGCGGCCGCACGTCCGTCGGCGAACGCGCGTACGGACCGGATGGCGGAATCGATTACGACGAGACGGTGCTGCGCTGGATGGACCACTACGTGCGTGGTCTCGACAACGGCGTCGAGCACGAGAAGGCGGTTCGTTTTTTTGTTCTCGGTTCCAATCGCTGGCTCACGTCGGATCGCTGGCCCGTACCGGGCACGCAAGCTGAAAC
Source organism: Gemmatimonadaceae bacterium (assembly GCA_035248725.1). Lineage (GTDB taxonomy): Bacteria > Gemmatimonadota > Gemmatimonadetes > Gemmatimonadales > Gemmatimonadaceae > DASPMP01. The sequence goes on along the minus strand of DATFHG010000051.1, from coordinate 8,937 downwards.
GCTCTACTTCCAGCCAGCGGGCGCGCTCGCGCGCGCGCAAGCAGAGCGTGCCGATACGGCGGTCATCGTGTCGGACCCGCTGCACCCCGTCCGCGACGCGTACGCAGGGACGCCCGGGGCGCACGACTATCGGGATCTCGTCAACACACCTGGCACCGTCACGTTCGAGACGCAGCCGTTGGACGCCGACCTCACCGTCGTCGGGGCGATCGACGCGCACGTTTCGGTGAGGATCGATTCACGCGACACGGATCTCTGGATCATGGTGTTCGACGTCGCCCCGGATGGCACGGCGTTCAATCTCATGAGCCCCGGACTCGAGGCGTTGCGCCTCAGTCATCGCAACGGGAAACGAGACCTGCTGCGGACCGGACGGCCGTATGACGTGCAACTGTCGGATCTGTTCACGGGCAACACCTTTCTACGCGGCCACCGCATTCGCGTGGTGCTGCTGCCATCCTTCTTCCCGGACTTTTCGCGCAACCTGAACACGGGCGATCCCGAGTCGCGGAGTCTCCGTACACGCACGGCGCACATCACCGTGTATGTCGGCGGTGGCGCGCCTTCATTCCTGGTTTTGCCGGTGCTGCCGAGATCAGCCATGTTATCCGCCGACCAATGACGAAACCCTACCCGAAGATCATCGCCGCACCGCCCGGACCGAAAGCGAAGGCGATCATCGAGCGCGATCGCGCGACCACGGCGACCTGCTATCTCAAGGAATACCCGCTGGTGGTGTCGCGCGGCGAAGGCGCGATGATCGAGGACGTGGATGGCAACCGCTACCTGGATTTCATGGCGGGGATCGCCGTGGCGTCCACCGGTCATACCCATCCAAAAGTGGTCCAGGCCATCCAGACGGCGGCTTCGAAGTTCCTCCACATCTGCGGCGGCGACTTCTACTACGAGTCGTTCGCGGCGCTTCCGGAGCGGCTCGCGCGCATCGCACCTGGCAAGGAGCCCAAGAAGGTCTTTCTCAGCAACTCGGGCACCGAGGCCGTGGAAGGCGCGTTGAAGCTGGCGCGGTACGCCACGCGTCGCACCGCGTTCATCGCGTTCGAAGGGTCATTTCACGGCCGGACGTACGGCTCGCTGAGTCTCACGAACAGCAAGTACACGCAGCGCGGCGGATTCGGGCCTTTCCTGCCGGAGGTGTATCACGCACCGTACGGCGACGCGGACTGGATCGAGCAGCACCTCTTCGTACGCCGTCTGGATCCGCGCGATGTCGCCGCGATCGTCGTCGAGCCGATCCAGGGCGAGGGGGGCTACGTCGTGCCGCCCAAGGGATTTCTCGCGAGGCTGCGCGCCATGTGCGACGAGCATGGCATGCTGCTCATCATGGATGAGGTGCAGAGCGGCGTGGGACGCACCGGCAAGTGGTGGGCATGCCAGCACGAGAACGTCGTCCCTGACATTCTCATCGCCGCAAAGGGCCTCGCGAGCGGTATGCCCCTTGGCGCGATCATCGCGCGCGCGGATCTCATGAAGTGGAAGCCCGGTGCGCACGGATCCACGTTCGGCGGCAACCCGGTGTGCTGCGCCGCCGCGCTCGCGACGCTCGACCTGGTGGAAAAGGAGTACATGAAGAATGCCCGTGCGATGGGAGACATTCTCATGACGAAGGCGCGCGATCTGCAAAGCCGCACGAAGACGATCACCGACGTGCGCGGTCGCGGTCTCATGGTCGGCGTGGAGCTCAACGATCCCGCGCTCGTGAAGCGCGTGGTGCTGGCTGCGTTCAAGAAGGGCGTCCTCCTGCTCGGGGCCGGGAAAAGCTCCATTCGCCTTGCTCCGCCCCTGATGATCGACGAAGAGGACATCGACATCGCGCTGACGACCATAGGCGAGCTGCTGAGTGACTGAACGCGGCGGCAAGGTGGTGTCCATGCACGACGCGATCGCCGCGCACGTGCACGACGGTGACACCATCGCGATCGAGGGGTTCACGCATCTCATCTGCTTTGCCGCCGCGCACGAGATCATCCGCCAGCGGCGACGCAACCTCACGCTGTGCCGGCTCACACCCGATCTCGTCGCCGACCAGATGATTGCCGCCGGTTGCGTGAAGCGCCTGGTGTTCTCGTGGGCAGGCAATCCCGGCGCCGGCTCCCTGCACGCGTTTCGACGCGCCGTGGAGAAGAAAGAGCGACCCCTCGAGATCGAGGAGTACTCGCACTTCGGGATGGTCGCACGGTTCTCTGCCGGCGCGGCCGGCCTGCCCTTCTGGCCCCTGCGCACCTACGAGGATACGAGTCTCCCGCAGGTGAACGACCGCATTCGCCGCGTCACGTGCCCCTTCACGGGCGAGACGCTCGCCGCGGTGCCGGCGCTCACGCCCGACGTCACGATCGTGCACGCGCAACGCGCCGACCGCGCGGGCAATGCCCAGGTCTGGGGAATTACCGGAGTGCAGAAGGAGGCGGCATTCGCCGCGAAGCGGGTGGTCGTCGTGGTCGAAGAACTGGTCGACGAAGACGTCATCCGCTCCGATCCCAACCGCACGCTGATTCCGGGGATGATCGTGAACGCCGTGGTGCACGAGCCATGGGGCGCGCACCCGAGCTACGTGCAGGGCTACTACGACCGTGACAATGCGTTCTACGTCGAGTGGGAGGAGATCTCGAAGGACGCGGCGCGCCTCGACCAATACCTCGACGAGTTCGTGTTTGGCCTCCGCGACCGACACGAGTACGTGGACCGATTGCCACAGCTCCGCGAACGGCTGACACCGGAGCCCCACCGCTGCGATGGCGTCGATTACGGCTTCTGACGCGGCGATCGACCATCGCGACGTCATGGTATGCGTCGCCGCCAGCGAGCTTCGCGACGGCGACGTCGTCTTCGTCGGCATCGGGCTGCCGAGCCTCGCGTGCAATCTCGCCCGCGCGATGCACGCGCCCAACCTGCAACTGATCTATGAGTCCGGCACCGTCGGTACGCGCCCTCAACGCATTCCCCTCTCCATCGGCGATCCCGCACTCGTTACGGGTGCGCTGATGGTGGCGCCGATGGCGGACGTCTTTCAGCTGATACTCCAGCGCGGCCACATCGACGTCGGCTTTCTGGGCGCCGCGCAAATCGATCGGGCGGGAAACATCAACACGACGATCGTCGGACGGTACGACGCACCGAAGGTGCGCCTTCCCGGCAGCGGCGGCGCCGCGGAGATCGCCGCACATGCGAAGCGCGTCATCGTCGTCACGTCGCTGGACAAGCGCGCGTTCCCGGAGCGTGTGGACTTCATCACCAGCCCGGGGCGACGCGTGACCCGCGTCATCACGGACAAGTGCATCTTCGACCGCGACGCCGGGCGCCATGAGCTGGTGCTCTCGGCGCTGTACGCCGGCGTATCCGTGGACGAGGTGCGCGCCGGCGTGGGCTGGGATCTCCGCGTCGCCGCACCGTTGAGCGAAGTTGCGCCGCCGTCTCCAAGCATGCTCACCGCACTCCGCCGCCTTCGAAAAGCATGACGTGTCGCGCATTCGCCGCTGCGCTTGTCGCTCTCGCTGCCCTTGGGTGGCAGTCGGCGCACGCGCAGCGTCGAGAAGCTCCGCTGTCGCAGGTCAACGTCCCGCACGGCTACTACTGGCGCGAGATGTATGTGCCGCAGGTGACGAGCGGCCCCAGCTCGTTCGCCTGGTCGCCTGACGGCCACGAGGTCATCTACTCGATGCAGGGATCGCTGTGGCGTCAGCGACTGGGGACCACCGTCGCCACGCAGCTCACCGCGGGCGACACGTACGACTTTCAACCCGACTGGTCCCCGGACGGTCGCTCCGTCCTGTATGCGGCCTACGATGGAAAGTCGCTCGCGCTCATGCTGCTGGACCTGCCGACGGGGGAGACGCGCCCCCTGATCGACGACGGGAATGTGAACGTCGACGCGCGCTGGTCACCCGACGGCAAGCGCATCGCGTTCGTCTCCACGGCATACAACAGGCGCTGGCACGTATTCGTCGCGAAGTTCGCCAACGCGCGCGTCGACTCCGTCACGCGCATCACGGACGACAAGAACAGCGGACTGCCGCGGTATTACTACAGCGCGTGGGACCACTACCTGTCCCCCACCTGGTCACCGGACGGGCACGAGCTGATCGTCGTGTCGAACCGCGGCCATATATATGGAACGGGTGGGCTGTGGCGCATGGAGGCGCGCCCCGGAGCGCCGATGCGCGAGCTGTACTATGAAGAGACCGCGTGGCGTGCGCGCCCCGATTGGGCGCGGGATGGGAAGCGCGTCGTCTTTTCCAGCTACCATGGCGGCCAGTGGAATCAGCTGTGGCTCACACGAAGTGAGCCCGCGGACCCGATGCAGCTGACTTACGGCGATTTCGACGTCACGGCGCCGCGGTGGTCGCCGGACATGACCCGCATCGGATTCATCTCGAACGAAAGCGGGAACACCGCGTTGTGGACCGTGACGGTTCCCGGGGGAAAGCGCGACCGCATCGACGCGCGTACGCGGCGCTATCGCGAGCCATCCGGTCGTATCGCGATTGCCGTGCTCGACTCCGCAACGCGTCGCGCCCTGCCCGTGCGGCTCTCGGTGCGGGGAGCTTCGGGAAGGTTCTTTGTGCCCGACACACGTTGGCGCCACGCCGACGAAGCCATCGTGCGCGACGCCCAGCGCTTCGAGTACGGCTATTGGCATTCGAATGGCGCGGACACGCTTTCGGTGCCTCCGGGGCGGTATCAAGTGGAGGCGTGGCATGGTCCCGAGTGGCGCACCACGGGTGTGACCGTCGACGTCACCGCGGGAAAGACGACGTCGGCGCGCATCAATCTCGCGCGACTCGCGAACCTGCCCGCGAGCGGATGGTGGGGTGGCGACGTGCACGTGCACATGAATTACGGCGGCTCGTATCGCAACACACCCGCGCATCTGGCGATGCAGGCGCGCGCCGAAGGGCTGCACGTCGTCGAGAATCTCGCCGTGAACAAGGAGCAGCGGATTCCGGACATCACCACCTGGAAACCGGGGCTGCTCTATTCCGCGCGGGACCTGATCATCGCCAACGGACAGGAGTTCCACACGAGCAACGTCTGGGGCCATTCGGCCGTGCTGGGCGCGCGCGATCATTACCTGCTCCCCGATTACGCCGGCTACGACGGCACCGCATTCGCGAGCCTGTTCCCGACGAACGCGGCGATCTTCGACCTCGCGCATGAACAGGGCGCGCTGGCGGGATACGTGCATCCCTTCGACTCCGAGCCCGACATCTCCGTCGTTCAGGGCGGCGTGCCGTACGAGCTTCCCGTCGACGTCGCTCTGGGCAAAGTGGACTACATGGAAGTGATGGGATACAGCGATCATCTCATCACGTCCAACATCTGGTACAAGCTCCTGAACTGCGGCTTCAAGATTCCCGCGGCCGCTGGCACGGATGCGTTTCCGAACTTCGCGCAGCTGCGCGGCCCGCCGGGACTCGTCCGAGTGTACGCGAAGTCGGGTCCCGTGCTGGACCACACGCAGTGGCTGCAAGCGATCAAGGCCGGGCGCACGTTCGTGACGAACGCCCCCATGATCTCGTTCACTCTCGACGGCCGCGAAGCGGGCAGCGAGCTGCGTCTGCCGTTCGGCCGCCACCGGCTGCGCGCGCGGGTGACGATGCAGTCCAACGTTCCCGTGAATCATCTGGAGATCATTGGCAACGGGACCGTGGTCGCGCGACTCATTCCCGGACGTGATACGACCGTGGTGCTGAACGTCGATCGACCAGGCTGGTATCTGGTGCGCGGGTATGCCGACGCGCCCCGGCTCCCGGTGCTGGACCTCTACCCGTTCGCAAGCACGAGCCCGGTTTACGTTTCCATGGGTGACGCGCCGCGCGCCTGCGGCGCGGATGCCGAATACTTCCTGAAATGGATCGATCTGCTGAGTCAGCGCGTTCGCGCCGACACGAACTGGAACACGCCATCGGAGCGGGACCGTGCCCTCGCTCTGATCTCCCGGGCACATGAAGAGTTCATTCGGCGTCGCTAGGGTGCTGGCCCCGTGACGTGTGTCACCGGTTGAGCACCGCCCGAGTTCAATCTTTGCGTGAACGACCGTGAGCCTTTTGTGTAGTTCTAGACCGCTCGTCCGTTAACTACGCCAGCTGCCTGGCGCATTTCCCCGCATCCATGACACCTCGCATCCTGATCCGCGTCGGCGCTGTCGCGGCGCTTGCCTCCCTTTTCACCGCCTGCAGCGACGGGGGCGGCCCCGCACATCTCGGCCCACCGGCGACCCTGACGCCGTCCAGCACGACGACCATCAACGGTCTCGCAAATACGGACGTCACGTCGCCGATCACGATCTCGGTGAAGGATGCCGCGGGCCACGCGCTGCCGAACACCGAAGTGACGTTCGCCGTGACCGCGGGCGGCGGATCGCTCACGGTATTGAAGGACACGACCGATGCGAATGGCCAGGTGCCGCTGCCCACCTGGAGGTTCGGCAAGAGCGCCGAGCCGCAGGTGATCACGGCGAGCGCGGGCACGGGGACGGACGCTGTGAGCGTCAACATCCAGGGGACGGTGACCACGGCATACAAGATCGAAGTGCGTTTCTTCGGCACGCCGATGACCGCCGATCAGCAGGCACTCTTCACCAAGGCAGCACAGCGGATCATGGGGATCGTCACCGGCGACGTGATCGATGCCGATGCCACGGGACAGAACTTCGACCTGGCGACCGCGTGCAATGTCTCCGGCCAGCCGCCGTTCAATGAGCTCGTCGACGACATCATCATCTACGCGTCGATTCGCGACATCGACGGCCCCGGCAAGATCCTCGCGCAGGCCGGACCATGTCTCACGCGTGACGCCGGCACCCCGCAGAACCCGATGCCCATGCCCGCCGTTGGCGACATGAGCTTCGACGCTGCCGACATCGCCGCCGTGACGGGTGCGGGAAGCCTGCAGGAAGTGATCACGCACGAGATGATGCACGTTCTCGGCTTCGGCGTATTCTGGGACGACCGCGGCGATCTCCAGGGCGCCGGCACCGCCGATCCACGCTTTACGGGGCCAGCCGCCGTCCAGGCGTGCAAGGACGTTGGTGGTACGATCAACTGCGCGGTCTCCGTACCCGTCGAGAACACGGGCGGCAGCGGCACCGCGGACAGTCACTGGCGCGAGAGCGTTTTCGGCAACGAGCTCATGACCGGGTTCATCGATCACAGCCCGAACCCGCTGAGCAAAGTCACGGTCGGCAGCCTGGCAGACCTCGGCTACGTCGTGAACAACGCCGATTTCGACACTTTCCAGCTGCCCCTCGGTTCGCTGCGCGCCGCGGGAAGCACGTCGATGATTCCGTCCATGGCGATGCACCAACAATGGGAACAGCTCCCCCGCACGACGGTGTATCAGCTCACGAACGGCAGGATCGTCGCCCGGAGGATTCGCTGATGCGTGCAACGGTGCTGGTGGCAGTCGCAGGAATGGGGCTCGGCGCGCTCGCCTGCTCCACCGGAAAACCGGCGGCGGATACCACGTCGGTCGCGTCCGTCGACACCATGAAGCCGGCTGTGGTCGCGGCGCCCGACAGCGTTGCGGTCGCGTCGACGGGTGCGTCCACCCGAACGAAGTCGCCCGCGACGACGGCGACGAAGACGAAGTCGGGCGCCGCCGTAACCGCGCGCGACACGACGCATCTGGGTCGCGACAGCGTCATCAAGATCAACCCGCGCGACCCGAAGCGGCAAATCCCGACGAAGAAACCCTAGGGCGAACTACACGCGCGCGTTGAGCGACGCGCGCTCGAGGATCGTGATCTTCTGCCAGATCTTGCCTGACAGTCCCGTGGTCAGGTCCTCGATCTCGTTCACGGCCGCCAGCACCTGTGCGTCGTCGAAATGCTGCACCAGTAGCGCGGCGATCTTGCTGGCCAGCGACAGCAGCTCACTGCAGAAGTCCAGATACTTGGACAGTTCGGCGCCTGTCGTGGGACGTGGCCGGTCGGACGCAGCAGGTGTGTCACCGGCGTCGCCCATCATCAGCCGCTCGGGATCCTTCGTGAGCTGATGCATGTCGACGATGTGGGCGAGGCTCCGCAGCTCGTGGATCACGACGAGCGCGCGGCGTCGCTTGAGCCGGCGCTCGAGGCTCAGGATGAAGAAGATCGCGATGCCGAAGAAGACCACGTCGTTCACGCCGGCCTCGAACGTCTGCACAAGATCCGACAGGCTCATCTGCGCCGGTGCGTGGAGGGTGATGCCGGCAACCGCGACCAGCAAGCCGACCAGCACCACCACGGCAAGCGTCGCCCCCACACGCAACGACCGGTGCGGTTTGCGGAGAAACTCGGCGCATGCAATCGCCTCGTGCGCCACGGCGAGCTCCTGCTCGCACAGCTTGCGGAGGTTGGCCTGCGGAAATCGCGTCGCGATGCGGCCGCGGAGCTCCTCGAGCGTGCGGACGATCTGTTCGGCGTCGAGCTGGCGGTAGGACACGGGCACGGAAGGCGGGAGGCGCGAGGCGGATGTGCGATGCAAAAGAATGACGGGACGGCCGGCACAAAAGAAACCGGGTCGGGCTTTCGCCCGACCCGGCCACCGAAAGTCTCGCGACTCTCAGCTCACAACTCTCGACTACTTACAGGCCGGCTCGCCTTCGCCCGCCGTACCAACCGTCGGATTGGTCGTGTTCACGCCAATACCGCACTCCGAACCACTGAGCTGCGTGTGGCTGTTCGTGGCAACCCAGGCACCCGGGTAGGTCACGACAACCGGCGAGGTCACACCCGTCGAGGCCTTGAAGCCGAGCGACGTCAGGTTGGTGGTGTAGCGCGCGGAGTCAGAGAAGAGCGATTCCTCGGCGCTGACCAGGTTACGCAGGTCCGACTTCATGGCCGTGATGTACGCCTTCGACTTCGTGTTCGCGAACTTCGGGATCGCGATCGCCGCGAGAATGCCGATGATGACGATTACGATCAGCAGCTCGATCAGCGTG
>DATFHG010000050.1:0-66517 GCA_035248725.1 Gemmatimonadaceae bacterium | reverse complement strand
ATCGGCGCCGTGCAGCTCGCTGAAGAGCGTGACGCCCCAGAAGATTCCGAGCAGGCTGTTGCTGTTCCACAGCGGGAACGCGATGCTCAGGCCAACGTCGCGAACGGCGAAGATGGTGAGCGTGTTCGCCACGGACCACAGGCAGCCGGCGAGCACCGCCCAGACGACCAGGTGGGGGGCCTGCCGCAGGTCCGCGCCCACGTGCGCGGTGCCCTGGATCAGCGCCGGCAGGCTCCAGCGCGCCAGAAATACGCCGATCACCATGCTGAGCGACACCACCACCGGCGACAACCCCGTGGTGACGAGTTTCGTGGGCGCCTCGGCTGCACCCAGCCATGCGCCCGCGGTGAGTCCGCAGACGATGCCGAGCCTCTGGAGAATGCGAACGCGATCGGACGTCATCGCATCCACGCGAGCACGAGCAGGCCGCCAATCAGTACGACCACCGGCACCCAGAAATGCAGATCGCGCAGAATCAGGCCGGCGCGTCCGCGCGTCCGGAACGCGGGTCGGGCAGTCGGCGGGGATGGCGGGGAAGCCGGGGGAGGCGCTTCGCGTGAGCTGTCCATGCGGGCGCTAAGCTCTCACGCCCCGGCACCGCGCGCAATGCTCGTGCGGCCCCGCGGTCCGCGCGGTAGAATAGCGGCGTGAAGGTATTCCCACGGGTGCGTCGATATCGAGTTCGCTGGGCCGGCGTGGTGCTGCTGGCCGGTGCCGCAGCAGCGTGTCACCGGCATGGAGGTACGTTGCCATCTCGCCCGGTGTCCACCGAGGGCGCCGAGTTCATAGGCATCATCTCCGATGTGCGGTCGATGATGATCATCGCGCGGGAAGAATCGCTCACGAAGACGCGACGTGGGGAGATCTGGATCTCACCCGCGACGGAGATTACCAACCGCACCGGCATGCTCGTTCCACTCGAGACCATCCGGCGCGGCATGCACGTGATCGTGTGGTTCACGAACGACTTCTCCGAGACCAGCACCGTGGTCGAGGGTCGCGCGAGCCGTGTAGTCGTGGATTATTAGACGGAGACACTGACATGGTGACGTGGTCGCTGGACACGCTGAAGCTGGCCCTCTACGTGATCGGCGCGCTCTGCGTGATATACGTCGCGTTCCGCGCGCTGCGATTGAGCTCCACCTGGGGAGCGGTCTTTCTCATCGGCCCCGCGGTGTTTCTCGGTCTCATGCACTGGACCGGCATGCTGATCGCCGGAGTAGTCGTCCTCGCGTCGCAGGTGTATTTCGTCACCCGATCGTACAACTGGAAGGAGTTCGGACGCATCTGGGTGTATGTGGTGCTGTGCTGGGCGGGCGCCACCTACCTCAACGCGCGCACGAACGGCTGGATTCCGGCGGAGTGGATGAGCCGGGGTGCCGCGCCGGCTGCGACCGTGGAGCAGAGCGGTGCCGAGGCGGCGTCGGTCACGGAAGCCACGTTGCCCGTGGTCGGCGGCAACATCTGGTACCGCCGCAGCGGTGCAGGTTCGGCGACGCCGGTGATCCTGATTCACGGAGGGCCCGGCGCGAGCAGCTACTATCTGAAGCCGCTCGAGGCGCTCGGCGACGATCGTCCGGTGATCCGGTACGACCAGCTTGGATCGGGTCATTCGGACGCGGTCAACGACACTTCGCTTTTCACGATCCAGCGTTTTGTCGCGGAGCTGGACTCGCTCCGCGCGGCGCTCGGCTACGACAGGGTGCACCTCGTCGGCCATTCGTGGGGAACGATGCTGGCGTTCCAGTACTACCGCGCGCACCCGAAGCGCGTCGCCAGCCTCACGCTCGCCAGTCCGGTGATCAGCAGCGCGGCGTGGGCGAAAACAGCCGGGAAGCTCGTGCAGACGCTGTCGGATTCAGCGAGGACCGCGATCGTCGAGCGCGAGAAGACGCACGACTATGACGCTCCGGACTATCTGGCCGCTGTGGACGAGTACTACGGGAAGTACGTCATGCTTCGTCCGGTGCAGGAAGATCTCGACAGCCTCACGAAGACGCTCAACAGCACGTTATACCGCTACATGTGGGGACCGAGCGAGTTCAGCGTCACGGGCACGCTGCGCACATACGACGTCACACGGCAACTACGCAGCGTGAAGGTCCCGACCCTGTACACGGTGGGTGAGTTCGACGAAGCCGGGCCCGAGAACGTGCGACGGTTTGCGGCCGCCACGCCCGGCGCTCGGCTCGAGGTGATCCCGGACGCCGCACACCTCACGACGTGGGACAATCCCGACGCCATGATTCGCGTGGTGCGCGACTTCCTGCGCTCAGCGGATTCCCTGGCCGCGAAGCCGGCGCCGTAGGAGACGGAAGTCAATGCGCTCGCTCGTCTTGCGGCGAGCGAGCTCGACATCGGTCTCGCACGCTTCATGCGATTCATCCCCGCATGAAGTTGCTCCTTCTTACGGCAGCGTTCGTTGCCATGGCGGCGCCGGCAAGCGCGCAGCAATTGATGGCTTCGGCACCACATTACCCCAACGTCGACAAGCCGATGGCGTTGGGCGACGCGGACACGGTGACAATCCTCAATCGTATCGTCGTCGACCGGGCGCCGGGCCAGCGTGGCGCGCGGCTGGACGTGCATTTCTCCACGCGCGTACCGGAAAGCGACGAAGCGGGTCGTGCACGACAGGCCGATCGCGTGGCGCAGATCGTCGGCCCCGATGCATGGACGCGGGGTGCACGTCGCGTGACCGTTTCCATCTGCGACACGAAGGCATGCGCCGAGACGCGTGAGCCGCCGCGGCAATGGTACGTGTATGAGCGCGGGCCCGGTGGCGTCTGGCAGCGGGTCCGCGGCCACTAGCGGCAGCTAGCTGCGTTTCTCTTCGACCACGACCGTCGGCGTCGGCGTGTCGCCGGCGTCGCGCGCACCGGGGGCGTCGACCTTGCCGCCCGTCCGACCCTCGTCGGCGCTCTTGTCGCTGGCGATCGACTCGAGGCTGTCCTCGGCGATGTACCCGTGTTCCGCGGCGTGTCGTGCGGCCGCGAGCGTGTCGTCGGCGAGCACGAGACTCGATCCCGCATCGAGGATCTCGTTCGCGAGTGCCTGGATGGCGCGCGAGCGCTCGTCGGTCATCGTGACGTTGCGTATGTACACTGCACGCACCCGACCCGCGTACTCGCGCACCGTGTCGCGATAGATCTCCGGGTCCTGCTGGCTGCTGTCGCCGATGAGGATTACCGGCACATCCGGATACGTCGTGAGCACGCGCCGGATCATCTCGCGCTTGTGCATGTGGTGATGGCGGGACGATAGCGCGTCGAGCGACAGGTCCACGTCGCGCAGCATGATGGGGCCTGCTGGAATGTCCTGGATCTCGAGAAACTGGGAGATCACGTCGTACAAGTTCCACGGACTGCTGGAGACGTAGAACAACGGATTGCGGCCGTCGCCTGCAGGTCCGCGACGAAGCGCCCGATAGAATGCGGCGACGCCGGGAAAAGGGAGGCGCGTGCGTGCATTGCCAAACGCGATGGTGCGTACGGCGTGCAGCAGATGCGTCACCCGGGACTGCAGCACCGTGTCGTCGATGTCGGAGACGACGAGCTGCTCCGGCATCGCGTCGGGATAGTAGGCGCGTCCATCCGCGTGGCCGCCGGCCAGGGGCAGCTCGCGCAGATCGGCACCGATCCGCACCCACTCGTCGTCGACACGCGCTGGCGCGGCGACATCCATCCAGCCCGAGAAGAATCCTTCGTCGTCGGCGATGAAGTCGTGTGCGACGTTGCCCGCCACGACACGGATCGACGCATGGGGAATCGGATTCGCGTCGGCGCGACGCAGCATGGCGACGAGGTTTTTCCACGGGGTGTCCGACGCCGCAGCGGCGGGGAGCGGGTCGTCGCGCAGTGCGCGTCCCATGATCATCAGCCGTCCCGCAGCGCCGAAGCCGCGGTACAGCGTCACGCAGTCGGGGCGATGCGGGAGGGCGTCGATCAGCGTGTCGCGCGCCGCTGCACCGATCGCGAACATGTCGGAGATGATCCGCGAGATCGGGTTATCGGCCATGGTTGAACGTGTCGCGAGTTCCGGGCCTCTGTGGTTCAATCTCGCGGAATCGTCCCGGTCAGAGATCTTGGGGACGTGTCGGGGCCCAGCACCGAATTCAGTTGACCGATGAACGCATCGAGTTCTCTCCGCAGCACCGTATACCGCTCCTTCGCGTCCGCCCCAACGCGCTGATCCGCGTCGAGCGTCATGCTGTACAGATACGCGATGTGCGCCTGCAGTCCGGGTGTGCTGTAGCGGATCGGTGGCGTGAGCAACGTCGCCTCCAGCGGTCGCAGGCGGGCGCGTACGCTGTCGGGTTCCTGCTTCAGCGCGGCACGGAGACGCGTGGCGGCGCGATTCGCCTCGCTCACCAGATCGCGGACACGCAGGTTGTGCTCGAATTGATCGCGCACGTCGGCGAGCGTGACGCCGTCCTTCGTCACGCGCGGATCCATACGCAGGACCAGTGGCTGCGTCATCGTCTGACCAGCGACGTTCATGCGCACCGTGTAGGTGCCGGGAGGCGCCATGGGGCCATTGCTCGACGGCTCTCCCGAGCTGCCTTCGCGCGGTCCCGGATACAGCATATCCCAGGTGAAACGGTTCAGCCCCACGTCGACGGGGAGCTTTGGCGCCGGCCGGCTGCGTGGTGGGAAATCGTCGTCTTCGTCCCCGGCCCCCGCCGACGCGGGTGCGCCGGTCGCGCTCGAGAAGGCGCGCACTACGGTTCCGGCCGAATCCAGGATGTCGATGGTGAGCGGTCCAGCCGGCGTCTGGCCGAGGTAATAGTCGATGTTCGCGCCGGCGGGCGGATATTGTGGCGCCGCGGGTCCGCGCCCGCGGCCGAATCCGCCGCCGCTCGAGTAGCGCATCCGGTATGCGTCGCGCGGCCTGAAAAGTGTCGTCGTCAGCTTGTAGATCGTGACCGCCGGCGACACCTCCATCTTCGGCATCGTCGCGATTGTATTGCTGCGCGCGTCCGCCACCGTCGCGCGTCCCGCCTGATGCAACGGCGTCAGGTTGTCCATGATCCAGAACGAGCGCCCCTGTGTGGCGACGAGCAGATCCTTGTGGAACACCTTGATGTCGTTGATCGGCACCACCGGCAGGTTGAGCTGGAACGGTCGCCAGGTCGCTCCGTCATCGAACGAGATGAACATCCCGAATTCCGTCCCCGCGTAGAGCAATCCGGGACGATCCGGATCCTCGCGCACGACGCGCGTCGGATTGTCGCTCGCGATGCCGTTGTTTCCCGTGGTGAGCCGCTTCCACGTCCGGCCGTAGTCGCTCGTCTTGTATATGTACGGCTGGAAATCGCCCAGCAAATAGCGATACACAGCGTAATACGCTTCGCCCGCGGCGTGCGGCGACGGCTCGATCATCGCCACGCGGCCGCCCGGCGGCAGATCCTTCGGCGTGACGTCGCTCCACGTGACGCCGTTGTCGCGCGATACATGGAACGGCCCGTCGTTCGATCCCGTCCAGATGGCGCCGCGGCGTACCGGCGATTCACGAATCGCGTAGAGCGTGGGGTACACCTCCTCGCCCGTCATGTCGCGCGTGATCGGCTCGCCGGAGATCGCATTGCGCAGCTTCGGATCGTTCGCGGTGAGATCGGGACTGATGCGGGTCCACGTCACACCTTCATCGCGCGTGCGGTGCACGAACTGCGAGCCATAGTAGATCGTCTTCGGATCCCACGGCGAAAGCTCCATCGGCGACACACGCTGGAACCGGTAGATCAGGTCCGCAGGCACGTTGCCATACAGCGACTGCGCGCCGACCCAATACTGCTTTTCCTGGCCCGTCTTCAGGTTCATGCGCGAGAACTGCCCCTTGCACGACCCATACACGGTGTCCGGATTCACCGGGTGTGGAATGATCGGACCCGTCTCGCATCCCGGGCCCACGCGCCACTCCTCCGCCTGGCCGCTGTTCAGCGGCAGACTCGGCACGATGACCGTCGTGTTGTCCTGCTGCGCGCCGTACAGACGATACGGAAACTGGTTGTCGGTGTAGACCTGATAGATCTCGGCCGTCGGCTGATTGTACTGCGTGCTCCAGGTACGGCCGCCGTTGAGCGACACGTTGGCGCCGCCATCGTTCGCCTGGATCATCACGTCGCCGTCGCGTGGCGAAATCCACATGTCGTGATTGTCGCCATGCGGCACCGCGAAGGAGCGCAGCGTCCGACCCGCATCGGAGCTCTTCCAGAAGCCTTCCGCGCCGACATACACGACGTCGGCGTTGGTCGGATCGGCGGCGATCGTCGTGTAATAGAACGGCCGCTGGATGATGCCTGCCGTGGCGTTGACCAGCGTCCACGTGACACCGGCATCGTCGGAGCGATACAAGCCGCCGCCGGGCCGCGCCTCATACAATAGATAGAGGCGATTCGGATTCGCGGGCGTGACGGCGAGGTTGCCCTTGCCGACGAGCTCCGTCGGCAGGCCGCCGCCGAGCTTCGTCCAGTTGTCGCCGCCGTCAGTGCTCTTGTACACGCCGCCCTCGCGGGCGCCGCTGATGATCGTCCACGGCTTCCGCGCCCCACGCCACATCACCGCGTACACCACGTTCGGGTTGCCCGGCTGGAGCTCCACGTCGGATGCACCCGTGGTGTCCGAGAGGGAAAGAATACGCTGCCACGTCTTGCCGCCGTCGCGCGTGCGATACACGCCACGCTCGGCGTTCGGCTTGAACGGATTGCCGGTGGCGCTGACGAAGACGATGTCCGGATTCGCGGGATGCACGCGCACGGCGCCGATCTGGCCGACGTCGCGCAAGCCGATGAAGCTCCAGCTCTGCCCGCCGTCGAGCGACTTGTACATGCCGCGACCGATGGACACGTTGCTGCGGATGTCGTCCGAGCCGGTACCGACGTACACGACGTTGGGGTCGGAGGCGGCCACTTCGATGGCACCGATCGACCCGACGGGGATCTTGCCGTCGGAGATAGGGAACCAGGTCTGTCCGGCGTCGGTGGTCTTCCACACGCCGCCCGAGGCGACGCCCATGTAGTAGGTGAATGGTTGCGACGCGACTCCGGTCACCGCGGTGGAGCGACCGCCGCGGTTGGGACCGACCATGCGATATCGCAAGCCGCTGAAGAGCGACGGATCCTGCGCCTGCAGCGCCGTCGCGGTGAGAGTGATCCCGGCGAACATCCAACGCACCGCAACGCTACGCATCAACGAGCCCCCGACCGTGAGTGAGGTGCACCTGCCGACGTTTGCAAGTTGGCTGGCCCCTCGGGAGCGGGGCAAGGTGAGTCTCACGTCCGCGCGTCGGCGCGGCGGGCTCCTGATGGACGTCGAAGGACGCAGGCGGAGCCCGACGGGCGTCCGCCTGAATCCCTCCGCCGGCTAATAGAACTGCCGCAGCTCGACGCGCGAGTTCGTGACGTACACGCCGTAGAAGCGGACGTAGTCACCTGCGCGGAGACTGTTGAATCGGTTGACGTCCGCCGCGTTCGCGTTGTACGGCATGGTGACGGTGAGCGTCGTGCCGTTGCCCGCATCGATCGAGAACTGGGCGTTGTTCCGGTTCACTTCGCGCACCGTGCCCTGCAGCGACTGCACGTTGGCGGTCCCGGTGTTCGTGGTGGATCCATTGACGGGCTGCACCACGACAACGGAGTCGGCGTAGTAGCCGCCGTTCTGCAGCTGCTCGATGTACGCGCTCACCTGGTCACCCGGATCGAGCGACGTGATGGAATACGAGCGGTTCTGATACAGCACGCGCGTGTTGTTGTCGTACTGCAGCGACACGTTCTGGCCGTTGGACTGCGCGAGCGCGAGCGACTGATTCCGCGTGTCGACGGACTGGACGGTACCGTCCACCTGGTTGCCGCCGCCGCCGCCGAGCACGGAACCGAGCACGCTGCCCAGCGATCCCATGTTGGAGCACGCGGCGAGCGCGGCGGTCGCGACCGCCATCCCGAAAACGCGTGGAGCTCTTGTGATCTGCATCATGCCTCCTGAGTCGGAACTCTCAGGCGCAAACCGCGGACCGCACGCTGGATTGCACCCTTGCTTTTCCTTAGGCAGCCTAAGTATGATACCTAGACAACCTAAGTGAGAGAGCTCAATGGCCGATCAGCCCCTCGACTTCCTCAAAGGCACGCTCGATCTCATGATCCTCAAGACGCTGTCGTGGGGACCGGCGCATGGTTATGGCATCGCGCGCTGGATCGAGCAGTGCACCGAGGATGTGCTTCAGGTGGAAGAGGGATCGCTCTATCCCGCGCTGTACAAGCTCGAGGAGAACGGTCTCATCGTCGCGGACTGGGGCATCACCGAGAACAACCGGCGCGCGAAGTTCTACCGCCTCACCGCGGCCGGCAAGAAGCAGTTGCGGACGTCGCACGACTCGTGGTCGCGCTTCGCGCGCGCCGTGACCCGCGTGCTCGAGATCGCACCGGCGGCGGCCTCGGCCTGACGATGACGTTCGACCCGCAGGACGCTCCCCCACCGCGCGCCGAGCGCGCGCGGACCGGACGTCGATACCTGCGCTTCTTCGGCCCGCGCAGCGTCGAGGACCTCGACGACGAGCTGCGCTTTCACATCGAGATGCGCGTCCACGATTTCATGGCGCGCGGCATGTCCGAATCCGACGCTCGCGCAGCAACCGCGCGACGTCTCGGCGACATCGCTGCTGCCCGCGGCGCATGCGTCACCATTGCTACACGGAGAGACCGGAAGATGACCCGCGCACTCGTGCTCGACGCGCTGCTGCAGGACCTTCGCTTCGCTGGACGTACGCTGCGGCGCCAGAAAGGCTGGACGGCCGTCGCCGTGCTCACGCTCGCGCTCGGCATCGGAGCCAACTCGGCGATGTTCAGCGTGGTCAACCACCTGATCCTGAATCCGATCCCGTATCCCCACGCCGACCGCGTGGTGTCGGTATTCCAGGAGCCGAGCTCGGGTGGCGCGAAGGGGTCGATGACGGTGGTGATCACGCCGATGGAGCGGCATGTCGCCGGGTGGAGGGAGAACGCGCGCAGCTTCGACGACATCGAGCCGTATTACACGACGGACGTGACGCTCGAGCGCGCTGGGGCCAAGCCGACCGTGGCGCACGTGGGTGAGGTGCTGCCGTCGTTTCTCGCGTTCGCCGGGCAGCGGCCCATCCTCGGACGCATGTTCTCCGACGATGAGGTGAAGTCACGCGCGCCAGTCGTGCTGCTCAGTGAAGGCCCATGGCGTCGCGAGTACGGCAGCGCCACCGACGTGATCGGCAAGTCGATACGCGTGAACGGCAAGGTGGAAACGATCATCGGCGTGCTGCCGGCATCGCTCGAGCTGCCGAGGACATTGAATGGCAACGTCGATCTGTGGATGCCGTTCGACCTCTACCCGAAGGAGGATCACGGTGCCTTTACCATCGCGAGGCTGCGCGAGGGCGTGAGTCTCGACGCGGGTCAGCGCGAGCTGGACCGCATCTACGTGGACGTGGAGCGTGCGGCCAAGCGCACCGTGAACTACAAGGCGAAGCTCTCCCGTCCGAAGGACATGCTCAGCTTCAAGGACTCGCTGATCCTGCTGTCCTTCGCCGTCGGGCTGGTGCTGCTCATCGCGTGCGCCAACGTCGCCCATCTGCTGCTCGCCCGGGCATCGACGCGCGAGCGCGAGATGGCCATCCGGGCCGCGCTGGGCGCTGGCCGGCGACGGCTGTTCCGGCAGCTGCTTACCGAAAGCGTGCTCCTGTCGCTCGCGGGCTGCCTGGGAGGACTTGCCATTGGATGGGCGGGCCTGCGCCTGCTCATCGCCGCGCGACCGGAGAATCTCGCGGACCTCGCGGCGGCGCGGATGGACGGACTGACGCTGCTGGTGACGATCGGTCTGAGTATTCTTGCCGCGATTGCATTCGGGACGATCGGCGCCGTGCAGGCCGCACGGCATTCCACGCACGAAACGCTGAAATCCGGCGCGACGTCCGCGTCCGCGACGCGGGCGCACGGCCGGGCGCGGTCGTTTCTCGTGATCACCGAGATGGCGCTGTGCACGATGCTCCTCATCGGGGCCGCGCTGCTGATGCGCAGCGTGATGCAGCTGCAGACCAAGGATCCCGGATTCGTCGCCAAGGGCCTGTACGCGATCGACATCACGCTCCCCGAGGATCGTTATGACAATGACGCCGCGAAGGCCGCGTTCTACGCGCAGCTGCGGTCGCGCGTCGGCGTCCTTCCCGGCATCGAGGACATGAGCGTCGCGGCCGCGGCACCGTCGCAGACCGCGATGATGATCGGAGCCTTGCAGGTGGAAGGCGAGCAGGATCCACCGGCGGGCACGACCTCCTTCATCCGATTCAACGGAGTGGATGCGAACTACTTCCGCATGCTCCAGCTGCGGCTCGTGGAAGGCACGACGTTCACCGACACGTCCGCGGCCGCGCACCAGGTGCTCATCAACGAAGGGCTGGCGAAGAAAAAGTTTGCCGGGCAATCGCCGCTCGGGAAACGCATCCGCATCGTCTACAACGGGAAGGGCGACTGGATGACGATAGTCGGCGTGGTACACGACGCGGCGACGGAAGGCCTGCTGGCGGAAACCAGCGA
Organism: Gemmatimonadaceae bacterium; assembly: GCA_035248725.1. GTDB lineage: Bacteria > Gemmatimonadota > Gemmatimonadetes > Gemmatimonadales > Gemmatimonadaceae > DASPMP01. The sequence goes on along the minus strand of DATFHG010000050.1, from coordinate 55,962 downwards.
GCCGATGCTGTACACGGCGGGCAACAGCTTTTTCCGTCCCACGTTCATCGTGAAGGCCACCAGCGAAGCGTCCGTACTGCAGCGGCTGGCGGGCGTCGCGTCGAGCATCGACGAGCATCTGCCGCCCTCGCGCATCACGAACATCGAGGACGCGATGATGAAGACCATCGAGCGTCCCCGCTTCACCATGCTGCTGCTGCTGGTCTTCACCATGGTGGCGGTCGGTCTCGCCGCGATCGGGCTGTACGGCGTCCTCGCGTACACCGTCGCGCAGCGCACCCGCGAGATCGGCATCCGGATCGCGCTCGGCGCGTCGCGTGGCACCGTGGCGCGGTCGGTCATGCGCCAGGGACTCGTGCTCGCGGGTCTCGGTGGCGTGCTCGGGCTGATTGGGGCGCGCGCAGGGGTCAAGCTGCTCGGATCCATGCTGTACGGCGTGCAGCAGACCGACGCGATCGCCTACTCCGGTGGCGTCGCGCTCCTCATTGTGATCACGGTCATGGCGTGCCTGGTGCCGATGCGGCGCGCGCTGGCGGTGGACCCGTTGATTGCGATGCGCTCGGACTAGCACGTCGCTGCGCAACGTTGCATAGTGGGCCGCAGCGCCGTCCTACAGGCGCTGGCACACCCCCCGGAGGCATCATGCGACGTCGGTTCGGCATTCCACTCAGCATCGCGCTGCTCCTGGTCGTCTATATGGCGCAGGAGTATTCGCCCGTGGAGCCGTATTACATCATGGCGGGCATTCTCGCGCTATGGGCCGTCGCCGACTCGTTGCGGCTCAAGGTCACCAAGTACACGTCGTCGCAGCTGGCGACACCCGTCGGCTTGATCGTATGGATGGCGCTCGCGTGGCCCATCGCGCTGCCCTGGTATCTGAAGGTTCGCTATCTCGTGTCGCGAGGCGAATCCGCGGAAAAAGTGGGGGGCACCGGCAGCATCCGCCTGGCGTTCTACGGCCTGTTCATCCTCGTCGTGGGAGGCGCCGGCATGGCCGTGAAATTCTTCCCCCAGCTCAGGAACATGTTCCTGTTCTCGGCGGACGTCGCGCGCCAGTTCGGCGGAAGCGTCAACATCAAGGAGAACGAGCGGCGCGAGCTCACCATCACCCTGGATCAGCCGCGCGCTGCGGACTCGGCCGCGAACGAGCGCTTTGCGCGCCGGGTGGCGATGTATGCCCGTACCCGATACGAAGGTGCGGATTCATTGAAGAGCATCGAAGTGGTGCTCCAGCAGGTGAAGAGCGCCGGTCCGGTGACCGTCACGAGCTCGAACCACGGTCGCTACAAATGGACGCTCGCCGAACTGAGCGGCCGCGCCGGTGCGCCGTCGCGGGTCGCCTCGGCATCGCCCGCGGCGTCGCAGCCAAAGCCGACGGGCAGGGCGGCCGACCGCGCCAATCTCGCAACCGTGACGCCGGCCGGCGCTCCGAGGGCGCCCGCGACGGCGGCGAATGCGCGCACCACACCGTCACGACGCCCGGTGCCCAGCCACGCGTTCGCGCGCCTGGCCGCGGCGGACCCCTCCGTCCGCTGGGTGACGGATTCCGCGATCGTGGCGGACATCGATTGCGACCACGCTGCCGACACCGTCGTAATCGGCCGCACGCGTAACGAAGTGCACGTGGGCTTCGCGCGTGCTTCGGATCCCGCTCCTCAGATCCTGATCTTCGACGTCGGCAAGAACGTGAAAAACGCCGTCTGCGGTGCGCAGGCGGCGCTCAACCTCGAGAGTCTGGATTGGGATCCTGCCGAGCGCGGCATCACGAAGCTCGATGGCTTCCGTCGCTCAGCGACGTGCAAGGGCGTGGGACTCGGCGACGGCGATTGCACTCCATCCCACATCTTCTGGAGCTACGCCACCCGGCATCTGGAGTGGTACCAGCGGTAGAGCGTAGAGCGTAGAGCGGTGGAGCGGTGGAGCGGTGGAGCGGTGGAGCGTGGAGCGGTGGCGTAGTCAGCAGTAGCCACAGCACTACCGCTCCACCGCTCTACTTCGTCCAGCCCGCCTCGCGAAGCTGCTCGACGGCCTCGGGCGCCACAGAAATCATGTGATCGCACGCCGGACACACATCCACCAGGACATCCGGAACGACCAACCGCGTACGGGCCAGGCGGACCGAGCGCAGCTCGAGACGAGCGCGCACCATCTTGCGGCAGCGGGGGCAGGTGTCGGCCACGTATTCGCCGAGCGTGGGATTCGCGAGCATGGGTCCTTCCTTTGGTAAGGCTGAGTACGACGTTCTGAGTGGCCGTACGACGCGTTTGTCGGAAAGATTCAGCGGCTTCGTCCGCCGGTGAGCGACGGCACAGATCACGCACTACGACCTGTGCAGTTGGACACCACCGTTGCCCATGGAGTTGCTGGGGATGACGACGCACGCCCAGGCCCTTCCCGATCTCGACCAGCTCAGTGACACCTATGACATCGTCGGCGAGCTCTCCGGCCGACAGGATGTCCGTTCCTATCTGGCGCGCCGACGCGAGGACGGATGCGACGTCCTCATCGTGCTCTGTGCCGCACCTGAGCGCGACGCAGGCAACGCGCTGAATCATCTGGCGGCGGACGCGAACCTTCTCGCGGGCCTGCGCCACCGGTCGCTGCTGCCGGTGATCGAAGGCCGCTGGGTGGGCGATGCCTTCGCCGTCGTACTGCAGCGCACCAACGCACCGACGCTCGCGGAACTGCTCAATCGGCGCAACGAGGAATTCGGCTACGCGCGCATCGCGGACATTCTCGCCGAGACCAACGGTCTCCTCGAGTGGGCACGCGCGCACAAGGTGGTGCATCGCGCGGTCACGCCGGATACGCTGTACGTCGAACCGGGCACGGACTGCATCCGGGTCGCGTTCGCGGTACGACCGCTGCCCGCCAGCGGCGTTCCCGGCCCGGAAGCGGACGGCCAGACCATCGCGGCGCTCGCGCGCGCGATGCTCACGCGCAGCCCGGCGGATCCGGAGCGCGAGACACGACCGCTGGCGGAGCTGCGCCCCGGCCTGCCGATGTCGCTGCTGCAGGAGACCGAGCAGTTGTTGCATCCGCAGCCGTCGACGAGCGCGCGCGACGCGACGGGATACATCGCGCGCATCGCCATGGCCGACGCGCTCAAGCAGGCCGAGGAGCATCTCGAGGCGACGCGAACGGCGATCGAACGCCAGGAGCAGGAACACCGAGCGCAGATCGAGAAGGAACGCCGCGAGCACGAGCAGCAGATCGCGCTGGAACGCAAGCAGCACGACGAACAGATCGCGGCGGAGCGAAAACAGCACGAGAAGGAGATTGCGGACGCGCGGCGCGAGCACGAACGCCTGGTGTCCGAGCAGGCGAAGAACTTCGAACGCGAACGCGAGCAGCACGCACGCGAGTTCGCCGAGCAGCAGCGCGAATTCGAGCGGCGCGTCGCGGAGCAGCAGCGTCACTTCGAGAAGCAGGTGGCCGACCAGCAGAAGCAATTCGAGAAGCAGGTTGCCGATCAGCAGAAGCAATTCGACAAACAGGTGGCCGAACAACAGAAGCAGCTGCTGAAGGAACGCGAGGAGCACACGAAGCTGATCGCCGCGCAGACCAAGCAGATGCAGCGCGAGCGGGAGCGGCATGACCGTGAGATCGCGGATGGGCGCCGGAGCCTCGAGCGCGAGAAGCGCACGTGCGAGCGCGAGCTGGCGCGCCAGCGTCAGGCCCTGGAGAAGGATCGCGCGACGATCGCGGCCGAGGCATCGCTGTACGCGAACACGTCGGAGCTGCCGACGCAGCGCGCGGATGCGAGCGGCGATGCCCGTCCGACGCCGGGCCGCGTGCTGGAGCGCGAGGTGCCGCCACCGCCGGCAGTGACGCAAGTGGTGCCACCTGAGGAGCTCCAGAACGACGAGCCGGAAGGCGATGACGACATCGCGGCCGCGACTCCGACGTGGGCCGGTGTTGAGGACGAGATCGTCGACGAGGACGAGCCGGCGTGGGAGGCGAACGAGGAGGTCGAGCGCGCCGCGGACGTGACACCCCCGTCTGCCATCGTTCCGGCGGCCCTCGTTCCAGCGGCCCTCGTACCGCCGCCACTCCCGCCCGTACCCACGCTCGACCTGAGTCGCGTACGGCCGACCCGTGGATCCACGACTCCCCCGCCGACCTCGACGCCGACCGTCGCGTGGGCGCGCCGGCCGCACTGGCGGAAGAGCTGGAACGTGCCGGCGGCGGTCATCGCGCTCGTGCTGCTCATCGGCGTGACGGCGCTCGCGCTGAGCGGCGGTGGCCATGCGACGCGGGTGGCAACAGTGGCCACGAATGCCGGTACACGCATCGTCGACTCGTCGGGCGGGAACGTCTACGAATCGGTCGTGCCGCTGCCGACGGTGGAAACGGACACCGGCGTGCTCTCCGCGACGGCCACGGACTGGACGCCGCCACCTAAGAAGCGGACATCGAGTGTGAGCGAGACGCCCGCCGAGCGTCCAGCGACGCCCGAACGTGCCGCGGCAACGACTGAGGCGGCCACGCGTCCCGCGCCGGACACCGCGAGCGCGCCGACAACGACGGTACCGATCGGAGCGTTCGGCCTCCCGTTGCCGCCGATGGCGCCTGACACCGCCGTGCGACGTCCGCCCGGTTCGGGACTTACCGCGCCCGTGACGCGTCCCGCACGTCGGGACAGCGCCACGCGCGACACGACGCAACGCATCGCGCCGTTGCCCTTTGGAATTCCGGCGCCGCCGGCCGCACGCCGCGATTCCACGCCGCGGCCCGACACGACGGCCAAGCGCGACAGCGTCTGACACGGCGTGAGACGGACGGCTTCCTACCGTCCGTCTCCCGCCTGCCAGCGTTGCGCATCCGGCTCGTCACGCGTGGATTGACCTTCACGCGATTGCGCTGCACATCGAGTCATACCCATCGAGGTGCTCGACATGCACGCGACGCGTGACGGCTGGGACAACTGGCGGCAGGATCTCCACTTCGCGTGGCGGCAGGTACAGCGCGCGCCGCTGTTCTTCACGCTGGCCGCGGTGACGCTGGGACTCGGTATCGCGGCAGCGTCGTCGATTTTCAGCGTCATCAGCGGCGTGCTGCTCCGACCGCTGCCGTACCCGAACGGCGACCGCATCGTGCAGCTCTGGGAAGTGAACGGGAAGGGCAACGAGACGCGCTTCGCGGATCCGAACTTCGTCGATGTGCGAACGCGCACGCGCAGCTTCAGTGCGGTGGCGCAGGCGAACGACGCCGGTGTGATCTCGGTGAGCGGACCCGCGGAGCCGCTGCGCACGAAGGGCGCCGTCGTGTCGCGGGATTTCTTCAAGGTCATGGGCGTGACGCCGATGCGTGGGCGGGCGTTCACCGACGACGAGATGCGCGAGAACGCGCAGCCCGCCGTGATCGTGAGCGAATCCTTCTGGCGGCATGCGTTGAACGGCGACGCCGCCGCGCTGGGGCGGACGTTGTCGTTCGCCGACAAGACGTTCACCATCGTCGGGATCATGCCGCCGGGATTCCACTTTCCGTACGACGCCGACCTCTGGGTTCCACGCGAGCTGGAGGCGCCGCTGCCGAGTCGCAGCGCGCACAACTGGGAGGTGGTGGCCCGGCTCGCGGACGGCGTCGGTGTCGCGGAGGCGCAGCGCGATGTCCACGCGCTCGCCACGCAGCTGAAGACGACGTACGGCGACGACATCACCATGACCGATATCGCCGTGGTGACGTTGCGCGACCAGATCGCCGGCGGTGTGAAATCGACGTTGGGCATGCTCATGGGCGGATCTCTCCTGCTCCTGCTGATCGCGTGCGCGAACGTGGTGAACCTGCTCGTGGCACGCATGACCGCGCGGCAGGGCGAGCTCGCCGTGCGCGCGGCGCTCGGCGCGAGCCGGCGTCGATTAGCGCAGCAATGCTTGGCCGAAGCCTTGATGCTCGCGTTTGGTGCATCCGTCATCGCGCTCGCGCTGACCGCTGCCGGCGTGAAGCTGCTGCTGCGGCTCGAGCCGGGCACGCTGCCGCGGACCACGGATGTGCGCGTGGACTGGCCCGTGTTCGGATTCGCGCTCGGCGTCTCCGTGCTGACGGCCGTGATCATGGGCTTGCTGACGGCGTGGAGGTCGACGCGCGGCGACTTGCGCGACATGCTGGCGCAGTCCCAGCGCACGCTCGGCGGCGGCCGGTCGAGCGAGCGCGTGCGGCGGTCACTGGTCGTGGGTCAGGTGGCGATGGCCGTGATCCTGCTGGTCGCGACGGGGCTGTTCGCACGCAGCTTCGCGCGCGTGCTCGCCGTGAATCCCGGCTTTCAGACGCGCGGCCGCGTGGTGCTGGACATCGTGCCGGGAGGCGAAGCGCCCGCGCGCATCCCGCTGTACGACGAGGTCCTCGCCCGGTTGCGCGCGATTCCCGGCGTGACGGCCGCGGGCGGCTCCGCGGTCATGCCGTTGTCCGGCGCGAGCGCGGGTGACGGCCTCTTCATCATCATGAGCAGCGTCGACGAAAAATTCTCGGCGCAGGATTTCGAGCGGTTGTTCCGCGACAAGGAACGCACGGGCAGCGCGGAATACCGCGTCGCCAGTGATGGGTACTTCGAGGCCATGGACATTCCGCTGCTGCGCGGTCGGTCGTTCGAGGCGCGCGATGTCGCCACTGCGCCGCACGTCGCCGTCATCAGCGAGTCGCTGGCGCGCACGCGCTGGCCCGGCCGCGATCCCATCGGCCAGGTGATCGAATTCGGCAACATGGATGGCAACCTCACGCCATTCACGATCGTCGGCATCGTCGGCGACGTCCGCGAAGCCAACCTGGCTGCCACGCCGCGCCCGACCTTCTACGCGACGTACCGCCAGCGTCCCGTCCAGGCGTGGCGCTTCAACTTCATCATGGCGACGCGCGACCCGGCGGGTACGACCGCCGCTGCGCGTCGGGTGATGCGTGAGCTGCGGCCGGACCTTCCGCCGAGGATACGAACGATCGACGACATCGTCAGCGGTTCCGTGGCGGACCGGCGCTTCGTGCTGTCGCTGGTGTCCGCGTTCGGCGTCATCGCCCTCATTCTGGCCGCGATGGGCGTATACAGCGTGATCTCGTATCTCGTGACGGAGCGGCGCCGCGAGCTGAGCATTCGCGTCGCACTGGGCGCGCGAACGCAGGACATCGTTGGGCTGGTGCTGCGCCAGGGTCTCGTGTTGTCGCTTGGCGGCATGGTGGTGGGTCTGGCGGCGGCGCTCGTGGTCAGCCGCCTCATCGCGAGCATGCTCTATGGGGTGAGCGCCACGGATCCCGTCGCTTTCGCCGGCGTGATCGGGGTGCTGATCATCGTCGCGCTGCTGGCCAGCCTGGTTCCGGCGCGACGGGCCGCGCGGGCGCGAGCGATGGACGTGATGCGCGTCGGCTGACCGACCTCTGGCGGCAGGGCGTGCACGGTCGCATCCTTGCGCATGACCGATCTCTCCCGACGCGGTTTCCTCGCGGCCGCCGGCGGCACCGTGGCAGGTGCGTGGCTGGCCGCAGATGCCGGCAAGCTGCTGGAAGCCGGCGCACACGCCGCCGCGGCGGTGCGCGCCGCGCACGACGGTGCCACGCCTGCGCTGTTGTATCTGACCGCGGCTCAGGCTGCCGATCTCGACGCGGCCGCGTCGCAGATCATCCCGACGGATGACACTCCCGGAGCGCACGAGGCGGGCGTCGTGTACTTCATCGACAAATCGCTCGCGACCTTCGCCGCCGACCAGCGCGCCGCGATCACGAGTGGGCTCGCCGAGCTGCATGCGCGTGTCGCGAAAGCGGGCGCCACTCAGGAAGGTGCGCCCCGCGTCAAACGAACCGTGCCGAGTGCGGCGCTGTTCGCGGCGCTCGCGAGCGATCAGCAGCGCGAGATCATCGCGTCGCTGGAGCGTGACAAGCATCCCTTCTTCTTCGAGCTGCGTGGCGCGACCATCACCGGATTGCTCGCCAACCCGGAGTATGGCGGCAACGTCGACAAGACGGGCTGGAAGCTGATCGGCTTCGTCGATCGCTTCTCGTGGGCGCCTCCCTTCGGCTGGTACGACGCCCATGCATGATCATCGACATCTCCCGCTCGATCCGCTGCAGCGGCAAACGGTGAAGTATCGGCCTGACGACGAGGTGGACTTCGTCATCGTCGGATCGGGCGCGGCGGGCGGCGTGGTCGCGAAAGAGCTCGCGACGGCCGGCTACCGCGTTGTCGTGATGGAACAGGGACCGTGGCGCGACGAGCGCGAGTTCCCGCATGATGAGATCAAGGTCTTCCAGCAGAACTTCTTCACGATGGACTGGAAGACGCAGCCCACGACATTCCGCGCGACGCCGGGCGACAAGGCGAACCAACAGCCCGCGTTGATGTATGGCCGGCTCGTGGGCGGCACGAGCGTCCATTTCTCCGCGAACTTCTGGCGCTTCAAGCCGATCGATTTCAACGAGGCGAGCGTGAAGGGCACCGTTCCGGGATCGACGTTCGCCGACTGGCCAATCACCTACGAGGAGCTCGAGCCGTACTACACGAAGGTGGATTGGGAGGTGGGTGTCGCCGGAGCGCCGGGTCCGTTCGATCCGCCGCGCTCGAAGCCCTACCCCATGCCGCCACACTATCCAAAGTCGCAGGGGATCCTGATCGAGCGCGGCGCGAAGAAGATGGGCTGGACGGCGTTCGCCGCGCCGATGGCCATCGCGTCGCGCTTCTACAATGGGCGCTCGCAGTGCGTGCAGTGCGGCTTCTGTCTCGGCTTCGGGTGCGAGGTGCGCGCGAAGTCCAGCGCACTGGTCACCGTCATCCCGAAAGCCGTGGCGACGGGCAAGTGCGAGATCCGCCCGCATTCGTACGTGCGCAAGGTGGAGCTCTCGCCCGCCGGACGAGTCACCGGCGTCGTCTACTTCGACAAGGACAAGAAGGAAATCCTGCAGCGCGCCAAGGCGGTGGTCCTGTGTGCCAACGGCGCCGAGACACCGCGCCTTCTGCTCAACTCGAAGTCGAACCAGTTCCCCGAGGGGCTCGCGAATTCCAGTGGACTCGTCGGGAAGAACATGATGTGGAACGGCGCCGGGCTGGCGTTGGGACAGTTCGAGCACGAGGTGAACGGCTACAAGGGTCTCGTGGCGTCGCGCATCGTATGGGACACGTACGAGCTCGATCCATCCCTGGGGCTCATGGGCGGCGGGGGATTCGATTTCCGCTTCGACCAGACTCCGATCCAGTTCGCATTCAACGGACTGCCGCCGGACACGCCGACGTGGGGCCGCGAGTACAAGAAGCAGCTCGCGCATCAGTACACCCGCACCCTCGTGGGGTATGGACACACCACGTCGCTGCCGGTCGAGGACAACGGCATCTCACTGGACGACACCGTGAAGGACGCGTGGGGGCTGCCCGCGCTCCGCGTGACGTACAAGGATCACGAGCAGGATCTGCGCGTGAACAAATGGTTCGCGGGGAAGGCGGAAGAGCTCATGCTGGCGGCCGGAGCCCAACGCGCGTGGCAGCTGCCGGTGCAGAGCCAGCAATTCGGGGTGCATCTGCTCGGGACCTGCCGGATGGGGAACGACCCCGCAAAGTCTGTCGCGGATCGGAATCATCGGAGCCACGACGTGAAAAACCTCTTCATCGTCGACGGCTCGAGCTTCGTCACCAGCGGTCGTGGGCAGCCGACGATGACCATCCAGGCATTGGCATTCCGGGCGGGCGATCTCATAGCTCAGGCCGCCAGAAAAGGGGAGATCTAGGGGCCCGTTACTCCCCGTGCCCTCTGTGCGTTTTCTTGCCAGAGAGCGGGCGGATCGGCAGCTTCAACGCGCCGATCCGCCAATTCTTTACGGTTTTTAAGGAAAGGCCGCGTCTCCCACCTTCCGTCGCGGCCGCGCCCGAGGGCGCCCGAATCAGCTTCACAGGACAGCCTTTTGACGCAGCGTAAGAGCGTGGCCCTCGTGGCCGTCGAAGCGGTCGAAAACGTCAGCCACTATCTGCGTGTGCCGCGGCTCGTCAGCATCCGGAGCCGCATCCTGGCGCTCGCGGTGCTCGGGACCGTCATCCCGGCCGGCGTTTCGCTCGGCGTTGCGTACTCGCAGAATCGACGCGCACGCGAGGACAAGATCGCGCAGGAGCTGCGCGCCGAGAGCAGCCAGACGGCCGGCGCGATGGGCGTCTGGCTCAAGGAACGCATCTACGACCTGCGCGTCTTCGCCGGGTCGGACGAAGTCTCGAACAACCTCAATCGCTTCGCATCCAGCTCGATCATTGGCGCGCGGCTGCGCGAGTATCTGCGGTCGCTGCACGAGCGTTTCACGGACTTCGAGCAGCTGATCGTCGTCGATGGCGAGGGGCGCGTGCTGGCATCGAGTAACCCGACTGCCAAGACGTTGACCCTGCCGGCGGACTGGCAGAAGACGCTGCGCCAACAGAATCAGCTCATCGGACAAGCGGTGTGGGATTCGATCACGCGGACGGGAAAGCTGATCGTCGCCGTCCCCGTGCAGCGCACGGACGGGCGGCTGCTCGGCGCATTCGCCGCGGAGCTGCATCTCGAGCCGATCCAGGCGCAGCTGCGCGCGTTCGCGCCGGACACGGGCGCGGCGGCGGTGTATCTGGCCACGACCGATGGCGCGATCATCGCGAGCTCGCGCGAGATCTCACCGGTGTTGCTCCAGTCGCACCTGAAGCCGGGCTCGCTCGAGCGGTTGACGACGCACGAGAACACGGCGGTGACCTATCAGAGCATGCGCGCGCGCGGCGGTGAAGCGATCGGTGCGCTCACGCGAGTGCCGCAGGTTCCGTGGATCGTCGTCGCGGAGACATCCACCGAGCGGGCCTTCCGCGAAGTGCGTCAGTTCCGCAACGTCGCGATGATCGTGATGCTGCTGCTGCTCGTCGGCGTGGGCGGCACGGCATACGCGCTGGGCATGTACATCGTCCGACCGCTCGAGCGCCTCGCGGAGGGCGCCGCCGAGGTTGCCAGCGGCGACCTGCAGGTCGATCTGCCGGATACGGGCGGCGGCGAAGTGGGCGCGCTCACGAGCGTCTTCAACGACATGGTGAAGCGTCTGCGCGCGGGTCGGCTCGACCTCGAGCGTCTGTCAGTCACCGATGGACTCACCGGGCTCACGAACCGCCGCGCGTTGATGCAGCGATTGGAAGAGGAATCGCTGCGATCGGCGCGCACGAAGCACGTGTTCTCGATGATCATGGTGGACGTCGATCACTTCAAGTCATACAACGATTCCTTCGGTCATCCCGCCGGTGACGAGGTGCTGCGCCGCGTCGGCGTCGTTTTGCGCGATGCCACGCGCTCCATCGACTGCGTGGGCCGCTACGGCGGTGAAGAGTTCGCCGTGCTGCTGCCGGAGACGGATGCCGCCGGCGCGATGGAAGTCGCCGAGCGCATCCGCGCGCGCGTCGAAGGCGAGCCATTGCCCGAGCGCAATGTCACGGTGAGCCTTGGCGTCGCGGAATTTCCCACGGACGCCGACAAGCCGGACGCGCTGATCAGGATCGCCGATGCCGCGCTGTACGAAGCGAAGCACGCGGGGCGCAATCGGGCGGTGAAGGGTGGAACACCGGTCGCGCGCCGGTCTCCGCGAAAGGCGAAGAGCGCTGCGGCCCTTGTGACCGGGGGGCCCAGGGCCGAGGAAGCGGTGCTCCCGGCGCCCAAACCGCGCGCGCGAGCGAAAAAGAAGAGCTGATTCAGGGACGGCCGACGAGCGAGCGGAAAATCCATCCGCTGCGGCCGCCGTCGTCGCTCACGCGCACCCAGTCGTCGGTGTAGGAGTACGCGGTGAGGATGTCACCGCTGCTCACGGGATACACGACGCCGAACGACGTGCCCGGCCCTTCGCGCACGTTGCCGCGGCTCGACACCTTCACGCGCACCGGAAGCGCCAGTTGCGTCTCGCCCTGGCGGGACGGGCCGCGACTCGCCGCCGCGGCCCGCGTGCGACCCGCCGCGGCGATGTTTTTCACCTGCGTCGCGAGGTAGAGTGCGCCCCCGAAGTTCTGCTTGTTGAACTCCGAGTTGCTCTGCTGCTGCAGCGCCGCCGCCTGCGGGATCTCGGGCAACTGCTGGCCGGCCGCGCTGGTGCGCAGCGCCTGCAGTGCGACGTCCGCCTCGGCCATCGCGGATGCCGCCTCCGCTCGGCTGGCGAGCGTCTGAAGCTTGGCCATCGTCCTCACGACTTCATCGCGCGCGTCCTCGAGGCGCGTCTGCAGCTCGTCCACCTGAGCCTCTTTCTCCATCAGTCGGAGCTCTGCGCGCGCGGCACGGCGCTCGAGGTCGGGGTCGCGCACCTCCACCGTGTCGTGCACCACCTGCGCCTTGGTGGACGTGGTCTTCGCCGTCTTGGTGCTCGGAGACGACGCACAGGCGCCCAATACCACGGCGCACGCAATCAGGGCGACGCGCGTCAGGTACGGATTGGTGCGGTAGGGGAGCGGTGCATGCACGGAGGCGTCCTCGCCTGGAAGGAAATGACGGTGAGAGAGAGTAACATGGGCGCACGGACACCGTCCAGCCGGGAACCTCTCCAGCGTCCATATTGGTCGCCATGCCGATCCTGTTGATGCTGCAACTGCTCGCGGCCACCGGCGCCGCGCCGGCAGCGACGCGCCTGGAGCTGCCTAATGGCCTGCGCGTGTGGATCCAGGAGGACCATCGCCGGCCGGTGGCGCTGGTGCAGGTGACGTACAAGGTGGGCTCGCTCGACGAGATGCCCGGCCAGACCGGCATCGCGCACTACGTGGAACACATGGTGTATCGCGCGACGCAGCACGTCCGCAACGAAGACGTCTACGGGTACATCGATCGGATCGGTGGGCGATACACCGGGGGCACGTGGCCGGAGTTCACGCAGTACGGAGAACTGATTCCGAGTTGGGCGGTGGAATCCGCGCTGCGCGTGACCGCGGAGCGCATGTGCTGTGCATTGTTCGACAGCACGGAGTTCGAGCGGGAACGACACAACGTCATCACGGAGGCCAACGGCTTCTCGGAGACGGATCCCCTCGCCACGATGCGCGATGCCGTCATGTACGCCGCGTTCGACGTGCATCCATACCGGCTGAACAGCGACAGCTGGGCGCGCGACAACCTCGTCGTCACGCGCGACGAGGCATTCCGGTGGTACAAGGATCACTACGGTCCCAACAACGCCGTCCTGGTCATCGTCGGCGATGTCGCGACGGACAGCGTGCGCGCGATGGTGCAGCGCCACTTCGCGCAGATTCGTCCAGCGCCCCTGTCCGGCCGGATCACCGTGGTCGAGCCGCCTCAGCATGCGGAGAAGCGCGTGGTCGTGCGTGCGCCCGGCGTCCGGCCGGAGATGGACATCATGTATCACGCCCCGGACGCCAGGCACGTGGACTTCGGCGCGCTGACGCTGGTGACGCGGCTGCTTCGGCATCGCCTCCCGCCGGCGCTTCGCTCCGCTGGAGTGAATGCCGTGGCGAGCGTTTCGGACAGCGCGTCACAGTATCCGTACGTGCTTCAAATCGTGATCGACGCCGATTCCGCGCGTGATCTCGATCGCGCCCTAGCCGCGCTGGACGGGGAAGTGAACCGACTCGCCGCCGGCGAGGTGTCCGACACAGAGCTGGCATCGGCGCGCGCGCCAGAGGCGCCGGTCCAGGACGCAGGCCGCGACGCCGGCGGCGGCGCCGTGCCGCCCCGCCGCTCGTATCTGACGCAGATGGCCGAAGAGCTCACCGACCGGGAGGCCCTTCCCTGGGAGCTGACCTCTGCGGATGTGGCGCGTGCGCGAGCCACGGCGCAACGCGTCACCGTGGCGGAGATCGCGTCGTTCGCGCGGCGGTGGCTGCGGCCGTCGAATCGCACTTTGGGCTTCGTTCGTCCGGGGCCCGACGATTTCGTCGCGACGTGGTCGGATGGACGGCCTCTCGCGGGCGATCGCATGGAAATTCCGCCGCTCACGACCACGCCCGCCCAACGCATGCTGCCGGAGGCCGTGCCTGCACGCGCGCTGCAGCCGCTCGCGCCGCTTTCGATTCGTGTCCAGCGTCGCGCCGTTGGCCGTAGCGGCGTCGTACTGTCCGTGATCACTTCTTCGCCGTCGCGGTCGCTCGTGCGCCTCCAATGCGACTGCTCCGACACCGCATATCTCCAGCGCGCAGCACAGCTCCTGCGCGGAGACACATCCCTTGCGCGCGCGGACGTGATGGTGCGCGTCATTCCGGGGCGGCCGGACACGGCCGCCTCCGCCGAGGCGCTTGCGCGTCGCCGCGCGGTGCGAGCAGCCATCCCGGAGTCCGGCGGCACCTCCAACGAATTGATCGCCGCGGTCGTCACGGACAGCGCGCATGCATGGGTCGTGGGGCGCGTGGATCGCGCGCTCGCGTCGATCGGTCCGATACGCATCACCGTCGCTGACGTTTCTCGTGCACGTGCGGATTCCGGTTCGGAGCAGCGTGTCTCGATGCCAGGAGAGAAACAGGTTGCCGTCGTCGCTGCGCTCCCCGGCGTCGCGCGGTCACACCCCGATCGGCGCGCGCTCGAGCTGCTTGCGTACATCGTCGGCGTGCCGTCGTACGGCGGGCGGCTCGGCTGGGCGCTCACCAAATCAGGGCTCACCTACGCTGCAGCGGTCACGAACGAGTTCCGCGCGCGCGCGGGCGCGATCGTCATCTCGACGGAGTGCGATACGCGCAACACCGACGCCACGATCCAGGCGATCCGCGAGGTCGTCGCCGGCGTTGGCGCACGCGGCGTCGACGCGTGGGAGCTGCGCGAGGCACAAGCCTTCATGCTGGGCCGCACGCTGCTGTACGGCGCGCGCGACGACTCGGACGCCGATGCGCTCGCCGCCGCGCTCGTCCAATCGGAGTTCGGCGATCTGCAGCTGGAACCCTCCGCGCTTTCGCGCGCCTACCTGGACGTCACGCTCGATGATCTGAATCGCGTTGCGCGACGCTACTTTCGGCCCGACGCGCTGCACATCGTGGCGGTGGGCGCCATACCGTCGATGCACGAGTCGATCTTCGCCCCCGGCACCTTCCGCGCGCTGTTCGACCCATGACCTCGCGGCGGTTGCATCACGCCCGCCCGCATCCGACATTCCCGCCAACTCTTCCCGGCCCTCCGGGCATCAGATGTCGCCAGTGACCCGACGTTCGTCAGCTTCCTCCCGCGCGCGCTCCTCGCGAAGCGCGACGGATCTCGTCCTCAACGGCGTGCGACGCCTCGATCGCGGCCTGCGGTTGGCCGCGCGCGACGTGGAACGCGTGACGCGCATGAGCGCGGCACAGCTCTTCGTGCTCGAGCAGCTCGCGGACGCCTCGGCGCCGTCCATCGGTCATCTCGCCTCGCGCACGATGACGGATCGCAGCTCGGTGTCTGTGATCGTGGATCGGCTGGCGAGCGCGCGCTACGTCAGTCGCGTGACGTCCAGCAGCGATCGCCGCCGTGCGGAGGTGCGCATCACGAAAGCCGGTCTCAAGGTGCTGGAGCGCGCGCCGACGCCGCCGGCGCAGCTGCTGCTCGCCGCGTTGCGTCGTTTGCCGGCGCCGATGGTGAAAAAACTCGGCGAGGGACTGCGCCAGCTCAATGGCGAGCTCGGGTTCGAGGAAGCTGGCATGCTGTTCGAGGATTGATTCACCCATCACCGGGACCTGCATCGTGACTCGTCGTCTCATTGCCGTCTGCACACTGTCAGTTGTCATCATGATCGCCTCGCGCGTCGACGCCCAGACGCGCCAGGTCGGCGGCGCCCGGCCTGGGCTCACGCTGAATGCGCAGCAGCAGCTGACGCGCGACGTCTACAAGCAGCTGATCGAGATCAATACCGGGGACAAGACCGGCAGCGTGACGCCGGCCGCGCAGGCCATGGCGCAGCGGTTCCGGGACGCGGGGTTTCCCGACTCCGACATCTTCGTGGGCGGGCCGCGGCCAGAGAAGTACAACGTGGTGGCGCGCATCCACGGCCGCGCAGGGTCCTCTCGCAGGCCGCTGCTGCTCCTCGCGCACATCGACGTCGTCGAGGCGCTCAAGGCCGACTGGTCGGCCGACCTGGACCCGTTCGTCTTCACCGAGCGCGACGGGTACTACTACGGGCGCGGCACGGCCGACGACAAGGCCATGGCCGCGATCTTCGTGGCGAACGCCATCCGGATGAAGCGCGAAGGGTACGTGCCCGACCGCGACATCATCGTCGCGCTGACGGCGGACGAGGAAGGCGGGACCGCCAACGGTGTCGAGTGGCTGCTGGCGAACCACCGCGACCTGGTGAACGCCGGCGTGGTGATCAACGAAGGTGGAGGCGGCACTCTGCGGGACGCCAAGCCGTTCTTCAACACCGTGCAGGCGACCGAGAAAGTGTTCCAGAACGTCACGTTGCGGGCGACGAATCGCGGCGGTCATTCGTCGGTGCCGCGCGCCGACAACGCGATCACGTCGCTGGCCGACGCGCTGTCGAAGGTCGGCCGCTACCACTTTCCCGTGCAGTTCAACGAGGTGACGCGCGCGTTCTTCACGCGGACCGCCGAGGTGGAATCGCCGGAGATGGGTCGCGCGATGCGCGCGCTCGTCGCCAACCCGCGGGACACGGTGGCCGAACGCATCGTCTCGGCGGAGCCGCGGTACAACTCCATGCTGCGCACGACGTGCGTCGCCACGCTGCTCAAGGGCGGCCACGCGGAAAACGCGTTGCCCCAGCTCGCCGAAGCCAATGTGAACTGCCGCATGTTCCCCGGCGACACCCCCGAGGGTACGCGCGACGCACTCGCGCGTGTGGTGAACGACACGGCCGTACAGGTGATCGTCACGCGCGACAACCGACCGCCCGAACCGCCCACGCCGCTGCTTCCGGAAGTCATGGAGCCGATCGCGCGGATCACGCGCGACATGTTCGGCAATATCCCCGTCATTCCCACGATGTCGACGGGCGCTACGGACTCACGGTATTTCCGTCAGCTCGGCATTCCCGCGTTCGGTGTGTCGGGACTCTTCGCGGACCCGGTGATGGATGCACGCGCGCACGGCCGCGACGAACGCATGGGGATCAAGTCATTCTACGACGGGCAGGAGTTCCTGTGGCGGTTGACCAAGGCGCTCGCCGATAAGCCGGCAGTGACACCCTAGGCCGTGGAGTCCCCCTTAGATTCACGTACATGCGTAAGAGGGATTCACACGCGGGCGCCGAGCATCCGGACGTCCCGCCGATGCCTGAGGCCCAGGGCGACGGGGAACCCGCGCCCGCCGACGAAACGATCGACGCTTCGCGCAGCGATGACACCCAATCGACGGATGCCGGCCCACAGCTGGCCGAGCAGCGCGACCGGTATCTGCGTCTCGCGGCCGAGTACGACAATTTCAGGAAGCGCAGCGCGAAGGAACGCGCGGAAGCAGGCGCTCGCGGGCAGGCCGAGCTCGTAACGAAGCTCATCGACGCGCTCGACGACCTCTCCCGCTTCGCGCACGTCGATCCCGCGACGACCGATCCGCACACGCTGCACAAGGGCATCGAGCTCGTGGAGCAGAAGGCGATGAAGGCGCTGGAGAGCGCGGGGCTCACAGTGATCAATCCCATCGACCAGACGTTCGATCCTCAGCTCCACGAAGCGGTGATGACCGAGCCGGCGCTGTCGCAGGAGGACGATCACACGGTGGGACGCGTCTTCCAGCGCGGCTACATGTTCAATGGCCAGCTCCTGCGCCCGGCGCGCGTCGTCGTGAAGCAGTGGCCCGGCTGAGCGCGTACGAATAGGTATGGCGCAGAGCAAGGACTTCTACGCCGTCCTCGGCGTGTCCGCGTCCGCATCGCAAGACGAGATCAAGAAACAGTATCGCCGCCTCGCCGCGAAGCATCATCCGGACAAGAATCAGAACGACCCGAAGGCCGCCGAACGTTTCAAGGAGATCTCCGAAGCGTACCAGGTGCTCGGCGACGCCGAGAAACGCAAACAGTACGACGAGATGCGTCGTCTCGGTGCATTCGGCGGATTCGGCGCGGGTGCGCGTCCGGGCGGCGCCCGCCCCGGCGGGGCTGGCACCGGCACCTACACGAGCGGCGGCATCAACTTCGAGGATCTGGATCTCGGCGGGCTCGGTGGGCTGGGCGACTTGTTCGGATCCATGTTCGGCGGGAACGCGCGCAGGCAGCAGCAGCGCGGGCCGGAGCGCGGGCAGGACGTCGAAGTGAATCTCGAGATCCCGTTTCGCACCGCTGTCACCGGCGGCAAGGTGCCGATCGAGCTCGAGGTGAACGAGGAGTGCGGCGTGTGCCATGGAACCGGCGGCGCGCCCGGGTCCAAGATGCAGACGTGTCCGGAGTGCGGAGGACGCGGCGCCGTGTCATTCGGACAGGGCGGCTTTGCCGTGCAGCGCCCATGTCCGCGGTGCTTGGGGCGCGGCCAGATTCCCTCCCAACCCTGTCCGAACTGCGGCGGCACCGGCGAGGTACGTGCGCAACGCAAGATCGTGGTGACGGTGCCGGAGGGAACCGACACGGGCACCAAGATCCGGCTGCGAGGGCAGGGTGGACACGGGGCGCGGAACGGGCCCGCGGGCGACCTGCTCATCAACTTCCACGTGCAACCCGACCGGTTCTACAAGCGCGAAGCGCTGGACCTCATTGCGACTGTCCCGATCAACATCGCGCAGGCAACGCTCGGATCGAAAGTCCAGGTGCGCACGATCGATGGCAAGAAGGTGTCGATCAAGATTCCGCCAGGCACACCCTCAGGCAAACGCTTCCGGGTGCGCGGTCAGGGCGTGAAGAAGGCGGAACAGGAGGGCGATCTGATCGTGGAGGTCGAGATCATCGTCCCCGAAAAGCTCACCGAGGAACAGGAGAAGATGATGCGGGAGTTCGCGGAGGCCGGCGGGCTGAAGTACTAGCCGAATACCAGTCCGGCTTGATCGCGAGCAGATCGAGCGGATTGACCGTCAGCGCGCCATAGCGCGCGCTCCAGTGCAGATGCGGGCCCGTCACGCGGCCCGACTGTCCCACCGCTCCGATGATCTGGCCGCGGCTGACCGTGTCGCCGACTTGCACGAGCTGCTTGCTCAGGTGGAAATACCCGGTGACGACGCCGCCGCCGTGGTCGATGTAGATCACGTTGCCGGCGAGGACGAACGAATCCACCACGGCAACGATCCCGCGGTTGGCGGCCCGCACCGGCTCTCCGACGGCGCCGCGAAAATCCACGCCGAGGTGACGCGACGTCAGTTCGCCGTTGAACACGCGCCCCGATCCGAACATGCTGGTGATCACGGAGCTGCGCGGTCTGAGAAAGGACCCGGTCCACAGCGGCGGCGTCTCGTGGGCTCGGCGGCCCACATCGCGCGCGCGCTCGTTCTCGCGGGCGATACGCGCCTCGCGCGCCGGATCGGGCGCCGTGAACCCGGTATCGACCTTCAGCGGCTCCGCGCGGCGCTTCGGAATGGGCGGCACGGGTACCGACACCGAGAACGAATCGACGCGCCCGTGCTCCTCCACCGTCGCTCGCGCCACGACGCTGCGCTGCGCGTCGACGGGAACCGCGCCCAGCGCGTGCCATTCGCCAGGCGCGGCACGCACGAAGTGCAGCGGCTCGCCCGCCATGGTCCCGCGAACGACGTCCGCCGCGTTCTCCGATCCCAGCCGCAGCCTGACGCGGACCACGGCACCGGGCGCGGGCTGCGCGGGCAATATCGATAGCGTCCCACCTGCCAGCGGCGGCGACTGCGCGTTGCCCGCGTACAGCGCGACTGCGACGGCGGTGGCCGCCAGCCAGAACGACGACGACGTCACTCGATGGGCTTGAGCGCGATGATCTCCACCAGCGGACCCGCGGCGTGAATGCTCGACATGTCTCTGCGCTCGCGCGCGTCGAGGCGAACACGCAGCCCTTCCTTTCTGAACGCATCGTCCAGCCGCGAGATGGGATCGTAGGTCACGCTGTCGTCACCACGAATCGCCCAGAAACCGCCTTCGATCGTGAAGTAATGCATCGTGCCCGTGATGCAGACGTCTCCCCGACACGGATCGAGCACGCGCTCGTATCCGCCGCCGCACTTCGCCCCCGTGCTCGCGACAAGAGCGACGGCCAGTGTCAACCCGAGATGTTTGCGGTTCATCTTCCTTCCTCCTCGTCAGCCACACTGCGTTGGACGACGCACGCACTCCCCTAAACTAAGTCAGCTCGCGGCGTCCGCGTCCGCCACGACGCGCCCGCTGCGGCATTCGTGGATCAGCGTGGCAGGCCAATCCGGCTCGTACCCGTGCGCGGCTTTGATGCGGGCGAGCGTCTGCCGCTTCCCCGTACCCCACACAACCATGATCGCTTCGCGCGAGCGCGTGATGGTGTCGATGCCGACGCTGACGCCGTGGCGCGGCACGTTCTCGAGCGTGCCGAACGTCGGCGATGTCCTGAGGTTGTCGCGCCGCGTGTCCTCGGACAGCGGGATCACGCGCGACGTGCTGGTCCGCGCGCTCCCGGGCGGATTGAAGGCGACATGGCCGTCGCTCGCGCCGGACGCCAGGATGAACAGGTCGATGCCGCCCGCGTCGGCGATGCGACGATCGTACGCCGCAGGATCCTTCGGGTCCGGGTACCAGGCCGCCGAACGCATCCGATAGCGCTCCGGAAGCGCGGCGTTCAGGACGCCCGTGATGCTGTCCGCGACGAAGCGGTGGCACGACCACGGAGCATCGGACGGCGCGTACTGCAATCCCTGCGGCCCATCCACCAGGTACTCGTCCATCATGACGAGCGTGACACGGCTGAGATTCCGCGGTTCTCGACCCAGGCGTTCGGCCATCGCTGCATAGATCGGCTTTGGCGTGCGGCCTGTCGGTGAGCCGAGCAGGAAGTCGCGGCCGGCGGCGGCCGCCGCCGCGATGCGCTCGAGCGCGATGTCTGCAACGTGCGCGCCGACCGCCGACGCATCCGGGAGCACTTCGATAGGGATTGCCATCGATCACGTCATGGGTTGAAAGACGATGCTGGCCGCGCCCACCATGCCCTCCCATCCGTGCAGCGATGAGCTCACGATCTCGACGGCGTCGCGAAACTCGGGCGCCACATGGGTCGCGTATGCCTTGCGCACGACGCGCAGCAACAGGTTGCCTGCCGCCGACACGCCGCCCCCGACGACGATGCGGTCCGGCGCGAAGATCGGCGTCAACGACGCCAGGCCGATACCGAGCCACCGCGCCGTGTCCGTGATGGCGCCGCGCGCACGTTTGTCGCCGCGCTGCGCCGCGGTCACGATGTCCCGCACTGCGCGTCGGTTGGCTCGCTGCGACAACGCCGCCGAGCATACCATCGCCTCGAGACAGCCCCGCGCGCCGCAGGTACACTGTCGTCCATTCGGTGCGACGATGATGTGGCCGAGATCGCCCGCGCACTCGCCGGTATAACGCAACAATGCGCCATCGATGATGACGCCTCCGCCCAGTCCCGTGCCTACGGTCACGCCGAGCAGGCGCCGCGCGCCCTGACCCGCGCCGTGCCGGTACTCGCCGATCGTGGCCGCGTTCGAATCGACTTCCAGCCGGCAGGGCATCCCCAGACGCTCCTCGAGCGTCTGACGCAGCGGAAAGTTGCAGAGCGCGCGGAGATTCGCATTCGCGACCATCGCCGTTCGATCGCGATCGAGAAATCCCGCCACGGATACGCCCACGCCCGCGATCGTCGCGCCCCCGGATGCCGCGCCGGCCAGCAGCGGCTGCAGCGTCGCGACGATGCCGTCCACGAGCGGAAGCGGATCGCCGGCTTCGGTCGTGCTGATCGTGGCGCGCTGCACGATGCGGGCGTCGTCGGAGACGATCCCGATCTTCGTGCGCGTACCGCCGATGTCCACCGCGCCCGCAACGCGCATCTACTTGCCGAGCGCCGTCCTGGCGAGCTCCGGATTCTTCCAGAGGTCGATCGGCTTCTTGATGCCTTTCGGCCGGAAGGGAAGCGCAACTTTCTGTCCGAGTCCGGCAGAGGCGTAGGCCGCGTACAGCACTTCCTGCACGACGCGTCCCGTCTCACCGTCGGCGATCGGTGTCTCCGTGCCCCGCACGCACCGGGCGAAGTGCCGCATCTCCTGCGGAAAGCCGTAGTTCCAGTGCTCCTCGAACACCGGATATGTCCATCCTTTCGTGGTCGCCGCCTTCTCCACGGCGTATCCGAAGCCGACCTCCGAGTATGTCGGGAGAGCGTTGCCCATCAACATGTCGGCGTACGTCTGGCCCTTGTCGCCGAAGATCTCGATGCTGTCATCCATGCCGCCGGGCCGGTTCCAGCTGCTCTCCACCATGCCGACGGCGCCGCCGTCGAACTCGATGATGGTGATGGCTTCGTCGTCACCTTTCGTGCGCTTGCCATGCACCTGCGTGGACATATGCGCGTACACGCTCTTCACCTTCGGTTTGCCGAGGAACCACCAGCAGAACGCGATGCCGTGGCAGCCGAGGTCCATCACCGCGCCGCCGCCGGACTGGTCGACGTCCCAGAACCAGTCCGCATGCGGCCCGCTGTGTTTTTCACCCTGCTTCACGAGATGGATGCGGCCGAAAGCGCCCTCGTCGGCCATCTGCTTGGCCTTCACGTATTTCGGCGCGAAGAACAGTTCTTCCGCGTAGAGCAGCAGCACGCCGGCGCGCTTGCACGCGTCGATCATGGCGTCCGCCTCCTCGAGCGTGATGCAGAGCGGCTTTTCGCACACGACGTGTTTGCCAGCTCCCGCGGCGTCGATGGTGATCTGCGCGTGCAGCTTGTTCGGCGCCGTCACGGAGATCATCTCGACGTCCTTGTCCTTGAGCAGTTCGCGGTAGTCGGCATAGAATCGCGGGATGCCATGGCGTTTGGCGAACGCCTCGGCGTTGCCTTTCGTCGGCGACGCGACCGCGACGACCTCGGCCTCGTCGCCCATCTTGACGGAGTGTGCGATGCAGTCGGCCTGAAAGCGGGAGCCGACGATGCCGACTTTGACTTTGGACATGGTGCGCGGGAGCGGTGGATGCGAGGCGGAAGCTACGAACGCGTCGCGGAGGCCAACAGTGCGGCGACAGATCACCGGCGGCGCCAGGCCGCTCACGACACATTAATCTCCATGCCGTGAGATACGAGAGCCGCTCGCAGCCTCTGCTCCCGCGCCACCTGTTCGTCCGGCGCATGCTGCGGCATGGTGGCCTCGCCGCCGCCGTCGTCGGCATCTCCCTGATCCTGGGGATGATCGGCTACCGCGTCACGGCCGGCTATGGCTGGGTCGACGGCTTTCTCGAGACGTCGATGCTGCTCGGAGGCATGGGACCAGTCGGGCCGCTTCCCAGCGCGGGGGCGAAATTGTTCGCGGGATTTTTCGCGTTGTATTCCGGGCTGGTTTTTCTGGCGGTGGCAGGGTTGCTGCTCGCGCCGGTGTTCCATCGCATAGTGCACCGCTTTCATATGGAAGGCCGGTGACTCTTCTTTCGACATTCCCTATCTGATCATGCGCACACGTCTCACCACGCTTGTGCTCCTCGGCGGTGCCATCGCTCTGCTGTCCTGCCGGTCCGGATCGAGCGAGGAACCACGCTCGACGGCGACCGGTCCCAACGGCCGGTCGCTGCCCTGGCCGCAGTCGCTCATGTTCGAACTGGGGCGGCGTCCCGACACGATTCCGACGCGCTGGCGTGGATTGGTCGGCGAATATGGCGCGGACTCGGCCACGCGATGGTACGCGATCGAGCGCGACCGCCGCATGAACATCCTGGACCAGAATGGCTACTACACGCCACTGGGCGAACAGAACGACTCGGTGTTCGAGGCGCCGATCTCCACCGCGCTCGTGTCGGGTGAGCTGGTGTTCCACCGCGACAGCACGGGTCGCGCGACGAGTCTGCAGATGGGCGACGTCCTGCGCGCGCGGCGGCGGATCGAACCTCCGTCCGGCGCCAACCAGCTGCGCATCACGCCGCTGCGTCCGGTCGAGGAGCTGCGCGCCGAGGCGCTCGCCGCACGGCCGCCCGCGGAATCCGGATCGTTCAAGACGCCTGATCTCGTGGATGTGACGACGCTCGACAGCACGATCAAGCTCGAGATCCGGTACGCCACCACCAACAACTTTCTCGGCACGCGCATCTACGACACGGCCCGCGCGTTCCTCCAGCGGCCGGCCGCCGAAGCGCTCGCCCGCGCGAGCCGGGCGGCGCACGCGATGGGCTTCGGGCTGTTGATCCACGACGCGTATCGCCCGTGGTACGTGACGAAGATTTTCTGGGACGCAACGCCGGACAGCGTGCGCTGGCTCGTGGCGAACCCCGCGGAGGGATCTCGGCACAATCGCGGCGCCGCCGTGGACCTGTCGCTGTACCAACTGAGCAGCGGTCGGCCCGTGACGATGCCGAGCACGTACGACGAGAGCACGGATCGCGCACGTGCGGATTATCCCGGCGGCACCGCGCTCGAGCGATGGAACCGCGCCGTGCTGCGGCGCGTGATGGAACACGAGGGATTTACGGTGAACCCCCAGGAGTGGTGGCATTTCGACTTCCGCGACTGGAAGAGCTACCCGATCATGAACGTTCCCTTCGATCAGGTGCATCCGGCGGTGCGCGCGACGAAGTGAACGGGGCGGGGCGCACGATGCGCGCGTGACATACGTCACGCGCGCAGAGCTTTTTCCGCCATCGCGCGCGATTGGCACGCAGGGTGAAGTTGCTCTCGCGTGTCATATCCATGTCTTTCACGAGAGGCTTCATGCGCAGTCCTGTAATGATCATCCTCGCTTCCGCCGGCGCCGCGGCCGTGCTCGCCGCGTGCAGCGATTCCACCTCCGCCGATCAGCGGGTCGTCAACGTCTCATTCGCCACGCAGGCCAGCGCCGCCGCCGGTAGCGCGCTCGACGTCACCGTGGGAGACAACACCAATACGCTGGTCATCACGAAGGCGCAGATCGTCGTGCGGAAGCTGTCGCTCAAGCAGAGTGACGCGACCACCTGCAACGACGACGACAATGCGACCGAAGCGTCCGACGATTGCGATGAAGTGAAAGCCGGTCCGATGCTCGTCGACCTGCCGCTCACGGAGGGCGCCACGAGTGAGCTGACGGCGTCGATCCCCGCGGGTACCTACCGCGAGCTGCACTTCCAGATCCACCGGCCGACGAGCGCGCCCGCGGATCAGGCGTTCGTCACCGCGAACCCCGATTTCGCCAACGCGAGCATTCGCGTGGAAGGCACCTACAACGGCACGCCGTTCGTCTACACGTCGACGATGACGGACGTCTTCGAGCTGGAGTTCGATCCGCCGGTCACGCTCGACGCCGACAACAAGAACGTCACGATTCGCGTGAACCTGAGCAATTGGTTCATGAACGGGACGACGGTCATCGATCCCACGAGCGCAAATCCCGGTCAGCCCTTCGAGCAGGTGGTGCGCAACAACATCCGCGCCTCATTCCGCAGCTTCGAGGACGACGATCATAACGGCCACGACGACGACGGCGTGGACGACAACGACGACCACTAAGCCGCGAGTATCGGCAGCCCCGGGCGCGCGCCTGGGGCTGCGCGCTCGATGATCCCGCCGCCCAGCACGCGGTCCCCGTCGTAGAGAACCAGGCTCTGCCCGGGAGTGATGGCCGCGACGGGTTCATCGAGCGCCAGCTCGATCTCCTCCGCGTCATCGCGGATGATCGTCGCCGACACCGGTGGCGCGCGGTGGCGAACCTGAACGCTCACCCCGTCGCCCGCCGCGCGTCGCCTGTCGCCTGAGAGAAGCCAGTTGACCTCGCGCGCGATGACCCCGCGGCCGAGCAGCTCTTCACGCGGTCCGATCACGACCGCCCGGTCGGCCGGCCGGATTGCGACGACGAACATCGCCTGGCGGTAGCCGCCGGGAAGTCCGCGCCGCTGGCCGATGGTGAAGCGCGCATAGCCGTCGTGCTCGCCGACGACCGTCCCATTCGAGAGGACGAAGGGACCGGCACGCAGTGCGGGAGCGTCCACTCCCAGCGTCTTCCGGATGATTTTCGTGTGGTCGCCGTCGGGCACGAAGCAGATATCCTGGGACTCAACCTTCTCCGCCACCACCTGCAGGCCGAGACGCCGCGCGACGGCGCGCGTTTCCGCTTTCGTCTGCGCGCCCACGGGCAGGATCATGCGCGCGAGCACGTCACGGTCGATTCCCCAGAGGAAATACGACTGATCCTTCGTGCGGTCCACGCCGCGGTGCAACTGGCCGTCGATGACGCGGGCATAATGTCCGGTGGCGACATAGCGGGCGTCGATCCCGTCCGCCTTGCGCACGAGGTCGCGGAACTTGGTGAACGTGTTGCACCGCACGCAGGGAATGGGCGTGCGCCCACGCGCGTATTCGTCCACGAAATTCTCCACGACGTCGTGGCCGAACGCGCTCTCGAGATTCAGCACGTAATGCGGAATGCCCAGCGTCTGGCACACGCGGCGCGCGTCGTTGATCGAGTCCAGCGAACAGCACGGGCGGTCGGGCACGTCGTCGCCGTAGCAGAACAGCTTCATCGTCGCGCCGACCACGTCGTATCCCTGCTCGACGAGCAGCGCCGCGGCAACCGACGAATCGACGCCTCCGGACATCGCGACCAGCACCCGCTCACGCATCACACGACCGCCATGCCGCGCGCCTTCGCGGCGAGCCTCGCGAACACGTCGATCGTGCGATCCACGCACTGTTCGTTGCTCAGCGAGCCGAGCGACATGCGAATCGCGCCGCCGAGCACATCGCGCGAGACGCCGATCGCGGAGAGCACGTGCGACGGACTGGCGCTTCCGCTCTGGCACGCGGACCCGCCGGAGCAGCCGATGCCCTGGAGGTCGAGCGCCATGAGCATGGACTCGGTATCCGTCCCGGGCACGGACACGTTCACGATGTGCGGCGCGCGCGCCGGAGCGTCCGCGCCGTGGATGACCGCGTCGGGGATGCGGGCCATGATGCCGCGCTCCAGCCGCTCGCGCAGCCCGAGCAGCCGCGCAGTCTCGCGCTCCCGCTCGGCGCACGCGAGTTCCGCCGCCTTCGCCAGGCCGATCGCCGCCGCCACGTTCTCGGTTCCCGGCCGCTTGCCGCGCTCCTGCGTCCCGCCATGAAAGAGTGACTCAAGCACCGTGCCGCGGCGCGTGAACATGGCGCCGCACCCCTTGGGTGCGCCGATCTTGTGGCCGGACATCGAGAGGGCGTCGAACGGAACCTTCTTCGCGTCGATCTCGATCTTGCCGAATGCCTGAACCGCGTCGGTATGAAACAGCGCGCCGCGCTCCTTCGCGAGCTGCGCGAGCTGCGCGATCGGTTGCACCGTTCCGATCTCGTTGTTCACCCACATGACGGAGGCCACGGCGACGTCGTCGCGCGTGGCCTCGTCGAACGATCCGATGTCCACGGTGCCGGCGCGCGAGACGCGACAAAGACGCTCCTCAGCCCCCTCTTCGACGGCGTGGTGCACGCAGGCGAGCACCGCCTTGTGCTCGATGGGACTGGTGACGATGGCGTTGCGCCCCTGCCGACGCCGCACCCGCCAGGCGCCGAGGATGGCGATGTTGTCGGCCTCGGTGCCCCCCGAGGTGAAACAGATCTCGTCGGCTCGAGCGCCGATGCAGTTGGCCAGCCGCTCGCGAGCTTCGTCCAGCGCCGCGCGCGCCTCGCGTCCCCAGCGGTGCAGGCTGGAGGGGTTGCCGAAGCGCGGGCCATAGAACGGCGCCATGGCTTCGAGCACCTCCGACCGCACCGGCGTGGTCGCCGCGTGGTCGAGGTAGATCGGATCTGGCATCACAAGAATATACCAATCTTGGAGTTGCACGCCGAGAGGAACGTCGTCAATTGCACAACGCTCCTATTGAGCACGCCATGAGACGCGCCTTCCTTCTGTTGTTGATCGCTTCCACGGCTGGGGCGCAGGTGCCCGCGGCCGACCGCTCCGTCATGGACCAGTGGGTGTTCAGCCTCGACGGCTTCGGCGGACTCCCCGTGGGCGATTTCAAGAATTACGAGAACGGCGGCGGGGGCGGGGAAGGAATGCTCGGCTTCCAGCTGTGGCGTCGTCAGCCTGCGGTGCTGCGTGTCCAGGGCGGCGGATTGCTCTACAGCAAGGTGGACGCGGTCGCGCAGACCGAGGTGTGCGACGCCTTCGGCTGCACGCTGCAGGACATTCAGTACAACGCGCGCGATCACGCGATGTACTTCATTCACGCCGGTCCGGAGCTCATGGCGACTGACGGCACGTGGCGTCCGTTCGCATATGCGCTCGCGGGCTACACGTTCTTCAACAGCACGTCCAATCTGCCGCCGAGCTCACTCACGCCGGACCAGCCGTCGCAGACGATTTTCTCATCGCACAATTTCTCGAGCGTGTATGGGCTCGGCATCCGGCGCGTCACCACGCGGCTCGGCCGCGAGAACGGGTTCGAGCTCTCGTTCAACGTCACGCGGAATGCGAAAGCCCGGTACCTGAACGAGCGCGGGGTGCAGCAGAACCCGGACGGCTCGCTGACCATCGCGCCGCATCAGGGCGCCGCGAACGTGCTGGGGATCCACATCGGATACTGGATCGGACCCAACGTGAGGTACTGGGAGAGACGATAAAACAAGAGCGCAACTAGCGGCGCAACTTACGGCGCAATTGGGACGGAAGGCAGTGAAGAGCGCTGTCCAACCTCGCTTGCGATTTCTTCCAGCCGCCGGTTACGCGTCTCGGTTCCCCAGATGGCAATCGCGATCGCGGCGAACGTCATCGGAATCGCGCCGATGAGCGCGGTCGCCGAAATCGACGGAGGAGCGACCGCGGCCACGACGAGCGCGATGATGAGTACCCCGCCGGCCTTGCTGAAGCCGGCGGCAATGCCGCTGCCGCGCGAACGAAGCGCGGTGGGAAAGATCTCGGCGCTGTACGCGGACAACACAGCGACCACCGAGCTGATCCCCCAGATCGGCATGATCAGGAGCGCGACGAGCAGCGCCCGATTCGTGACGACGGCGTCGCCCAGCACCACGAATGCAAAAAGCGACGCGGCGGTGAGCGCGCAGAGCGTCAGGATCGTCTTGCGGCTGCTCCAGAATCCGTAGAGCCACGCAACCAGGAAATTGGCCGGAAATCCGATGAGTGCCGAGTTGCGCAGCAGGCGATTCGCCTCGGCTTCCCCGAATCCGAGCTTCTGCAGGTTCGACGGAATCCACAGCTGAAAGCCGAACGAGACCAGGCCGATTCCGAGTCCCAGCACGATCACGACGAGCGTCAGGGCCAGATACGGCGGCCGGAACAGCTGACCGAAGCGAGACGTCGTCTCGGCGACTGTGATTTCCCGCGGCTCCTCGACCATGGCTGCCCCATACCGTCGCATGACGGCGAGCGCTTCCTCGCCGCGACCCTGCGCGATGAGGAAACGGGGCGATTCAGGAATCCAGCGGCTCAGCAGCACCAGCAGCACTCCCGTCGGCAACCCGATCAGCCACAGGATACGCCAGCTCAACGTGGGCACGAGCGCCGCCGCCAGCCAGCTGGTGACGATGTACGCTCCGGCGACGTCGCCGCCGATGAGCACGAGCAGCCAGCCGCGGTGTCGCGCCGGAATCGTCTCGGCCATAATCGTGAACATGATCGGCAGCATGCCGCCGACGCCGAGTCCCATGACGAAGCACATCAGCAGATTGAGCGAATACAACGGCATCGAGCCGCAGATGCTCGTCGCGATGAACGTCATCGCGGCCATGAGGATCGATGCACGGCGTCCCAACCGATCGCCCATCCAGCCCCAGATGAAAGAGCCCAACACCGTGCCGGTGATGCCGGCGAGCGGCAGCAGGGCAGCCGGGATGCTACCGGAAGGATGCAACGCCGACTTGAGGCCGTACTCGCGCGTCATGCCGGGCAGCACGAACGACAGCGTCGCGGGTTTCATGACGTCGATGGTGACCGCGGCGGCCATCACGAGCATCAGGCCGACGTGCGTCGCGCTGATCTTCGCCTCGTCGAGCGCGCGCACGCGAATGTGCAGTCGCGATGTGTCGGTGTGCGCGCGGGGAATCAATCCCCAGAACGACAGCACCAGGCCCAGAAGGATGAGCACCATGCCCGCAATCATCGCCGTGTCCACGGGCATGCCGACGAGCCGGTAGCCCATGGATTTGCCTTCGGCATACATGGGCAGGTGCAGCATGACCCCGACGATTACCGCGATCGCGCCGGCCCAGAATGCGACGCGATGACCGGATGAGACGATGCGTTTATCGAGGGTGCTCATGCGTGGCGAAGAATTTTGCGCGAACCTCCGCGAGGCGCGGAAAGTACCGGATACCCGTCGTACGGTGCAGCATGCTTGCCCCCTGCGATCCGCCCGTGCCGACGGTTCCGGGACCGAGCATCCGCTCCACGAGCTGCGCGTGCTTGAAACGCCATTGCGCGAACTCCATCTCGTATTCCAGCAACGCTTCGGCGATGAAAAAATGCACGCTCGGTCCCGGACCGAGGTAGAGCTGCTCGAGCGAGGTGCCTTCCTGCTCGAGAAACTTCAGAAACATCTCCTGGAGCGACGGGCGATCGAGCCACCGCTTGACCACGGGCGGGATGGGTCCCTGACTCTGAAGCAGGTCCACGAACCACGACTCTCGCAGTCCGGACGCGGCTTCGATGGCGCGGAACTGCACGCTCTGCGACCCGCTCGACGTGCCGAGATTGGCGCGAAATGCCGCGAAGTGCTGCGGCGGCAGCAAGGCCAGCGAGGACAGCTGCGCGGAGACGATGCGCATGAGTCCATTCACCCGCTGCATCAGCCACAGCGCGAGGCCGCCGTTGCGCTTCGCGAGCGCATCCGCCAGCGACTCCAGGTCGCGGAGCAGGACCTTGAACCACAGCTCACTGGATTGATGCACGACGATGAACAGCAACTCGTCGGGATGCTCCGGCGTCGAGAGCGGCCGCTGGAGTGAGAGGAGCTCGTCCAGCGCGAGGTACGAGGGGTAGTCGATGTCGTCGGTCAAAACGTCGATACCTCGAGCGCGACGAGGTCGTCGACGCGCATGGTCTCGGTCGTGAAAAACGGCTCGCCGTACCGCGTGCGGATCATCGAGCCGTAGTACGCCGAGTAGTGCCGGATGGCGTCGTACAGCGGCTCGCCGTTGGGATAGACCTCACCGGCCTGCTGTGCTCCACCGAATTGCGTCTCGAAGCAGCGGATGGCTTCCATTTTCTGCTCGAACTCGTCCGAGATGTCCACGACGAAGGTGGGCTTCTCGAAATCCTGTCTGAAGCTCACGCAGTGGATGACTTTCAGCGGCCGGTGCTTCGGGTGCTCCGGCGCCACCTTCGCGAGCCCGGCGACGAAGCACGCGTCGCGGACGAGCTCCGAGGTCACGCGGTGATCCGGGTGCCGCCCTTGCCGAGCGGGCGCGATGACGATGCGCGGTTTGTGCCGGCGCACGGCGTTGGCGACGACGGCTCGCGTCTCCGGGGTGTTCACGATGCCCGCGTCCGGAAAGCCGAGGTTTTCGCGCGCTGCGAGCTGCATGATGTGCGCGGAACGGTCGGCTTCCTCCTGGCGAGACTTCGCGTCACCGCGCGTGCCCATCTCGCCCGCGGTGAGATCGATGACCGCGGTCGTGTACCCCTGCCTGGCGGCCTTGATGAGCGTTCCCGCGCACGTGAGCTCGACGTCGTCGCGGTGTGCGGCGATGGCGAGAATGTCCACTGGCATGGCCCAAGATTAAGCGCTGCGCCCGCCGGCGGCACTCGCAATTCCGGATGCCATCGGCGACCATTCCCTCATGCGCCTCGTCCAGGATGTCCGGTTCGCGTTGCGGGGATTTCGCCGCACGCCCGCGTTCACCATCAGCGCGCTCCTGATCCTCGCCATCGGCATCGGCATGGCCGTCGCGATGTTCACAGTGTACGACGCGGTGCTCGTGCAGCGTCTGCCCGTCGCCGATCAGCAGCGGATCGTCGAGCTGTACACCTACCAGGCGGATCCGAAGACCGATTACTACCTGCTGCGCGAGGACCTGCCGAAAGTCGCCGCGACGAGCACCACGATGCGCGCGATCGGCGGCGTGGTGCATTGGGGTGCGCCCGAAGCGCCCATGCTCGACGGTGACCGCCCGC
This sequence comes from Gemmatimonadaceae bacterium, assembly GCA_035248725.1. Classification (GTDB taxonomy): domain Bacteria; phylum Gemmatimonadota; class Gemmatimonadetes; order Gemmatimonadales; family Gemmatimonadaceae; genus DASPMP01. Next base: position 23,974 of record DATFHG010000050.1, on the reverse strand, counting down.
TCGTGCTCAATCGCACGACCGTGACGGGGAATTTCTTCGATGTGCTGGGCGCCCACGCGGCCCTGGGACGCCTCATCCGCCCCGAGGACGAGCCGGAAGGAGCACCGCCGGTGATCGTCATCAGTTACGGGGTGTGGCAACACCAGTTCGGCGGCGATCCGGACATCGTCGGCCGGAAGCTCATGGAGCCCTACGCCCGCAAGCAATACGAGATCATCGGCGTCGCTCCGGCCGGACTCGATTATCCGAAGGGCGTCGGAGTCTGGATGCCCATGTGGCAGCCGAACGCGCACACATCCGTGGTCGCCGTCGCGCGTCTGTCGCCGGGCGCGTCGGAACGCATGGCGCAGGCGGAATTTTTCGGGACGATGACACGGCTGTATCCGGACCGGAAATACGAAGGCGTGCATGCGCAACGCTTCGCGCAGGCGATCGTCGGCGACCTGAAACCCGTGCTCCTCATCCTGGCGTCGGCGGTAGGGCTGCTGCTGTTGATCGCGTGTGTCAACGTCGGCAACCTGCTGCTGTTGCGCGCGTCGAGCCGGGCGCGCGAGCTGTCGGTGCGGCGCGCACTCGGCGCCAGCTACGCGGACATCGTGCGGCAACTGGGGATCGAAAGCGCGCTGCTCGGCATCGTGGGCGGTGTGCTGGGCCTGGTGGTCGCGAGCGGATTGGTGCAGGCGCTGCTCGCCGCCGCGCCGCGGGAGCTCCGCCGTGCCGACAGCATCGCCGTGAGTGGCGCACCGATGCTGATCGCCTTGCTCGTGACCGTGGCCGCGATCCTCGTCTTTGGTGTGATTCCAGCGCTCGTGGGATCGCGCGGTCAGCTCGCGACGCCGCTCCGCTTCGATTCGCGCGCCGGCACCGAGACTCGCACACGTCGGCGCGCGCGTCAGGTGCTCGTCGCTTCGCAGGTTGCGCTGGCATTGGTGCTGCTCGCGGGCGCCGGGTTGCTCGTACGCAGTCTGGCGCGGTTGCAGGGACTCGCGCTGGGCTACAACCCCGAGCACCTGTCGGTTCTCTCGGTGGCGATCCCGCCCAGCGTCTGGGGCGACTCCACAGGGAACTTCAACCGCGAGCGCGCGAATGCGGTCGGCGCGCAGCTGCTGGAGCGCATTCGCAGCGTTCCGGGGGTGATCGCCGCGACGCCGAGCCTCGTGCCGCCGTTCCTCGGCGCCGGCATCTTCACGGGGCGTCTGGACCTCGAGGGACAGGCGCCGGAGGAGATGCAGAAGAATCCGATGGTGCCAGTGGAGGTGGGGAGCCAGGAGTTCTTCCGCACCTTCGGCATCCAGCTGGTCCGCGGACGCGGCATCACCGACGCGGACGACGAGCACGGCGAGCAGGTGGCGGTCGTGAGCGAAGCGATCGCGCGCCGCATGTGGCCGAATGAAAATCCGATCGGCAAGCGCATTCACTATTGGACGGCCGACACGACCGCAGTCCGCACCGTGGTTGGCGTGGCCGGGGACATTCACTGGCGCACGCTACGCGAGGCCACGCCGTCGGTGTATCTGCCGTGGCGGCAGGCGTACTGGCAGGGCTCCTTCGCGATTCGCACGCGCGGCGAGCTGGCGGACGTGTTGCCTGCGTTGCGTCGCGCGACCGCCGAGGTGAACCCGCTGCTCACCATCTGGGACGCGAAGTCCATGGATGCGCTGCTCGCCGCGCCGCTCGCGCAGCCGCGCATGAGCGCGTTGCTGCTCGGTGCCTTCTCCGTCGTGTCGTTGCTGTTGGCTGCGATCGGGTTGTACGGCGTGATGTCGTCGATCGTGCGTGCCGCGACGCGCGAGCTTGGTATTCGAGCGGCGCTCGGCGCGTCTCCGGAGGCGCTGCGCGGCGGTGTCCTGCGCCAGGCAATGGCGGTCGCCGGAGTGGGAGCCGTGGCGGGCCTCATGGTCGCGCTCGCGGCGTCGCGCTACCTGTCCGCGATTCTCTACGAGGTGAGTCCGACGGACCCCGTGTCGCTCATCGCCGCCGCGGCGGTCTTGTTCAGCGTCGTGATGGCTGCCGCGTACCTGCCCGCGAGACGGGCTACGCGCGTGGATCCGGTGGACGCGTTGCGAGCGGACTAATCCCGCACAGCTACTCGTAGCGCAGCGCTTCGATCGGGTCGAGGCGCGCGGCGCGCCGCGCAGGCAGCAGCCCGAACGCGATCCCGATGCCCACCGAGATGAACACCGCGAGGAGTGTCAGGTCGAGCGGGGGGTTCGCGTCGATGTGCATCGCGACGTTGGCCAGCTGACCGATGCCGAGTCCGACGACGATGCCTGCGACGCCGCCGAGCCCCGTGAGCGTCGCCGCCTCGACGAGGAACTGCTGCAGGATATCGCGTCGTGTCGCGCCCACGGCTTTGCGGATCCCGATCTCGCGTGTACGCTCGGTGACGGAGATCATCATTACCGCCATGACGCCGATGCCGCCCACCAGCAGGCCGACGGCGCTGAGCGCCATCATCACGAGGAAAAACGCGCCGCTGATCTTGTTGAAGAGATCGAGAATCTGATCCTGCGTGATCATGTCGAACGTGTTCTTGTCCGACGGACGCAGATGGCGCATCTCGCGCAGCGCAACCGTGACCGCGTTCTGTGCCTGCTCCACCGTGACCCCGGGCTTGGGCTTCACCGGAATGAGCTGCGCGTTCGTCTTGTCGATCGTGAACTGATGATCGAGCAAGCGGTACGGAACGATGGCGAACTGCTCCTGTCCGGGCGGCTCGAAGATGTTCGATGCTTCCTGGTAGATCCCGATCACGCGCGCGGGCCGCCCGCCGATATGTACCCACCGGTCGATCGGACTGACGACACCGAAGAGCTTCGCGACCACATCAGACTCGAGGACGACCACGGGTGATCCCGCGGCCATCTCCGCTTTGGTGAACCAGCGTCCTTCGCTCAAGTCCCCGCCGTAGATCTCGGAGTAGCCGTCGTCGGCGCCGCTGATGAGTCCCAGTCCCGTGCGCACGCCGCCGTATTCGATCTTGTTGAAGATCTGCCCCCAGAGGGCGGCGTACTCGATCTCGGGGAGCGACGCGATGCGCTCGGCTTCGTCCCACGAGACGTTCGGGCGCACGCGCACCCACTTGGGAAGGTTGTCCGGGTTGAGCGGCGTCTGGGAAAACACCTTCACGACGTAGAACGTGCTGGGGCCGGCGATCTCCAGCGTGCGGAGGATCTGGTCCTGGATGCCGCGCACGATGGACGCCATCGCCATGACGCACGAGACGCCGATGACGACGCCGAGGATGGTGAGCGCGGAGCGCAGCTTGGCGACCCGCAGCGCGCCCAGGGCGAGCCCGACGTTCTCACCGAAGTCCGTGAAGAAGCGCATCACTCCGCCCGCAGCGCGTTGATGGGATCCAGCTTCGCGGCGCGGTCCGCCGGGTACACGCCGAACAGCACGCCGACACCGGCGCCGAGTGCGAGGGCGAGGACGATGGACCACGCGGTGACGCGCGCGGGCAGGGGCGACGCGAGCGCGATGAGGCTGGCGAACATCCAGCCGCCGACGGCGCCCATCGCGCCTCCCATGGTGGCGAGCATGGTGGATTCGGCGAGAAACTGCCGGCGGATGTCGCGATGGGTGGCGCCCACGGATTTGCGCAGTCCGATCTCGTGCGTCCGCTCCTTCACGGACATCAGCATGATGTTCATGATCACGATGCCACCGACCACGATGCCGATCGCGACCATCGCGGGAACCACGCTGAAGAGCACGCGCGTGAGATTCTTCCAGAACGCGACGAGCGCATCCGCCGTCTCGACCGAGAAGTCCGAGCGCGCGCCCGGGCGCAGCCGATGCGCGAGGCGCATGGCCTCCTCGGCGCGCTGCATCGCCGGAGCGACTTCGTCGGCGGTGGTCATCTTCACGGAGATGGTCGTGGTCTGACGCCGGCCGTACATGGATTCGAAGGTGCTGATCGGGATCATCACGAACCCGTCGAAGGACTGGCCGAGCACCCGTCCTTTGGCGGCGATGACGCCGATGACCGTGAACAGCTCGCCGCGCACGCGAATGGCGCGGCCGACGGGCTCGACGTTCTCGAAAAGCTTTTTGGCGACGTCGGCGCCGATGACCGCCACGTTGCGGCGCTGCCGCACGTCGATCTCGTTGATCGCCGAGCCGCTGGCAAAGCGGTAGTCCTGGACGACCTGGTACTCCGGGCTGATGCCGAAGATGAGCACGTCGCCGAGGGTGCGGTCCTGCCAGACGACGTCGGACTGCGGCGTGGGCCACCCGGAGGTCACGGCGATGGCCTGTGCGTCGGGCAGCGCGGCGCGCACCACGTCGGCATCGCCGCGCGTGATCTTGGGGCGGCGCTGCATGCGCCGCCATTCGTCGTCCTCGATCAGCGCGAAGTTGAGCGGCGTCCGGCGCACCTGGAAGGTGTTCGAGCCGACCATCGCGTTCGCGATGTTCTCCTTCACGTACGCGTTCATGCCCTGGATGATCGCGATCACGGCGACCAGGAAGGCGACGCTGACGATGATGCCGAGGAGCGTGAAGAAGCTCCGCAGCTTGTTGGCGCGTATCTGGGCTAGCGCAGTCGAGAGGACGTCAGCGAAACGCACGCGCCGGTCGCGGGAAGGAGGGATCGGTGCGAGAGAAAGCTACGTGATGAGAGGCTTGGGTGGCGGGGTCACGTACACCTTCATCCGGATTATAGGGATGCATCCGGATCGATCATCGAAGCTCATACACGAACGCACCAGCGGGGGAATTATTGGTGCGTTCTACGAGGTTTACAATGAGCTCGGGTATGGTTTCCTGGAGTCCATCTACGCTCACGCGATCGAGGAGGTGTTGATCGAGCGTGACATGCAAGTTTCCAGAGAGCATCCCCTGAAGATCTACTTCAGGGACAAGCCAATCGGGTTCCACCGATGTGACATGATCGTGGACGGTGTGGTGATCGTGGAGCTCAAGTCAACCGAAACCATTACGGACGCACCCAAGCGCCAGCTCAGGAACTACCTCGCCGCAACTCGCCTGGAGCTGGGGATGCTGCTCCACTTTGGTCCGCGCGCGAACTTCTACAGGATTCTCGGCCCTCGACGGATGGATCCGGATGCATCCGTAAGATCCGGATGAAGCAGTACATGACCCTCGCGCGCCGGCGTTCTACTCGTATCGCAGAGCCACCACCGGATCCAGCCTCGCCGCTCGCATCGCGGGCAGAAGCCCGAACAGGATGCCCGTGAATGCGGACACCACGAGCGCGGACACCACCGCGCTCACGGGGGTCGCGGCGGGGATCGACGGCCATGCGGTGCGCACACCCATCGCCACCCCGACGCCGAGGATCAATCCGATCGCCGCGCCGATGCCGGTGAGGGTCACCGCCTCCACCAGGAACTGCCACAGGATCGTTGCGCGCGTGGCGCCGAGCGCCTTGCGCACCCCGATCTCGCGCGTGCGCTCCGTGACGGAAATCATCATGATCGCGATCACGCCCACGCCGCCCACGAGCAGCCCCACGGACGACAGCGCGATGCCGACCACGAAGAACGTCCCGAACAGCTGGTTGTAGACGCCGAGCAGCCGTTCCTGCGTCACGATCGCGAAGTTGTCGCGCTGCGAGGGCCGCAGGCCGCGCATCGACCGGAACGCGGCCGACACGTCGTCCGTCGCGTCCTCGACGCTCACGCCGTGCATCGGCTTGACGATCAGGTTGTTCCCGCGCATCCAGAACTGGAGATGCCGCCGCGCCGTCTCCCACGGCACGATCGCCTTGGGCTGATCGCCGCCACCCGCGGACGTCGGCGTCCCCATCGGGCTCGCCGTGTAGTGATAGATCCCGATCACCCGCAGCTTCACGTTGTTCACCTCGACTTCCTTGTCGAGGGGATCCGAATCGGTGAAGAGCTTCTCCGCGAGCTTCTCATTGAGGATGACCACGCGGGCCGCCGCGTCGTTCTCCGCCTCCGTGAAGCTGCGGCCGGGATAGATGTCGCCGCCGTCCACCTGCGTCCAGTTCGCGGTGTAGCCCTCGATCCCTGCATTCAGCTCGCGGTCGCGATACCGGAAGTGCATCCCGTTGGCGACGTGCGCCGTCACCGCGTGGATGCTCGGGAGTCGCGAGAGCGCCTTCACTTCGTCCATCGTGATCATCGGATTCCGGCGCTCGGGGCACGTCTCGTCGGTGCCGTCGCAGACCTGGAACGCCTGGATGTTGCGGCGATACACGAAGAACGACGTGGGGCCCGCGGCCTCGATGTCGCGCGCGAAGCTCTCGTTGATGCCGCGGACCACCGACGACAGCGCGACGACGACGAACACCCCGACCGCGACGCCCATGATCGTGAGACCGGCGCGTACGCGGTTCGCCTTGATCGCGTCGATCGCGATGGTCACGCCCTCGAGTGCCTGCAGCAGCTTGCCGCCCAGTGTCATGCCCATGCGTCTACTCCTGCCGCAGCGCTTCGATGGGATCCAGGCGCGCCGCTCGGCGCGCCGGATAGACGCCGGACACGATCCCGACGACCGTGCCGAGCAACGTTGCCGCAACCAGCGACCATGGCGCCACCGCCGCCGGCAATGGGGTCTGCGACTCCACCAGCTTCGCGCCCGCGAGTCCGAGTGCGATGCCGATGAGCGCACCGAGCGTGCTGAGCGTCGCGCTTTCCACCAGGAACTGGCTCAGGATGTCGCGACGCCGCGCACCGAGCGATTTGCGAATGCCGATCTCGCGCGTGCGCTCCGCGACCGCGACGAGCATGATGTTCATGATCACCATGCCGCCGACGACGAGGCCGATCGCCGGAAGAGCGGTACCCGCGATCGTCATCACCTGCTTGGTCTTGTTGAAGGACACGAGCGCGGACTCCGACGTCTCCATCACGAAATTGTCCGGCTGCGAGGGACGCAGCTTCCGATGGCCGCGCAACACTTCGCGCGTCACCTCCATGGTCTCGTTCATCATCAGCGGCGTGCTGGACTTCACCATGAGTCCGTCGATGTCGCCGCGCGGATTCGTGATGCGATGCAGGGGCGAGTTGTAGGGCGCGATGACCATCTTGTCCATCGACATGCCGAACAACGATCCCTGCTTCTCGATGATGCCGATGACGCTGTAGGGAATGCCGCCGATGCGCAGCTCCCGGCCCACCGGGTCGAGCCCGGGGAAGAAATAACCGGCGACCTCGGACCCGATGACGGCCACGCGACTGCCCAGGTCCATCTCCTGCTGGGTGAAGGCGCGGCCCGACGTCAGGTTGTACTGCTTGATGGTGAAGTAGTCGCCCTCGACGGCGTGCGCGTCCACCTGGCGCGGACGCACGTAGGGCGTGGACGCCCACGCGTTGTCCTGGCTCTCCACGGCCCAGCGCGCGTCGTTCGGGAGGTTCGACGCCACCAGCTGCACGTCGGACAGGTAGAAGCGCGGGCGGCGCTGCCACTCGCGCCATTCCGCCTCCGTGGTGTTGTCACCGAACCAGGGAAAGCGACGGAGTGTGAACGTATTCGCGCCCAGCAGGCGGCCGATGAAGTCCTTCTCCACGTAGTTGCTCATGCCCTGCACGATCGACACGACGGCGATGAGGAACATCACGCCGATGGTGACGCCCAGGAGCGTGAAGAAGCTTTTCAGCTTCTGCGCGCGGATCTGGGCGAGGGCGAGGCGGACGCTCTCGAGGATGGGCATCAGTTGCGAGCCAGGAGGCGGGAGGCGGGAGCGAAACGACGACGCATGAATGATTTTGGTGCCGGTTCGAAAGGGAACGGAGCGATCCTGCTGCGGGTCAAGCGAGGGTGTATGTGTGCATAACGGATATCGCGACCTAAAAGTTTGGGGCTCCCGCCACCCGCCTCCGCCTCCCGCCTACTCGTACCTCAACGCTTCCACCGGATCCAGCCGCGCCGCACGCATCGCGGGGAACATCCCGAACGCGATGCCGAGCACGGCCGAGGTGATGAGCGCCGCCAGGATCGCCAACGGTGGAGTCGAGGCCTCGATCGGCGTCGCCGCGCGGATCAATGCCGTGAGGCCGCCTCCCACGATGAGCCCCACGACGGCCCCCACGAGCGTGAGCGTCGCCGCCTCGACCAGGAACTGCCACAGGATGGTCCCGCGCGTCGCGCCGAGGGCTTTGCGCACTCCGATCTCGCGCGTCCGCTCCGTGACGCTGATCATCATGATCGCCACGACGCCGACGCCGCCCACGAGCAGGCCGATCGCCGACAGCGTGATCATGACGAGGAAGAAGACGCCGACGATCCGATTGTACAGCTCCATGATCTTCTCGGGCGTCGACACGAAGAAGTCGTTCTTCTCGGCGGGGCGCAGATGCCGGATGATGCGCAGCGACGCAATGACCTCGTCCATCGCGTAGTCGCGATCGACGCCGTCCCGCGGTTTCACCGTGAGATCCATCCACCACGTGCCGATGTTGAGGCGACGCTGTGCGGTGGTGTAGGGCACGATCGCCTTGCCCTTGTCGTTGCTGTCAAACGCGTTGGAGATCGGGCGGAACACGCCGATGACCGTGAAGAGCTGTCCGCCGAAGCGCACCTCCTTGCCCACCGCTGCTTCGCCGAGGAAGAGCTTCTCCACGACCTTCTCGTTGACCAGCAGGACGTTCGACGCGGTCTCGTTCTCCTCGATGGTGAAGTTGCGACCATCGACGATGTCGCCGCCCTGCACGTCCAGCCAGCCGGGCGTGAAGCCGTCCACGTTCACCGAGGGTAGCTCGCGATCGGCGAACTTGATCGGCGCCGAGCTGCCGATGTGTGCCGTGACGCCCCTGATGAAGGGCAGGCGCTCGATCTCCCGTGCGTTCGCGAGCGTGAGCGGAGGATTGCGGCGCCACGGACAGCTGTCGGCCGATCCATTGCACGACTGGATCTCGGCCGGCCAGCGCGTGAGGAAAAACGTCGTCGGGCCAGCGGCCGCCAGACTCTTGGCGACTCCGGCGTTGATCCCGTGCACCGCCGCGGACATGACGGTCACGACGAAGACACCGACCGCGATCCCCAGGATCGTGAGGCCCGCGCGCACCTTGTTCGATCGGATGGCGTCGAGCGCGATGAGCACGCCCTCGAACAGGTTCGCGATCCGCGTACCGATGGCGGCCACGTCCTATTCCTGCCGCATGGCGAAGATGGGATCGAGTCGCGATGCCCGACTGGCCGGATACGCACCCGCGACGATGCCGACGCCGGCGCCAATGATCACGGCGAGCGCGATGGACCACGGGGCGACCGTCGCGGGCAGCGGTGACACGGCTGCGACGCCCTGTGCGAGCCCGATGCCCAGTCCGACACCGAGCGCGGCGCCGATCACGCTCAACGTCGCCGATTCCACGAGGAACTGGGCCAGGATGTCGCGACGGCGCGCGCCGAGCGACTTGCGAATGCCGATCTCGCGCGTCCGTTCCGCGACGGCGACGAGCATGATGTTCATGATCACGATCGCGCCGACGATGAGACCGATGGCCGGCAGCACCATGCCGGCGAGCACGAGGAAGCGCTTGATCTTGGTCCACTCGCTGAGCGCGGATTCCGGCGTCTCGAAGACGAAGTCGTCGGCCTGCCCGGGGCGCAGCTTGTGGCGGCGGCGCATCACTTCGCGGGTGATCTCTTTCACGTTCTCGAGCGCCGCGGGATTCGGCGCCTGCACGACCACGCCGTACAGGTTGAAGTTCGTGCCCGTGATGCGGCCCATCTCGGAGTGAAAGGGCGCGATCACCTGGCGGTCGAGGTTGAGCCCGAAGACGGACCCCTGCTTCTCGAGCACGCCGATCACGGTGAACGGGAATTTCTGGATGCGCAGCGTGCGTCCGACCGGATCGAGACTGGGGAAATAGTGATCGGCGATATCGGTGCCGATGACGACGGCGTTCGTCCCCAACGCATCATCCTGCTCGTTGAACGCGCGGCCCTTCTCGACGACGAGGTTCTTGATGTTGAAGAAGTCCGGGGTCACAGCCTGCGCGATGACCTGCGGTCCGCCGTTGCGATACTCGGACGTTGCCTCGGACCACTCGATGCCCTGCATCGCCCATTTGGCCTCCGGGGGCAGGGCCTCGCGCACGGCCTGGCCGTCGGCCGGCTTGATGCGCGGACGCCGCAACCAGGCTCGCCACTCGGCTTCCGTCCCATCGGTGTTGATGTCGGGGAAGCGGCGCAGGTTGAAGACGTTGACGCCGAGGAACTTGGCGGCGAAGTCCTGCTCGACGTACTTGCCCATGCCCTCCACGATCGACACGACCGCGATGAGAAACATCACGCTGATCGTCACGCCCAGCAGCGTGAAGAAGCTCTTGAGCTTCTGCACGCGGAGCTGGCTGAGAGCGAGACGAACGGCTTCGAGGAGGGACATGGGAGTTGGCAGCGTGGAGTCGGGAGTTGGGAGCACTCCCAACTCTCAACTCCCAACTACAAACCAGCTTTCTGAGCGAACATCTCGCGCTTGTCATCCGAGTGGACGACGCCGTCGCGCAACACGACGACGCGGCGCGCATGGGCGGCGATGTCCGGCTCGTGCGTCACCATGATCACCGTCTGCCCCTGGTTCGCGAGCTCCTCGAAGACCTTCATGATCTCCTCGGAGGTCTGCGAGTCGAGGTTACCCGTCGGTTCGTCCGCGAGCAGGATGGATGGTCGGTTCACGAGCGCACGCGCGATGGCGACGCGCTGGCGCTGGCCGCCGGAGAGCTCGTTGGGCTTGTGATCCATGCGGTGTTCCAGCTGCACGCGCTCCAGCGCTTCCTTCGCGCGACGGCGGCGTTCGTCCGCTCCGATGCCCGCGTACACGAGCGGCAGCTCGACGTTGTGCAGCGCCGTGGCGCGCGGCAGGAGGTTGAACGTCTGGAAGACGAATCCGATCTCCTTGTTCCGGATGCGCGCCAGCTGGTCGTCGGTCATCGACGACACGAGCGTACCGTTCAGCCAGTACTCGCCGCCCGTCGGGGTATCCAGGCAGCCAATCACGTTCATGAGCGTGGACTTGCCCGAGCCGGACGGACCCATGATCGCCACGTACTCGTTCCGCGCGATGGCGACGTCCACGCCACGGAGCGCGCGCACGATTTCGCCGCCCATGTCGTACTCGCGCGTGATCCCGCGTGTCACGATCACCCATCGCTTGTCCGGCGCGGCGCCCGCCTGGGCGAGGACGACCTGACGCTCGGCCGTCGTGCCCATCGGGATGTCCATCATGTTCTGGCTCACGATTTCGCTGCCTGTGGTTTCGATTTGTCCGGCGCCTTGGCCTCGCGAACGAGCGCACCATCCTTGAGCTCACGAATCGCCTGATACGTTCCGGCCACGATCTTTTCACCGGGCTTGAGACCACTCAGCACCTCGAAGTGCTTCTCGCCCGCGATACCCACCTTTACGGGCCGGAAGGTCACCTTGTTGTCCGTGCCGACGATGAACACGCCCTCCACGTCCTTCTTGCCGACATCCTTGGTGGGCTTCGGACGGCCCAGACCCACGGCGGTGTCGCCCTTCGCCAGATCCTCGTTCTCACGCACCGTCAGCGCGATGATCGGGATGGAGAGGACCTCCTTCCGCATGTCCGTCACGACCTTGGCGGTCGCCGAGAAGTCGGGACGCGTTTCGACCGGGGCGTTCATGAGCTGAATCGTCACTTCGTAGTCCACGGCCTGATCGGTGGACTGCTGCGTCACCGCGCCTTTCACGGAGCTGTTCGCGATCTTCGTGACGCGGCCGACGAACGTCGTGTCGGGGAACGCGTCGATCTGGATGACCGCCGAATCACCGATGCTGATGCGCGCGACGTCGGTCTCGTCGACCTTCACCTTCGTCTCGAGCACGGACATGTCGCTGACGGTCAGCAGCATCGCGGCGTCCTTGCTGAACGTGCCCTGCACGGCGGTCTCGCCGGCTTCGACGTTCAGGCGCGTCACGCGACCGGCCATCGGAGCGTAGATGGTGGTCTTGCTCAGCAGCGAGCGCGCTTCGCGCAGCCCCGCGGCCGCCTGCTCCACCGAATGGCCGGCGGCCTCGGCGAGCGCCTTGTTCACATCCACGGCGGTGCGCAGCTGGTCCATCTGTTCGTCGCTCACCAGCTGTGCGTTCACCTTCCGCATGTTCTCGCTGCGCTCGTACGTCTTCTGACTCTGGATCAGGTTCGCGCGCGCCTGCGCGGACTGCGCCTGCGCGGCCGCGAGCGCGGCCTCGGACCGCGTGACCTGCGCCTCGTACTGCGAGGGATCGATCTGCAGGAGGAACTGGCCCTTCGAGACCATCTGACCCTCCTTCACACCGAGCCGCATGATCTTGCCCGAGACATCGGACGAGATGTCGACCTTGGTCTGCGGTGTCACCTGACCGCTCGCGGTGACGGACGCGACGAGGTCGCGCTTCTCCACCGGCTCGATGCGGACTTCGACGGACTTATTCCCGCGCTTGGCGGCGCCGAGGCCGCCCACCAGCACGATGACGAGTCCGACTGCGCCCGCAATCGACCACTTCACGCGTTTGCTCATTGTCTGTGTCTCTGCCTTTTAGCGTAGGGGGCGCCCGACCGCGTTTTCCAGCGCGGCGAAGGCTTTGTGGTAATCGTAGATCGCGTTGAGCCGATCGATCTGCGCCTGCTCGAACGTGCCGCGCGAGGTGGTCACGTCGAGGAAGGTGGCCGCGCCGACCTTGTACCGCTCTTCGGCGAAGGAGAGCTCCTCACGCGCGCGCGCCGCGTTGACATCCTGCATTTCGACGGTCTTCGCCGCCGTCTGCAGATTCAGGTACGCCTGCGCGACGTCCGCGGTGAGCTTCAACTCGCCGGCGCGCACGTTGAACTTCGCGTTGTCGCGCTGAATCTGCGCTTCCTGCAGGTTCTGCTCGCGCGCGAAATTGTCGAAGATGGGCAGCGACACGAACGCGCTGAAGCTGAAAGGCGCGCGCTGCCCGTTGAACGGGAACTGGCTGTTCTGCGCCCGGATCGCGTTCTCATCCACCGGCGAGATCAGCGAACTGCAGGGGATCCCGGGCATGCCCACTGCCGTCCGGATGGAGTCCTGGCTGAAGCAGCCTTCGAGCGACTGCGAGTAGTTCGATTGCGCCCGGTTCACGAGGTACTGCGAGTTCGTGTACTCGTAGGCGTTCCACCCCCAGCCCGTGGACAGCTGCAAGGAGGGCAGGTACTGACCCTGGCGCGCGCGCACACCCGCGGTCGCCGCGGTCTCACGCGAACGCAGCGCATTCATTCCCGGGTTCCGGGTGCGGGCAAGATCCTGCAGGCTGTCGAGGTTGAACGCGATCGGCGTGATCTGAAAACGCGTGGTCAGCTCCACGCTGTCCGGCTTCGGGACACCGAGCTGCTGGAAGAGGCGCAGCACCTCCACGCGTGCCGTGTTGTGCGCCTGAAGGGCCGCAACCTCGGACTGGCCGGACGCCACTTCCGCGCGCCGAACGTCGAGGATGGTGCCGGCACCGACCGCCTGCCGCGCCTTCGCCAGCTCGAGCTGTCCGTCCGTCGTCTGCTTGAGCGTGTCCTGGAGCGCGGCGCGTGCCTGCGCCTGCAGCACGGTGATGTACTGCTGCGTGACGGTGGCGCGCAGCAGCTCGAGCGCTCCCGTGACGTCGGCTTCGGCAGCGTTGCGCTGCGCGGTGTACAGCTTGGGCGCGAAGAGAACGGCGCTGTTGACGTTGTAGTTGACGCCGATCCCGTACGACGACTGCACCACGTCCGACTGGTTGGCGAGCGCGATACCGTTGAAGAACTGCTGGCCCGTCTTCTGGAAGCGGCCGGAGGCCGATCCCGAGACCGATGGGAGCAGCGATGCATAGGCGCTGCGAAGCTGCAGATCCGCCGATTTCCGCGCGTTGACCGTCACGTTGAACAGCGGATTGTTGCGTCGCGCGAGCGCGATCGCTTCATCCAGACTCACCGTCGCCGGGGTCTGGCTGGCCTGGGGGACTTGGGGGGTCTGGGCCTGGACGGTCTGAGCGGCAAGCGCGAACGCGGCCAGGGGAAGGGCAAGACGCATGTCGGGAGGGTCCTATATGGTAGGTCTGACTGGTTTACGGGCAGCGATGCCCGAGTGTTTCATGGAAGGCGCGCAGCTCAGCGCGGCAATTCATCCCGAACGGCGATCAGTCCCCGTTCCGGGATCACTACCTTAAGTAGGCGGCCTCGCCCATCCACCCACACGTCGCGGCGGGCGCCGTCGGATGCCTTCAGGACGAAGTGCCGGCTTTCCACGACTTTGCCGGCAAGCTCGAGATTGTCGGCGCCGGCGTCTTCGAGCGTGAACCGCAGCTGCTGCGCATTGCGGGGAGCGATGACGCTCAGAGTCCCGTGGTCGCCGACGAAGGGAACGAAGAAATAGTGGTGGATGAAATCACCATCGAGCAGCAGCGCTCCGGCGTTCAGCACGTATTCCCGCGCCGCTTCTCCAGCCTTGGTCTGATTCAGGATGCTGAACCGGCCCGGACGACCGCGTCCCTGCAGGTGCTGCACGACTTCTCCCCTGATCGTCACATCGGACTCGTACGACAGCGGTACGCCGGTGGAATCGACGCCCAGCACGCTCGTGACCCGATGGTCGCCGAGGGCTCCCTGTCCGGTCGCGCGGTAGACCTGACCACCGGGCGCGGGCGTACGCACGATCCGAAATGCTTCGCGCCCGTACGGGTTTCCCTGCTGCGTGATCGTGAACGACCCTTCGTCGACCACGGGGCTGCCCTGCGCGCCAAGGAGTGGCGGCGTGAGCAGCAGCGAGCTCGCCAGCATGGCGAAGCACGAGCGGGTGGGACGGAAGCGGCGGGACATGGCGGGACCTGCGGAAGGCGACCGTACTACTACACTACAGACCGGGAACGGATCGGACGAGCGGCGGGATGAACCGCGTTCTAGGACTCGACCGGCACCGAGAGGAAGACACGATCACGTACCTTCTCCTTGATGAACTCGTAGAGCTGCCGTCCCTTGTCGCGGGACGCGAGTCGTGGCCGACCGATGGAACCGGGGCTTCCTTTAGGGATTCTCAGCCACCCTCTGCGGTAACGTCGCAGCTCTTCACGGGACATCATATAATCCTGCGCCAGCTCGAGCCGAACGAGCTCAGGCGCGAGATATAGCATGAGCGACGTGTCCACTTCGTCGCCATGCATGGGTTCGGTTTGGCCCTGCAGCAACTCACGCATGTCCATACCGAAGATGTCGACGACGCGCACCCGGGCGCCGCTGGTCTTCACGGTCGCCATGGCCTCGAGATGGGGATCGTGCTCGTGCGCGGTGATGAGGATGAACTCGCGGATGCCGGTCGATTCCCAGGTATCAAGGAGATCGTTCAGCGTGCGGTGCAGCGTCTTGCGGCGCAGCGACGCGTTGCCGGCGAACCCGCGCTCGGTCACCACGTTGACGCCGTACTCCAGCGTCGGCGCACGCAGGACCCCGAATTCCGCGGAGAGGTCGTCGGCGAGATGCTCCACGATGATGGTGTCACAGCCGAGCGGCAGGTGCGGCCCGTGCTGCTCGCACGTGCCGACGGGCACGATGAGACGCGGATCGGCTTCGATGGCCGCCGCGATGACGTCGGGCAGCATCTCCTTGATGCGCCGTGGGCGAGGGGAGGGATCCCCCGTCGACGGCTGGACGGATGATGCGGGCGAAGTCATAGGGAACCGGTGAAGAAAGCCGGCTGGATCGTCGCGTCGGCCGTCGCACTGCTGGCCATGAGCCGGTGGCTGAGCGCGACGTCGGTAGGTTATCTGCTCCTCGGCGCCACCGCCACGGCCGTCGCGGCCGCACTTCTGTTCGCCGCGACGGCGAGCGACAGGCGCTGGTCGGGTGTGTGCGTCGGCGCGCTCGGCATGGCTGTTCTTCTTGCGGCAAACTCGCAGACGCAGCTGGCGCGTCTCGAGGATCGTTGGCCAGCGGAGCGCGAGCGCCTGGCCGGCGACGCACTGGCGGTGTTGACGCGCGACGTCGGCCGCGAAGCGGAACGTCTCCAGGGCCTGGCGCGCGCGGCGCTCGGCGCGCCGGCGGACCGGAGCGCCGCGTTCGGATTCGTGCAGGATGCCGCGCCCTCGCCGGACGAGACGGTCGTGCTGTTTCGCGGCGATTCGGCGTTCGCGTGGGCGGGCCGTCCGCGCGTGCCGCTGGATTCGCTCGACCGGCCCATCGGCGTCGCCGCGATGCCCTTCTATCTCGCGCTCTACGCGACGGCAG
Source organism: Gemmatimonadaceae bacterium (assembly GCA_035248725.1). Taxonomy (GTDB): domain Bacteria; phylum Gemmatimonadota; class Gemmatimonadetes; order Gemmatimonadales; family Gemmatimonadaceae; genus DASPMP01. The sequence goes on along the minus strand of DATFHG010000050.1, from coordinate 7,836 downwards.
ATCAACCGGGGGCGCGCGCCGTGGCGAGCCGGCTTCTGTATGCGCTGCCCCCCGCGGACCGCATCGCCGCATCGATGGCGGGCGATGCGGCGCAACGGGCCGGCGTCGCCGGGTTCGAGTTCGCGCCGGCACCGCCGCCTGCGGGCGCGGGATGGCGTGTCGTACATTCGGCGGGCGCGGACCTGTTCGCCGTGCGTCCGGTGGTTCCGATGCAGGGCGAGGTGCAGCTGCATCTGCTCGAGCGTGCGCGGCTGCTCGTGGGGGTGTGCATCGCCCTCGCGCTTGCGTGCTTTGTCGTCGCGGCCTGGCGCGCGCAGCAGGGACTGCGGTGGCGCGCGGCACTCGTGGTCATCGGCCTGGCGTGCGTGGCGTTCACCCCGCTGAGCGCGTACTCCAACTACTCGCGACTCTTCGACCCGGCGCTGTACTTCACGCCATTGGGTCGATCGCTGACCGCCAACGCCGCCGCGCTCGCGCTCACGAGTGCGCTGGTCCTGTTGCTCCTGCTCACCGCGGTGCGCCGCCAGGCCCGCATGCGCGGCCGTCTGCTCGCCGTCGCCATCGTGCTCATTGCCGCGGGTCTCGGCCCCTTCCTGCTGCGCGACCTCGCGCGTGGCATTCAGATTCCCTCATACGGAGTGAGCGCGTCGCTCTGGCTCATCTGGGAGGTGCCGCTGTTCCTGGCGGCTGTCTCGATCATCCTTGCCGGCGCGGCGGCGGGCGGCGCCGCGCTCGGCGGGTCGCGCGGACTTCCGCCGATCGTGTCGCCGGTGCTCGCGGTGCTGTCCGCGGTCATCGCGCCGGTGGTGTGGCAGGCGCCGGGTCAATGGCCGTGGTGGTACACGTTTCTCTGGGTCGCCGCGATCGGGTCGCTGGCCGTTTCGCGCCGCACCTCGGCGGTGGTGGTGACGGCGGCGACCGTCGCGGCGCTGGGGGCGGCGACGCTCGTCTGGGGCGCCACGACGCGTGCGCGGGTCCGACTCGCCGAGCAGGACATCGCGTCGCTCGGCACTGGCGACGTGTACGCGCGGACGCTGGCCCAGCGCCTGGGAGAGCGATTCACGGACTCGCCGGCGCGAGACCGGCGCGCGCTGCTCGAGGCCTACGCGACGTCGGATCTCGCCTCCGCCGGGTTTCCGGTGTGGCTCGCCGCGTGGCAGTCGCCGGCGATTCCGTCGGCGACACTGTCGACGGCGCCGATGAGCGTGCCCGTCGACGACGTGCGGCCGTTGGTCGCGCGCGCGTCCGCGGCGCACGCACCGGTCGAGGGCGTGATTCAGGGGAGCCCGGCGCTCGAGCACGCGCTCGCCGTGCCGACCGACAGCGGTATCATCACCATCGTTGTCGCGCCGCGGTCGCGTCTCATGCCCGCGGATCCGTTCGCAGAGCTGCTCGGCGTGGAGTCGGCGCCCGCCGCCGAGCCGCCGTACACGCTGCAGATCGCATCGACGATGGACTCGCAGCGCGCCGGCACACGGCCGACCTGGCGTCGCGAGGAGAACGAGCTGCACGGGGATTGGGTCGCCCCGACGGGGGCCGGGCTGGCGCGCGTCCATGCCGAAGTCGAATTGCGGCCGCTGTTCGCGCTGATGCAGCGCGGCACGCTGATCGTGCTGCTGGACCTCGGCATCGTCGCGCTGCTGTGGCTCACGAGCGTCCTCGCGGACGGCAGCGCGCAGCGCTGGGTCGCCGTGCGGTGGCGGCGCTGGTCACGCAGCTACCGCATCCGGCTGACGCTCGCGCTGTTCGCGTTCTTCATGCTGCCGGCGATCGCGTTCGCGGTCTGGTCGTACCAGCAGCTCGCCGCGGACGCAGCGCGCGCGCGCGAGCTGCTCGTACGCGAGACGCTGCGCTCCGTGACGCCGAATCTGACGTCCAGCGCGTGGTTGGCGGGCGAGAGCCGGCGCGTCGACGCACCGCTGTTCGCGTACGAGGGCGGCGCGCTGCGCACGACCAGCGATTCACTGCTCGGGGAGATCGCGCCGATCGGACGCATGCTGCCGCCCGAGATCGCGGAGGCGCTCCTCGTCCACGGCGAGGTCGGCGCGCACCGAGTGGAGCGCGTGGGACGTTCCCGGACGTTGTTCGGGTATCGCGCGCTCGACATGGGCGGGGCGGTCGGCGTCATCGCGGCGCCAGCGCGTGCCGACGACCTGACGCTCGGCAGGCGTGCGCGGGACCTGGGCATCCTCGTGATGTTTGCGACCGCCATCGGCGCGCTCGCGGCGCTGTGGCTCAGCGGAATCGCCGCGCGACAGCTCGCACGGCCCATCGGTTCGCTGCGCCAGGCGGCGCTGGCGCTGGCGGGCGGCGAACGCGAGCCGCGGCTCGAGGGCGAGCCGACGGCGGAGTTCCTTCCGGTCTTCGCGGCGTTCCGGCGCATGGTGTCGGATCTGAACGCGAGCCGTTCGGCGCTCGAGGAAGCGCAGCGGCGCACCGCGGCCGTGCTGCGCAACGCGGCGAGCGGCGTCATCGCCGTCGACGAACGCGGCATCGTCACCCTCGCCAATCCGCGAGCCGACGAGCTGCTCGGCGTCCGCCTGCCTCCCGGAACGAATCTCTCCGCGATGGCGCCGCCGGAGCTCGCCGCCGCCGTACACGACTTTCTCGCGAGCGACAGGGACGACGCCGACTTCGAGATGCCGCACGGCGAGCAGCAGTGGCGTGGACGGCTTACGCGTCTCACGCGCGGCGGCGCCGTCGTGACGCTCGACGACGTATCGGAGATCGCCCGCGCGCAGCGCGTGCTCGCGTGGGGCGAGATGGCGCGGCAGATCGCCCACGAGATCAAGAATCCGCTCACGCCCATTCGGCTCGGCGTGCAGCATCTGCAGCGCGCGCGCAGCGATCGGCGTGTGGATTTCGATCGCGTGCTGGATCAGAACGTCGAGCGGATCCTGAAGGAGATCGACCGGCTCGACGAGATCGCGCGCGCCTTCAGTCGGTACGGACAGCCGCCCGAACAGCGGCCCAGCGCCGAGGCGACCGACGTCGCGGCGGTGCTGCGCGATCTGGTGGACCTCGAAAGTCTCGGCGACGCGCCCGTTCGGGTGACGCTCGCCGGCGCCGAACGCCCGGCGCTCGCGCTGGCGCGTGCGGACGAGCTGCGGGAAGTGCTGCTCAACGTCGTCGAGAACGCGCGTCTGGCGCGCGCCACCCGCGTCGCGATCACCCTGGCGTCGAACGACGGCAAGGTGCAAGTCGCCGTGACGGACAACGGCCACGGCATCGCGGCGGACGTACTCCCGCGCATCTTCGAGCCACACTTCTCGACGCGCACCAGCGGCTCGGGCCTCGGACTCGCGGTGAGCAGACGGATGATCGAGAGCTGGGGCGGCGCGATCGAGATTGCGAGCGCGCCCGAACGCGGGACGGAAGTCCGCATCGAGCTGAAGGCGGTAGAGTGACCGGCGAGAAGCGGTAGCTAACTCGCCACCGCTCCAGCGTTCCACCGCTCCACGAGGCCGCTGCCCACCATGTGGGCAAGCGCCATCACGGAGATCATCGGGTTCACCCCCGACGCCGCGGGGAAGAGTGACGTGTCCGCGACGAACAGTCCCGGCGCGTCGTAGACCTGCCCCGTCGGGTCGCAGACATCGCGTTTGCGATCGCTTCCCATGCGGCATGTGCCCATCTGGTGCGCGCTGAACAGCGCGGCGCGGTTGGCGTGCACCGGGAGCGTCGCCAGATAGCGCGCGTAGGCGTCGATGTCGGCGCTGCGCTTCGTCTCCTCGCGCGCGAGGGACGACGCGTGGACGTGCAGCGTGTGAATCTCCGCGGCGCCCGCTGCCCAGTGAATGCGCGCGGCCGCGGCGATGCCGCGCTGCAACAACTCGCGCTCCATCCGGCCCACGGCATAGTCGATGGTCACGTGTCCGTCGCGGCCGACACGCACGCGCCCGCCGTTGCGATCGCGCGCGAAGACGGCGAATGCGGACGTGTGCGCCGCGTCCTGCATGAGGGCGCGATGCTCGCGCGCGCCGGTCCACGGCAGCGCCAGCGCGGCCAGCCCCGGATGCACCGGAGCCGTCTCCACGCGGAAGCCGTAATTGCCCCGCAGGCGCGAAAACTCATCGACGAGGATTGTCTGCGGCGCCCCGATCCACGCGCGCACCGGCTCCTCGTACCGCGCCAGTACGGCGGTCCCCGGATGCAGCAGCAGATTGCGACCAAGATGCGCGTGCTCGATGCCCGAACGCATCAGGAACGCCGGCGTCTCGAGGGCGCCAGCGCAAACGACGACCGTTCGCGCATCGACGCGCACGGCGAATTCTTCATTCGTCTGCTCATCGCGCGCCGTGGCCTGGACGCCCACGATGGTGCCCAGCTCCATGCGCAGCCGCTCCGCGCGGCAGCGCGCGACGATCGTGGTGCCGCCCGCGCGCTGCGCGTCGACCAGATACGTGAGCGTCGTGGACTGTTTGCCGCCGACGCGACACCCGAACACGCAGAAGCCGCACTGGCTCTGGTCGCAGCCACGGGCGTTACGGGAAATGACTTCGTGATCGTACGAGAGCGACGAGCACCCGCGCTCCAGCAGCGCGTTGTTGGGGTTGTGTTCGCTCTCCGTGGTTCCGGCTCCGATACGCGCGCACACCGCGTCGAGTGACCGCGTGAAGGAGTCGTCTGCGAATGCCCGCACCCCCGAGCGCTCGGACCACTCGGCGCGAACGTAGTCGGGTGTGCGCAGTGACGTCTGCCAGTTCACCGCCGTGCCGCCGCCGATGCAGCTCCCGGCGAGTATCGCGACGCCGAGATCGCGGGTCGACGTCGTTCCCTCGTTCAGGTAGAGCCGCTGCATGCCGGCCAGCTCGTGCTGATCGAAGTCCGGCGCCTGGTCGCCGGCGCCCGCCTCGAGCACCAGCACACGCTTCCCCGCAGCGGCCAGTAGCGCGCTGACGACACCACCGCCGGCCCCCGAGCCGATCACGCAGACGTCCGCCTCGAACGTGGTCGGTCGCGTCACCCGTGTGAGTGCCAGTGAGAGCTTCGCCGGACGCGGTGCAGGCACCTCATACGACATCACGCCCCACGTGGCGTTGCGGCCGCGTTCATCCGTGAGTGAATAGAAGAGGAACGTCGCCAGACGCTTGAGCGCCTGAAATCCGGATCGCGCCTGCGGCAGCCAGCTTTGTGCGAGCCGGACGAGTGTGCGCTCGCGGTCGTCTGACCATCGTCGGCTGAACGCGCGCGGCTTGCCCGTGACCAGAAGCATGAAGGGCGCGGACTCGAGCAGGCGAAGGAAGAGCCGCAGCTCGCGACGCTGCCGCGCACCCAGGCGCAGGATGGCCTGTTCCAGCGCGTCCGCCACGCCGATATCGGACGCGCCGAGACGAAAGAGCTCCGGCGACTCGCCGTCCGCCGGATCCATGGCAGGCAACAGCGTATCACACACCGCGGCGATCGTGCGTCGTTCGCGATCGGTGAGGCCCGCGTGCGGGGTCGTCATTCCGACAAAGTGCCCGTGGAATGCTCCCGCGCGCCACCCACTCCGAACATGCGCACCGTCTTGATGTTCACCCACTCGCGGAGCCCGAACTCGCTCAGCTCGCGTCCGTAGCCGGACGCCTTGACGCCGCCGAATGGAAAGCGTGCGTCCGACGCCACCATGCCGTTGATGAACACGGTGCCGGCGGCGAGCTCCCGCGCGAAATAGGACGCCTCACGCTCATCGTTCGTCCAGGCCGCCGCGCCGAGTCCGAACCGCGTGTCGTTGGCGATGCGCACGGCATCCTTGGCATCCCGCGCGCGGAAGACGGAGGCGGCGGGCCCGAACAGCTCGTCGCGGTACGCCGGCGTGTTCGCGGGAATGTCGAGAAGGACCGTCGGCTCGAAATAGAAGCCTGATCCGTCGCGGCGTGCTCCTCCCGCGAGCAGGCGCGCGCCCGCACGTACCGTGTCGCGCACCTGCGTTTCGAGGTCGTCGACCAGCTGCCGCATGGCGAGCGGTCCCACGTGCGTCGCAGCGTCCATCGGATCACCGACGCGCAGCGCCTTCATGTTCGCGACGAAGCGTTCGATGAAGGTCTCGGCCACCTGCTCGTGCACGATGAACCGCTTGGCGGCAATGCACGACTGCCCGTTGTTGATCGTGCGCGCCTTGACCGCGATGTCCGCGGCCTGGTCGAGATGCGCGCTCGGCATGATGATGAACGGGTCGCTGCCGCCCAGCTCCAGGACCTGTTTCTTCAGCCGCTCGCCCGCGCGGCGCGCCACCTGGCTGCCGGCTCCCTCGCTGCCGGTGAGCGACACCGCAACGACGCGCGGATCGTCGACCACGGCACCCACGGCGTCGGAGCCGATGAGCAGGGTCTGGAACACGCCGCGCGGCGCGCCCGCGTCGGTGAAGAGCTGCTCGAGCGCGAGCGCACACTGCGGAACATTGGACGCGTGCTTCAACAGGCCCACATTGCCCGCCACGAGCGCCGGCGCGGCGAAGCGCAGCACCTGCCAGAAGGGAAAATTCCACGGCATGATCGCGAGCGCGACGCCGAGCGGATGGAACGCGACGTAGCCGCGCTCCGCGCCGTCGGTCACCGCCTCGTCGGCCAGCATGCGCTCGGCGTGCTCGGCGTAGTAGCGACACGCGGTCGCGCATTTGGCCGCCTCGTCGCGCGCCGCACCCAGGAGCTTTCCCATCTCGAGCGTCATGAGGCGCCCGTACTCGTCCTTGCGCTGCTCGAGCAGCGCGCCCGCCCGCGCGATCACTCGTGCGCGGTCGGCGACGGTGGTGTGGCTCCACGCGGGGAAGGCGTCGTGAGCACGTCGCAAGCGCGCTTCGACTTCCGCGACGCTGTGCGCCTCGAACGTCGCCAGCGTTGCACCCGTGGCCGGGTTGATCGAGTGGAGCATGCGCGCGGTCAAACGGCTCCCTCGTGCTCCGCCGAGAAGAAACGGCGCCACCAGGGAACTTCCTGCCCGCGATCGAGCACCACGCCGACGGCGTCGCGCCACGCGAGCTGCATATGCTCGGCGTCGGGGAAGCGTTCCGATGGTTGCGCGGCCATCGCGTGCCGCATCCAGTCGGCGATCTCCCTCGGCAGCTGCGATGTGTCGAGCTGGCCAGTCAGCATGCGTCCGATCGTGGCCTTGGGATCGCTCTCGCCGAACGGCGGCGCGCCCGTCAGCGCGAAATACGCGACCGCGGCGAGCGAGAAGAGATCCGCGCTCGTGTCCTGCGGTTCACCGAGCAGTTGCTCGGGCGCCGCGAACGCGGGCGTGCCTGACGTGCCGGCGGCTTCCTCGCCCGTGATGTTCGCGATGCCGAAGTCGGCCACACGCCAGCGACGATAGCGGTCGATGAGCACGTTCTCGGGCTTGAGATCACGGTGCAGCACGCCGATGGCGTGCGCGGCGACGAGCGCGTCGAGCAGCGCGTCGATCTGCGGCGCGACCTCGGCGAGCGGTCTCGCGCCGCTGCGCTTGACGAGATCCGCGATCGACCCGCCTTCGGCGAGCTCCATGGTATACCAGGAGACATCGCCGCGCGTGTCGAAATCGTAGATCGGGACGATCGCCGGATGCGCGAGCTGCGCCGTGAGCTGCGCCTCGCGCCGGAACCGCCCGACGGCGCGTTCGTCCTTCGCGACGTGCGGATGCAGCAGCTTGAGCGCCACCTCGCGGCCGAGCGAGAGATCGCGCACGCGCCACACGGAACCGAACGAGCCCGATCCGATCTTCGTGAGGACGTCGTAATCGTCACCGGCGGCCCAACGCAGCCGCATCTCCTCGGTGTCGTGCGTGCCGGAGATCCAGATCTCGCCGCTGGTGAGCACGTTGCCTCGTCCGCCCATCACGCGATCGGCGGCACGCAGCATCGCGGCGACCGATGGGAAT
>DATFHG010000049.1:0-3804 GCA_035248725.1 Gemmatimonadaceae bacterium | reverse complement strand
AATCGCGCGGCACGACCATGTCGTTGTCGTGCAGGATCAGCACGTCGCCGCGCGCGGCGCGCGCTCCGGCGTTGAACGCACGCGAGCGGTTGTACGGCGCGCCCGCGGCCACCGCATCGTGGACGTAGCGCACGCCCGCGGGCAACAGCGCGCGCGCTTCGATCGTCTCAGACTGTTCGACGACGATGCATTCGAACGGCACGCCGCGCTGTCCGGCGATGGAGCGGATCGTGGTCAGAAGGTGCGGGATGCGCTCCGCTCCGCGATGGCCGATGAGGAATGAGACGCGCGGCGCGTCATGCGCGGGCACGTCGTCCGCGAGCGCGATCGGCCAGCGCGCGAACGCCGCGCGCATCAGCCGCCGTCCCGTCGACGGAAACACTTCGGCGATGTGGAGGTCGGACGTCCAGAGCCATTCGCAGCGGACGCCGTGCCGATCCACGTCGATGCGCTCGTTGCGGTTGTGCGCGCGCGTCCAGTCGCGCCGGAGCCGCAGCTCGAACGGGATCCAGTCGAACAACAACGCGCCTGCTTTTTCGCGAAGAGTGCTCATTGCGGCAAGTGAGTGCGGACCCGGTCGGCGAGCTTGCTCGTGCAGCGCGCGAGCTCGCCCCCGCGCCACGACCAGAGGATCTTGTGATCGTCCGACCCGCACGGCGCGTAAAACGCGCCGAGGAAGTGAGTGTAGAGCGAGACCACGGCGGCAATGCCGAGGAGCGGATAGAGATAGCGGCGCGCGGCAAAGAAACGCTCCCAGCCAGCGGCGAGAAAAATCGTGAGCAGCGGAGCGATCTCGGTCAGCAGGCGATAGCCGAAGCAGGTTCCGCCCCACCACGAAAACCACTTCGCATAGAGAGCGATCGTTGCCACGATCCCCACCGCGAGCGCCGCGAGCAGCGGCTCGCGAAGCGGATGCCGCAGGATCGCGAACAGGGCGATGAAGCTGAAGAGAAACAACGGCGTGAACACGAGCAGGCCGCGTGAGGGGCTGAACAGCAGCCCGGCCAGGCTGGGGCCAACCTGCCCGCTGAAAAGTCCGCTCGCGGAATACTGTCCGAGGCTTCTCACCGAGCCCCAGTAGTGAATCGAGTACCACGCCATCAGGATCGCGGGGATCGCGGCCGCTGCGCAGAACGGAAGAAACGCGCGGCCATGCTTCCACAACACGTACAGCGCCAGCGGCGCGACGATCAACAGGTTGACCGGCCGGTTGAAGACCGCGAATCCGAACGCGAGCCCGGAGAGGGCGACCGTTATGCGCGTCCCCACCGTCAGCAGCCACAGGCCGCTCGTGAGAAAGAACAGCGATGGCCCGTGCTGCCACATGCCCCGCGCGGCGACGCTCATGGCCGTGGTGCCGAAGGCGTAGACGAGCGCGCTGGCGATCGCCGTCGAGCGGCGCACGACGAGGTTCGAGAGAGCGAGGAAGAAGAACGCCACGGACGTCGCCGTGAGGATGCTCGCCGTCACCATCGACAGGAGCGAGCGATGGGGGGAGTCGAGCAGCACGCCGCGCCAGTGCGCGATCGCGTACGCCGGAATGTTGAAGAAGCCGGGCACGATCGGATAGGAAGAGACCGTGTGCCCGTTGACGCGCTGGTACCAGTAGCCGTCGGGGTGCTCGAATCCGTCGAAGTAGAGGCTGTGGTTGCGGGCGATGGCGAGCGGCAGCAGCTCCGCGGCCGTGGTGTCGCCGCCCGCGCCCCAGAAGCGGTACGGGTAGTTGTACAAGTAGACGAACAGCGAGAGCGCGAAAAGAAACAGAGCGCTCCACGAGCGGGTGCCCATCGACGCGATTGTACGGAAGCGATCTAGAATCCGCGCCATGCATTCAGCGCGTCCGGCGCTTCCCACGATTCTCTGGGCGCTGCTGACGATGGCCGTGGTGTTCGTGACGTATGTGCCGCAGCTGGGCGCGCCGTTCGAGCTGCAGGACGATCACCGCATCATCGAGCCGCTGATCCATCCCCCCACCGCCGGCCCGATCGCGCTCTGGCTGCGCGAGCTCGGCAACGACTTCACGGCCGTCGGACGCTTCCGTCCCGTCAATCAGATCTTCGACGTCATCGGCCCGCTCGTGCTCGGTCCGCGTCCGCTGCTCTGGCACGCGCTCTCGCTCCTGCTCGCGGTCACCGTCTCCGCGCTCCTCTTTCTCATCGGCTGGCGGCTGTTCCATTCCGCCGCCGCGGCCGCAATGCTCGCTCTGATCACGATGCTCGCCCCCGATCCCGGTCCGACCGCGGCCTGGTATCGCCTCGGTCCGAAGGAAGCGTGGGGCATGCTGTTCCTGGCGATCGCGCTGCTCCTGATGCTGGGCCGGCGCTGGCGTACGGCCTTTCTCTTCGTCGTGCTCTGCGCGTATTCGAAAGAATCGTTCGTGCTGCTGATTCCCGCGCTCTTCGCGGTGCAGGTCACCTTGCGGCGGTCGTGGAAGGGCGCGATCGCGTACGCGCTGCTCTTGCTCCTCGGCCTGGCGGCGATGCTGTACGCGCTGCGCCACGCGGGGGCGAAGAGCTACGGCGCGGCGAGCCTGGCCCGCTCGCCGGCGTCGATCGCGAAGGTCGCGCTGCGGGATGTCGCGCGCGCGCCGCTCCTCGCGGCGTTCTTCGTCCCCGCGCTCCTCGCGCTGGTGTTGCTCGCGCGCAAACGGCAGTGGCGCGCGATCGCAACGGCGGCCGTCCTGTTCGCGCTCTGGACCGGACCGCAGTACGCGCTCTACGCCACGCGCGGCGGCTTCTGGGACCACTACTGGCTTCCGTGCGTCGCCGCGTTCGCCGCGATCAACGCGGCCGGCCTGGCGCTGCTCGAGCGCGAGGCGCCGCTCCTGCGGCACGCGTCGCTCGTGATCTTCACGATCTGGGCGCTCAACGCGATTCGCATCGACGCCGGCGCCGTGCGCAATTTCAAAGTACGCGCAACCGTGCAGCAGGCGGCGGTGCGGCTCGCCGCGAAGCACGTACGGCCGCAATCGACGCTCCTCGTGATCGCCGATCGCGAGACGCAATTCGGCGAAGTCGCGACGTCGTTCGCGGAGTTCGCGCGCGCGAGCGGCGCGCCGTTTCGCCGGGCGCTGCTGCACAATGCCTGCTGTCCCGCCCGCATCACGCCGGATGTGAGCGTGGTCGTGCATCTCGATCAGAAAGAGCGCGCGATCGCCCCCGGGTTCGAGCGAAAAGCGGTGAGCGGAACGCTGCGCTATCTCTCCCTGCGAAAGAGAGCGTGGGACGAAGCTCCGTTCGGCTTTACGATGGACGTGCGGCCATGAGCAGCGTCGAGATCTCGATCGTCGTTCCGGTGCACAACGAAGAGCAGCAGATCCCGCGATTCTTCGCCGAGGTCCGCCGCCTGCTCGACGGCGTCCGGTTCGAGCTGCTGTTCGTCGACGACGGCTCGTCCGATGCGACGTGGGCGGCGATCCGCAAACTGCGCGAGGAAGATCCGCGCGTCGGCGGTCTGCGTCTCACGCGGAACTTCGGCAAAGAAGCTGCCGTTTGGTCCGGGCTCGAGCTCGCGCAAGGCGCGGCGGTGGCGGTGATGGACGTCGACTTTCAGCACCCGCCCGCGCTCTTGCCGCAAATGATCGAGTTGTGGCGCTCGGGCCGCTGGAAGATCGTGGAGGCGCGCAAACAGACGCGGGCGCGCGAGCCGTTCTGGTACCGCTGGTCGACGTCGCTGTTCTACGCGATTCTGCGCTGGAGCACGGGCCTCGATTTCCGCGGCTCGACGGATTTTAAACTGCTCGACAGCGACGTGGTGAACGTGCTGATGAAGCTGCCCGAGCGGGTGACGTTCTTTCGCGGGATC
>DATFHG010000048.1:0-5318 GCA_035248725.1 Gemmatimonadaceae bacterium | reverse complement strand
GAGCGCGAATCCCGTGGCGACCGCTGCGTCCACTGCGTTGCCCCCCGCGCGCATGATCTCCACGCCGACGTTGCTGGCGAGTGGTGCGTCTGACGCCACGACGCCATGCGGTGCCTCGATGCCGTAGCGCGTCTCCTGGATTGCGCGCGTGTCGGGCGTGGCATGTGTCGTCGGATGGCACGCGGCGACGAGGAGAGCGCCGGCCGCGCACAGTCTGCGGTGCATCATGAGCCTCTCGGTGTGGTCTCTGCTGACCGCACCAAGCAAATGCTCTTTCCCGCGCGACGGAAGGTGCTCTAGCGGCGCGTGCCGAGCCCGAGTCGCAACCCGATACGCGTGGTCTGCTGCTGCGCGGTGTTGTTGTTGGAACCGGACTGCCGGGGCAGGATGATCAGCCCATACTCCTGCTCGAGGTAGAACTCGGTGCGGTCGGAGATCCCATACCCGAATCCGTAGGCGATCGTGCCCGAGAAATGCGTCGTCGTCTTGCAGGAGCCGAGCTTCGTGCCATCCGTCGCGCGGAAGTTGTTGAACATGATCGCGCCGGCGGCGACGTCGATCACCTGATGAAATCCCTGCCCGCCGCTCGCGCGGAACAGTCCCATGATCTGGGAAACGGTCGCATCGGCGTCGCATTGCGCGCAGCCGTTCGTGAGACCGCCACCCAGGAACTGCAGCGGCACCCGCGACAGCGTTCCGACCACGCCCCAGCCGGTGCCGCCATAGCCGAGTGGAAACTCGAACGACGCGCGCCATTGCGGCGCGCTGCCGAAGTCCCAGCAGTCGCCGGAGCTCTTGTCACAGAAGCCCTGCTGGTTCAGCCACCCGATGCCGAGCGAGACATACGCGGACGGGGACGTCCGGAACGATGGCCGGATGATCTGCGCGGTCGCAGGGACGGCAGTGCCCACGAGCAGCAGCGACACGAATTTCACCATGCGTGCGTTCACATTCGCTCCTTACTAACTTGCCCGCACCTTGCCAGGACGTCGAACGGTTGAACCCGGCACCGGACCCAGAGATCCGCGGGTCACGGAACAGCGCAATCCGCGCACCGCGGACATCGATCTCGCATCGCCTGCGGAGATCGTCGACCTGATTTCCGCCGAAGACCGCACCATCGCGGACGTCGTCTATTCACAGCGCGAGCCCATCGCCCGCGCGATCGAGGTGGCCGAAGCGACGTTCCGCGCCGGTGGACGACTCTTCTACGTGGGTGCGGGCACGTCCGGCCGCCTCGGCGTGCTCGACGCCTCCGAGATGCCGCCGACCTATGGCACAAACCCCGAGATGGTGCAGGGCATCATCGCCGGCGGCTACGCCGCGCTCACCCGCTCGCAGGAAGGCGCGGAGGACAAGATCGAGGGCGCGGCCGCGGACCTGAAGGAACGCGGTGTAAAGCGGGGCGACTTCGTCATCGGGATCGCGGCGTCGGGAACAACTCCGTACGTACGTCGTGCGCTCGAACATGCACTCTCCGTCGGGGCGCGCACGGCGCTCGTCGCCTGCTCGCCTCCTCCGAAGGAAACACGCGACGCCGCCGACATTCTCATCCAGCCGGTCACCGGCCCGGAGGTCGTGACCGGCTCCACGCGCATGAAGGCGGGCACGGCGACCAAGCTCGTGCTCAACATGATCACGACCGGCGCGATGATCCGCCTCGGCAAGACGTTCGGCAACCTCATGGTGGACCTGCGCGCCACCAACGACAAGCTGCGCGACCGCAGCGAACGCATCGTGATGGAGGCGTGCTCACTCGATCGCGACGACGCGCGTGATCTGCTCAAGGACGCCGGTGGCGTCGTGAAGACCGCCATCGTCATGCACTTTCTCGCGGTGTCGAAGAAGGACGCCGAGCGCGCGCTCGAGCAGGGTGGCGGCGTGATTCGCAAGACCATCGGTCGCAATCCGCCACCGGTGCGATGACGCGCGCCGCGCGCGACGTGTACGTCGGGCTCATGTCCGGCACGTCACTCGACGGCATATCCGCGTGTGTGGTCCGATTCCGCGGCTCGCCGAGAACGGAAAACGGACCGGCCGCGCTCGGCGCGGCCGCCGAGAACAGTGGCTACGAGCTCCTCGCGTTCGAGGCCATCGCCTACAACACGGAACAGCGCGCCCATCTGCTCCGCGCCATGGAGAGCGGCACGGCGCAGGAGTACTGCCGCCTCGCCTTCGACCTCGGCGGCTGGCTCGCGGATGCCGCGACCGCGGTGCTCATGGAAGCCGGGGTGCCGCGCGACGAGGTCCGCGCCGTCGGTTCACACGGGCAGACGCTGTGGCACGAGCCGGTGCATTCCACCTGGCAGATCGGCGAGTCCGCGGTGATCGCGGAGCGGCTCGGCATCGACGTCGTGAGTGACTTCCGCGTCCGCGACGTCGCCGCCGGCGGACACGGCGCGCCGCTCGTCCCCATCGCGGACTCGCTGCTCTTCGCCGCGCGGGATCACTGGCGCGCGCTGCAGAACATCGGCGGGATCGGGAACGTGACCATCGTGCCTCCGAGCGCGCTGGAGCGGCGGAGCGGTGGAGCGGTGGGCCCTGGATCGGAAGAGCACTCCTACAGCTCTACCGCTCCACAGCTCTACCGCTCCATTCGCGCGTTCGACACCGGCCCCGGCGTGAACGTCATCGACGCCGTGGTGCGGCTGCTGCGTCCCGAGCTGCGCTTCGACCGCGACGGCGCGCTGGCACGGGCTGGTAATGCCGTGGACGAAGTCGTCGACGAGCTGCTGGCCCATCCCTACTTCGCGGCCGAGCCGCCGAAGTCGACCGGCCGCGAGTTGTTCACGCCGGAGTACGCGGCGCGTCTCGTGAAACGGTGTCGCGAGTTGCGAGGGAACTGCACCGACGAGGACGCGATCGCAACGGCCACGTCGCTGTCGGCGCGCAGCATCGCCGACGCATATCGCCGCTTCATGCCGGAGCCCGTCGAAGACGTGCTGGCGTCCGGCGGCGGCGCGAAGAACGCCGCGCTCCTCGACATGTTGCGTACGCTGGTCGCGCCGCTCCGGGTGCGGTCGTTCGACGAGGTCTTCTTCGACGGCGAAGCCAAGGAAGCCGTGGCGTTCGCGCTGCTCGCCAAGCTGTTCCTCGACGGGCGTCCCGGGAACGTGCCGTCGGCGACAGGGGCGCGAGGACCGCGAATTCTCGGAAAGCTGACACCAGCCGGAGCGGTGGAGCGGTAGTGCTGTAGTATCCACCGCTCCACCGTTCTACCGCTCTGGAGGTCCCATGAATCAAGTCTACGAAGGAGAGCCGGTCCGCGAGCGCGTCGTCTACCGCACTCGCAACATCGTCAAGAACGGCGTCGGCTTCGGCAGTGCGTTGGCCATCGCGATTTCGTGGAGCGAGAACCACTCGATCCTGTGGGCCATCGTGCAGGGCATCCTGTCATGGCTCTACGTGATCTACTACGCGCTCACACGCCACACCTGACCGTGGTGGGCGACACACCGCTGGAGCAGCAGCGCGACGGATACGTGCTCACCACGGACCGGGGGCGCATTCCCGTGGATCAGGCGCTCGCGCTGCTGCACACCACGTTCTGGGCGGGCGACATGCTGCGCGATACACTCGAGCGCGCGATGGAGAATGCGGTGTGCGTCGCCGTCCTCGCCGATGGGCGACTGGTGGCCTTCGCGCGCGCGATCACCGACCTGGCGACGTACGCCTACGTGTGCGACGTGGTCGTCCATCCCGACCACGGCAACCGCGGCCTCGCGCAGTGGATGATGCGGGCGCTCCTGACGCATCCGCAGCTTCAGGGCTTTCGGCGCTTCGCGCTCATCACCACCACCGCGAAGGCGCTGTACGAGAAATTCGGCTTCACGGACAGTACCGGCTCGACGTACATGGAGCTGAAGCCGGGACCGCGGTCGTAGGCCGCGTCAGTCTTTCACGATCCCGCGATATTCGGCCGGGATGAAGGCGGCCACCTTGTCCGGCGGGACGGCGTACACGATGCGACCGCCGCCACCCGGCGCGCCGCCGTACACGACGCCCACCACTTCGCCGCGCGTGTTGAACACCGGGCTCCCGCTCGATCCGTGCGCCGCGTACGAGTCGATCTGCAGCACGGCGGACGTCCGCTTGCTGATCGTGCCCGGATTCAGCGTCGACTTGGCGATGAAGTCATTGCCCTCGCCTTCCATCGGCGTGTCGTAGCCGAGGGGAAAGCCGATGGTGACGACGGCGGTGCCCTCCGCGGCGTCACGCGCTCCGGTCGTCACGCCCTGCACGACGGGATAGCTACCGCCCCCGTCGAGCTTGATCAGTGCGAGGTCCTCGGCGGGATCGTCGCTGATCTTCACGATGTGCGCCGGGAGCCACGCCTTCGTGTTGGTGAATTTCACGGCCACGCGCGACGCGGTGTGTCCGTCCTCGTCGCGTACGTTGTGCCGATTGGTGAGCAGCGTGCCGTTCGTGGCGATCGAGAAGCCGGTGCCGGCGAACGCCTTGCCGTCGATCTCCGATACGAGGATCACGACCGCGGGCGAATTCTGCTTGTGGATCGTCGGCCAGTCGAGCGCGATCACCTGCTTGAGCAACGCGGTATCCGTGGACCGCCCACCCTGGAGGATCATCGCCACGGAGTCGTTCTGTGCCTTGAGCGCGGCGAGCGCCTGCGCCTTCTGCTGCGCGTCGCGCCGAGCGAAGTAGTACGCCATGCCGCCACCGACGATCACGAGCACGAGGACCGCGGCCATCATGCGCTTGAGGCCAGCCGTCTGCTTCTGCACGGCCGCCGCGATGCGCACCTCCGTGCTGCCGGGTGTGGTCATCGCCTTGTTCGACCGCGTGGGCGTGATCTTCGGACCGCCCGTCTGCACCTCCACTTCGGGACCGTTCGCGCCGAACCGCACGCGATCGCCGTGGTGCAGGGTGACCGTGCCCTCCACGCGCTTGCCGTTCACGAACGTGCCGTTCGTGCTCCCCACGTCCTGGATCGAGTAGACGCCGGCGCTCTCGCGGATCTCGGCATGCCGACCTGAGACGTCCAGGTCCTGCTCGGGCGAGAACCGCATGTCGACGGTCCCGTGACGGCCGACCACGATCACGGATTTCTCGAAGCGGTCGACCTGCCCGGAGCGGGCGCCGCTCAGGATGCGGAGCTCAAGCATGAGAAAGAGGCGGGAGGCGGGAGGCGGGAGGCGGGAGTATGAAGATGTCGATCTGTTGTCGGTCCTGCTGTGCGCGAGAATACAGCGCCGCACCTGCGACCTGCGACCTGCGACCTGCGACCTACGGTGCTGTCTGTCCGGCCGGCGTGGGCTCGGGTTGGACTTTTCTCACGGTTCTGATCGCGTACCACGCGG
>DATFHG010000047.1:0-46375 GCA_035248725.1 Gemmatimonadaceae bacterium | reverse complement strand
CGTCGCTCGCGTCGCCCTTGAGTGCAGTCATCAGCGCGTCGACGGCATCGCGCGCGTTCGACTCGGCCAAGGCCCACGCGGCCATCTCGCGCACGTCTTCGTTCTTGTCGCCCGACAGTGCCTGCACCAGCGCGGTCGTCGCGCTGCGATCCGCCATCTCGCCCAGCGCCCACGCGGCGACGCGACGCACTTCGGGCGCGGGGTCGGTCTTCAGGATGTTGATGATCGTCTGGATGGAATCCGTTCCGTGCAGGTGGCCCAGTGCGACGACGCCGGCACCGCGAACCCGCGCGTCCGCGTCGTGCAGCACCCCCGCGACGGCCGGCACCGCGCTGCGCTGACCGAGGCGCCCGAGCGCCCACGCTGCGTTGGCGCGTACCCCCGGCGTTTCGTCTCGCAGCGCGCGGACGATCGCACCGAGCTCCGCTTGAGGCTCCAGCAAACCGAGCGCGATGAGCGCGGCCTGCCGCTCGGTCGGCGCCCCCGCCGTGAGTCGCGCGGCCAGCGCATGTCCCATCGTGGAATCGCCCATCCGGCCGATGAGGGTCGCCGCGATGTGGCGCTCGCACGCGTCCGCGGACGCGATCCCGTCCATGAGCGTGCGCGCTTCATCCGCGCTCAGCGAACCGTGCGGCCGCTCGTGCACCCGCGCACGCACGTCGCTCTGGATCGCCTCGGCGGGTGCTTCCCACCGGCCGCCCCACGACGACAGGCCGTCGGCGGCGAGCGCGCAGAGCGGCGCCGCCACACCGCGCGATGCAGCGAGAAGGTCGCGCAACTCCTGCGGCGACTCCATCCGCGCTGTCTCGGTGGCAGGACTTCCGCCGATCACGAACGCGCCGATCATGACCGAAACCATTTTCGTGAGCATACGCAGTTCTCCGTTCTGTTGAATTTTCAGCATGGATGGACGTGAGTTGTTCAATCGCGCGAGATCGTTCGCTGTTCAGCTCAGGGCTGGGGACGCGGCCACGGCCACGGCCATGGCCAGGGCCACACGCCGGCATCGTGGCCCGCGATCAGCCGAACGGCCCGGGCACGAATGTCAGGGTCGTCGGACGCCATCGCCCGGTCGATCAATGCCTGCGACCGGTCGCCCATGAGCAGCAGGTCGCGGAATTCCGCTTGCTGCACCTCGTGATCGCGCTCTTTGGCGAAGGCATCGCGAATGGCAGCCAGCGTGCTCTGATCGCGGATCTCGCCCAGCACCCACGCGGCCATCACGCGGACGTCGTTGTCCTGGTCCTGCAGCAGCTCGACGACGCGCTTGGGCGCGGTTTCGATGCGCTGCTGGCCCAATGCCCAGAGCGCGCGCTGGCGCACCTCGCGATTGTCGTCCGACATCGCCGCGACCAGGACGGCAGCGTTCGCGCGCGACGGCATGTTTCCGAGCGCCCACGCCGCCGTGGCTCGCACGTCGTCGCTGCGATCGTGTGCGAGCGCCTGCGCCAGCGCGGTCGCCACCGTATCGGAGCCCATGCCGGCGAGTGCCCACGCCGAGGTCTCGCGTACCTCTTCGTCCTCATCCACGCGCAGCCGTTCGAGCAGAAGTGGTACCCCGTCCCGGCGGCCCTGCAGGGCCCACGCGGCGGACTTTCGCACACCGGCATCCTTGTCCGTCCGCAGGATGCGCGCGAGCAGGCTGGTATCCGGACCCGTGCCGTCGTTCTCGCGCAGTGCGCCCGGCTGTCGCCATTGTGCGCTCACCTGTGTCTGCGCGCGCTGCTGTACGCGCTCTTGCAGACGCTGCTGAACGCCCTGCTGGATGTCGCGCTGTCTATCCTGGCTGGCGAATTGATCCGGGCGCGAGCGTTCGGCACGCTGCGACGGCTGCACCGGTTGCAGTCTCGCCGGACGCACGGTGTCGAGCGGCGCGGTAGTCGCGGCAAGCGATGCGGGTCGCGCGTCGCGCGACTGCGGCGCCGGTGCGCGTGCTGGCGCGATGGCCGCGACTGACAGCGCCAGAGCGCCGAAGCCGATGGTCACGAGTACCTGCTGCAGTCGGCCGGCGGTCACGCGCGACGCCGACGGATCGAGAATGGCCAGCATGCGTCCCTCGAATTCCCGCTTGTCCGCCATCGGCAACGCAGTCGCCGGCGCGCCCTGGCGCCGGACACCCGTGACGATGTCGAGCAGGTGCGACGCGTAGTCGCTGGCGCGCGCGCCACCGCATGCGAGCACGAGGTCGTCGCATGCGCGCTCGCTCTCCGCACGCAGGCGCTTCGCGGCCGACCACACCAGCGGATGGAACCAGTACAGTGCGCACGTCAGGCGACCGACGGTGTGGCCGACGAGGTCGCGCCGGCGCACGTGCGCGAGTTCGTGAAAGAGGACCACCCGACGCCGTTCTTCACTCCACTCGGCGGCGCTCGCGGGGAGCACGATCGTCGGACGGAGAACGCCGCAGGCAAACGGCATCTCCACGTCGGAGCTCATCACCAGCCGCGGCGCGTGCGACAGGTCGAGCCGATCAGCCACGTCATACATGGGACCAAGCCAGTCCTGGCCGGTGAGCTCGCGTCCGCGCGCCACAATGCGGTGCACTTTCGCGGCACCCAGCGCGAGCCATCCGACGACGAGCGTTGCGATACCTGCCCACGCGAGCAGCAGCGCGGTCGACGTGTCGATCGCGACACGTGCGCCGCGCGTCGACACCGCGCCGCGCGCCGGCGCACCGATACTCGTGATCGCGCCACCCGGCGCGATGGTCTGGGGCGCGTCCGCGACATCGACGCGGCCGGACGACGCCGGCGCGATGATCTGGCCCGCGATCTCCGCGGGGAGGACGGCGACGGACAGTGGAGTCCACGTCGACAGCACCGGCACGAGCAATACCGCAGCAAGGGCGGCAAGCCAAACGACGTAGCGCGCACCAGCCGGCGCGCGGCGCAGACCGACCGACATCGCCATCGCGAGAACGAGCACTGCCGTTCCCTTTACCAGCCAGACCAGGATCGTGATCGCGTCGGACATACTCATCTCCCGTTCGCTCGAGCCGCGCGAATGCGATCGCGCAGCTTCGAGATGTCGGCCTCGCTGAGCTCGGTGTCGGACATCCGCAGGAGCGCCGTGACCGCCGCATCCGCCGACCCATCGAAGAACGTCCGGACCACCTGACTGAGGGCCTCGTCCGCCGCCCGATCGGAGCTCACTGCGGGCAGATAGACATAACGCGGTCCGTCTTCGCGATGTGTCACGAGCTGCTTCTCCGCGAGAATGCGCAGGATCGATCGCACCGCGGAGTACGTCGGAGGGTCTGGGAGGTCCTGCATGACTTCCGACACGGTCGCTTCGCTGCGACGGAAGAGGATGTCCATGACCTGTCGCTCGCGCCGCGACAGCGTGTCGTGCAGTTGTTGTTTCGCCATGTGTTGATTTTTCAACACCGCACGCCGTTTGTCAAGCTGAATTTTCAGCATTGACGAGACCCTTCGGCCTTCTTACGGGCACATACCATAGATATGTGGTCGAAGCATCGGGATCGGCAGGAGCGCAGAACGTCTCGTGCGAGTTCCCACACCTGTTGCCCCGTGCGCGCTGACTCGTGTTGTCGTAGTCTTACGTTCCGAGCGACACGCGCGCATATATGCGCGAGCCGAACGCCCGGCTGCTCCGACGCGATCGATGACAGCGCCTTCGACAACGCACGCAGATCTCTCCACGTGTCCGCACGGCAAACGCGCGGGGATCACGGTGTGCCTGTATTGTCGGCAGGAAGCCCGCGTCGCCGCGCGCAAGCGACGCACGAAAATGTTGATGCGCGTCGGCGGCATCGTGCTCGGCGCGGGGGCCGTCGTGGCCGTGCTGGTCGCGGCGCTCATCGCCATCGCTCCGTGGTCCCGCTCGAACGCGCCGGAAGCGGCAGAGCTGCCCGCCGCCCCCGCGCCAAAGGCGGTGGCGAAGCGTGTCGCCGCACCACCACGCGCGGTGCCGAAGCTCGCACCCGCCGTGTCGGAGGGCCGCACGGATCTCGGCGACAGCGTGTTCGCGGAACGTAGCGGTCCCGAGGTCATCGTGCGCTTCGATAACTCGGCGCTGCGCACGCGCTTCGAGGAAAAGTTCGAACGCACGCTCCGCGTCACGCTGCCCCGTGTCTACGGCCCGGCCGCGCAGGCCGCCCTCGACGCCGTGAACCCGGGCGCGCTCGTGCGCGGTGATCTGCTGGGCGAGCTGCCGCAGCGCGGCATCGACCTCGCCTTGCCGAATGGCGAGACGCTGGTGGTCTACCCGATGACGCGACCGGGCGAGGACGGCCCGCTCGTCATCGCGTATCGCGCCACGCTGCGCAGCTAGATCGACCGCGTCACATCGATGGCGGTGACCAGAACCCGGTCACCCAATCGATGCTTCCGCTGGGACCGAAGACGAACGCATTCGTCCCGCGGCCGCGCTCCGTTCCGTCGCTCGAGGCGACGAGCCAATCGGCGAGCACCATCCCCTGGCAGTGCCGGACCTCGCCGAGACGGCGCATCCGCAGTCCGGGCATGAATCGCTGCGCCGCGGTGAGATGGGCCAGCACGTCCGACAGACCGTCGAGACTGCTGAACCGATCGTGGAAGCGAATGTGCGTCGCGGCGATCGCACCGATCTCGCGCTCGCGAGTGGCCGCGTCGGGCTGCCCCCACGCGCCGAACCAGGCGTCGACCCGTCGTGCCGCGTCGGCGTTGGCCTCGTCGGCGACGACGTTGGCGAACACGGACATCTGGAAGCGCCAGCCCTGCACGTGATCGTCGCGCGCCTGCTCGTCCGCCAGCTCGTGCAGCACGTGAACGCGCGTACCCGTCGGCCGCGGCTCGAGTGTGATGGTGACTCGTGAGCTGCCTGGCGGAATAGGCGTGCCGGACGCGAAACCGTACGTGAAGACGATGCGCCGTGGCGCGGAGATCTCGAGCACCTCGCCGAGTGATTCCACGCCGCCGGGATGGCGGATGTACACGGCCCCGCCCGGACGCGCGTCGATGGTGGATCCGGGTCCCCACCACGTGGCAAACCGCGAGGAGTCCGTGAAGTAGCGGAATACCAGATCCGGGAGCGCGTGGATCATCACCTCGCGCTCGAGGCGGAATGGGAGCGCTTCGGGAGCGGCGGACGTCTTCATTGTTCTCCTCCTTTCCTGGGTCGCTTGCGCGGCGGCTTGCGCCGTGGCTTCGGCCCGCGACGTGTCTGTTCCAGTTCGGCGGCGAGCTTGAGTCGCCAGAGCGCGTCATCCCACATCTGCCTGAGCACCGATGCCATGGGGCCGAGCGCCTCGCGTCGCGTCTTGTAGTAGCGCATGCGGCCCTGGGCGCGAGTGTCCACGAGGCCGGCGCGCTGCAGCGTGCCGAGTTGCAGAGAGACCGCTCCGAAGGTGACGTCGCCGAGCGCGCGATGGATCTCACCCGCCGTCACCTCGTTCGCCCACGCGAGTCGCAGGATCTCCTGCCGGCGTGGGGAGGCGATGGCGGACAGCTGGGCCGCGGTCATGGATATATTTTAGTTATAACTTAAATATCAGTCAAGGTCGATCCCGCGAGCCGGGACATTGGCAGAGCCGGAGGATGGATGCAGATTGTTGCCCGGCATGCAGCTCGACCTCCCGCACGTCGTCGGTCGCTACACCCTCACCCGACGGCTGGGCGAGGGTGGGATGGGAGTCGTCTACGCGGGACGAGACGAGCGGCTCGGCCGCGAGGTGGCGGTGAAGATGATCGCCGGCTTGTCCGACGAGCGCGCGATCAAGCGCTTCTGGCGGGAAGCGCGCGCTGCCGCGAGCGTCACGCACCCCCACATCTGCCAGATCTACGAGGTGGATGAGTCGGCGGACGGGATCTACCTCGCGATGGAGCTGCTCGAGGGCGAGACGCTCGATGGCCGGCTGGCGCGCGGACCGTGCGCTCCCGACGACGCCGTCCGCATCGCGCTGGAAACGCTGGGGGCGCTGGCCGCCCTCCACGACCGCGGCATCGTGCACCGCGACGTGAAGCCGTCGAACGTCTTCCTGACGACTCACGGTGTGAAGCTGCTGGATTTCGGCCTGGCTCGCCCCTCGTCACAGGAAACACCAGAACCGGCTGGCTATTCCGAGACTCAGATCACGCGGCCAGGCATGGTCGTGGGCACTCCGCGCTACATGTCGCCGGAGCAGGTGAGTGGCGAGGCCGTGGACCGGCGCGCGGATCTCTACGCGGTCGGTACGCTCCTGTTCGAGATGCTCGCGGGCCGTCCGCCGTTCGTCGGCGACAACCTCTTTCATCTCGCGCACGCGATTCTCAACGAGAATCCGCCCGCGCTCCAGGGACCGCCCGCGGTCGTCGCGATTGACCGCGTCATTCGCCGAGCACTGGCGAAGGATCCCGCGGCGCGATTTCAGGACGCGGACGCGATGGCGCTGGAGCTGCGATCGGTGCCACTCGACGCGCGGACCACGGAGACGCGCGCAACCGTCAAGGCGCTGCTGCGGCTCGTGGTTCCGCCTCTGCGTCTGCTCCGCGAGGACCCGGAGATCGCGTTTCTGTCGTACGGCCTGGCGGAAGCGGTGTCCGGCTCGCTCGCGGGCCTGACCGACGTCCTCGTGCGGTCGCCGACGCTCGCGACCAAGTGGACGGAAGGAAGCGATCCGCGCAGTCTCGCGGCCGAAGTCGACGTCGACATGATCGTGAGCGGTTCGCTCTCCCGCATGGGCGAACAGATTCGCGTCGCCGTCCAGCTGATCGAAGCGACGTCGGGCACGGTGCTGGGGGCGACGTCGGTGCGCGGCGCGATGAGCGACATGTTCGCCGTCGAGGACGAGCTCACGCAGTCGGTCGTGGGATTGCTCACGCCCGTGCGCGCCACGTCCGGACCGGAGAACGTGCGTCGCGACGTGCCGGCGAACGCCCGCGCCTTCGAGCTGTTCCTGCGCGGCCTCGAGTTCGCGCGGTCGGTGGGCACGCAACGCGAAGCGCGCGACCTGCTGGACCAGGCACTGCGCGAGGACCCCGCGTTCGCGCCCGCGTGGGCGTGGCTTGGTCGCTGCCATCGCCTGATCGGCAAGTACCAGGAGGACTATGAGCTGAACGACCGGCGGGCCGAGGAAGCGTTTCGGAGAGCGCTGGCGCTGTCGCCGGAGCTGCCCACGGCGCATCGCTTCTTCACGCACTACCAGTCGGAACACGGCGCAGCCGACGCGGCGATCGCGCGGCTGCTGCAGTATGCCAAAGCCAATCGCAACGACGCGCAGCTGTTCGCCGGCCTGGTGCACGCGCTCCGCTACGCTGGCCTGAACGGGGCGTCGATTGCCGCGCACCGGGAAGCGCGACGGCTGGATCCCACGGTGCCCACCAGCGTGGAGTTCTCGCTGCTGCTCGCGCACGATGAAGAAGGACTGTTCGCGCTCCCCCGCACCGCCGAGGTGCACGGCGCGCTCGCGTACATCCTGTCGTTCCTGGGCCGAGCGGAGGAAGCGCGGGAGATTCTGCGCGCCGCGGACATCCGGGCGCTGCCCAGCAGCTATCGCGGCATGATCGAGGCGCTGCGCGACGTGGCGACCGCGCCAGCGTCCGCGGTGGATCGGCTCATGAGTGCGATGGCGGCGGGCGCCAAGAACGATCCCGAAGCCATCTTCCTCGCCGGAATGACGGCCGCGCGCGCCGGGAACGACGAGCTCGCGCTGGAGTTGCTCGACGCGGCGGTGCGCAGCGGCTATTCGGCCGTCTTTGCGCTGGAGCAATCGCCGGTGCTCGCGCCACTGCGGACGCGGCCCGACTTCGGGCGCACCGTGGAGCTCGCGAAACAGCGACGACGGATCGCGCTGGCGGTGTTCGAGCGCGGCGACGGGCCGGCGCTGCTGGGCATCACGCTGGAGGACGCATGAGCGAATTGCGTCGCACGCTGGGGCTGCGCGACCTCATCTTCATCGTGGTCGGCACGGTGATCGGGTCGGGGATCTTTCTCACACCGGGCCAGGTGGTGCATCGCGCAGGCTCCGGCGGTGTCGCACTGCTCGCGTGGGTCGCCGGCGGGATTCTGTCGCTGCTCGGCGCTCTCACCTTCGCCGAGCTGGGTGCCGCGCGACCCGACTCGGGCGGACTCTACGTGTATCTCAAGGACGCTTTCGGACCGGCGCTCGCGTTTCTGTACGGCTGGACGATGTTCCTGGTCATCGGCAGCGGGTCGCTTGCCACGCTCGGCGCCGCATTTCCGCGCTATGTCGGCGTCTTTGTCCCGCTCACGCCCGCCTGGGAGCGCGTCATCTCGGTCGTCATGATCGCGCTGGTGTCCGTCCTCAACATCCGCGGCACGCGCCGCAGCGCGGACGTGCAGGGGGCGGCGACCGCGACGAAGGTCGCGGTCATCGTGCTGCTGGCCGTCCTGTTGATCGCGACGACACACACGCGCCCACACACCGGCGCATGGTGGCCAGCGACCTTCTCGGCGAGCACGGTCAGCGGCGGGATCACGGCGATGATCGGCGTGCTGTGGGCGTACGAAGGGTGGCAGTACGTCACGTTCTCGGCGGGCGAAACAGTGGATCCGCAGCGCACGTTCGCGCGCGGCATCGTCGTCGGAACCACGCTGCTCATCGCGATCTATGTGCTCGCGAACGTGGGCTACTTCGCGGCACTCGGCGTCGACGGTGTCGAGCAGAGTCGTACGGTCGCTTCTGACGCGGCGAGCGCTTCGCTGGGCGGATGGGCGGCGAAGGCGGTCGCCGGCGTGATCCTGCTGTCGATCTTCAGCGCATCCAACGGACTCACGCTCACCCTGCCCCGGCTGTTCTTCGCGATGGCTCGCGACCGTCTGTTTCTCACGCAGCTGGCGCGCGTACATCCCCGCTTCGGTACGCCCGCGGTGGCCATCGTGAGCACGGCGGTGTGGAGCGCGGTCCTGGTGCTGAGCGGGTCCTTCGAGCAGCTGCTGACGTACGTCGTCTTCATGTCGTGGCTGTGGTTCGCGCTCGCGGCGCTCGCCATCTTCGCGTATCGGCGTCGCGAGCCGCACGCCGCGCGTCCGTTCCGCACGCCCGGATATCCGTTGACGCCGGTGCTGTTCATCGCCGCGGCCATGGTCATCGTGGTGAACACGGTCGTCGCGCAGCCCGTGCAGTCGCTCGTGGGACTGGGCATCGCTCTGCTCGGTGTCCCGGCCTACCTGTGGTGGCGGTCGCGCCGCATCACGGTGGCCGCGCTCCCTCCCGCCGCGTAACACACGCCGCCCTTGCGTCGCGCAGGTCCCGGTGCGAAGCTTCCCCTCACATGATGAGTACTCACACAGTGAGGTGACAGTTGGCCCGTGAAACACTCGGACTCGTCCAGGGCACCGTGGACGTTCTCATCCTCAAGACGCTCACCTGGTCTCCCCTGCACGGGTACGGCATCTCGCAATGGATCCGCCAGCGCACGGACGGCGCGCTCGCCGTGGAGGACGCCGCGTTGTATCAGGCGCTGCATCGCCTGGAACGGCGTGGCTGGGTGGAGTCCGAATGGGGCGTGTCCGACACGAATCGCAAGGCGAAGTTCTATCGGATCACGCGCGAAGGCCGGCGTCAGCTGACCGCCGACGTCGCCGAGCTGCGGCGATACGTCGAGGCGCTCTTCAAGGTGCTGCAACCCGCGTGACACCATCGGGGTCGCCGCCCGCTCCACGTCGCGCGTTCCGCCTGCCATGGCTGTCCCGCCGACAGCTCACGGAAGACGTGGACGAGGAGCTGGCGCATCACCTCGAGCAGGTCGCCGACGCGCTTTGCACGGAAGGCTGGGCGCTCGAGGACGCACGACTCGAGGCCCGACGTCGCTTCGGCGACCTGGAATTCACCCGCGCATACTGCCGCGCAGAAGACCTGCGCCGCGAGCAGGAGAAACGACGCATGACACGATTGGAAGAGCTGGGACAGGACCTGCGCTACGCGATGCGCGCACTGCGGTCCGCGAAGGGGTTCACGGTCACCGCGCTGTTGACGCTGGCGCTGGGCATCGGCGCGAACACGGCGATCTTCAGCGTCGTGCGCGGCGTGCTGCTGCAGCCGCTTCCGTTCTCCGATCCCGATCGGATCGTGCGCATCTGGGACGTCAATCGCACGGCGGGCGTGGAGCGCGGCGCGTTTTCCGAGCCGGATTTTCTCGACATGCGTCGCTCGCTGCAGCTCGCGTCGACGATGGGCGGCTATTTCTTCGCGAGCGGCCTGTCGGGACTCGACCTGACGGGTCAGGGCAATCCCGAACGTCTCTCCGCCGCGCTGGTGACCGACGGATTCTTTCAGACGCTCGGCACGCGCGCGCTGATCGGCCGCACGCTGTCGAGTGAGGAACACGTTCCCGGGCGCGATCGCGTGGCGGTGCTGAGTCATGGGCTGTGGACGCGTCGCTTCGGCGCGAACCCCGCCATCGTCGGCACGACGATCTCGCTGAACAGCCAGCCCTTCGTCGTCGCCGGCGTGATGCCGCCCGGTTTTACGTACCCGGCCGAGCAGACCATCGATGTCTGGATTCCCCTGTCGTTCTTCGGGCCGGAATCCATCGGACGCGTGCGCGGCGCGCGCTTCCTCTCCGTGATCGCGCGCATGAGACCCGGCGTCACGCAGGCGCAGCTCGAGTCGGAGACGAGCGGCGCGATCCGGCGTCTGTCCGAGCAATATCCGGAGGACGCGGGCTGGACCAACGCGACGATGGTGACGATCCGGGATTCGATCCTTGGCGAAGTGCGACGTCCGCTGATGGTGTTGATGTTCGCCGTCGTGATGCTCCTGCTCATCGCCTGCGTCAACATCGCGAACCTGCTGCTGGCACGCGGCACGGGGCGCCAGCGCGAGCTCGCGGTGCGCGCAGCGCTCGGCGCGGGCCGAGGGCGGATCGCGCGGCAGCTGCTGACGGAAAGCCTGACGCTGGCGGTGCTCGGCGGAGTGCTGGGCATCGCGCTGGGAGCTGTGGCCGTGCGCGCTCTCGCCATCGCCGGCACCAGCGAGCTCCCGCGCGCCGGAGCCATCCGCGTCGACGGGGGCGTCCTGCTCTTCACGCTGTTGGTGGCGCTGGTCTCCGGCCTGCTGTTCGGGCTCATGCCGGCGTTGCGCGCGTCGTCCCCGAATCTCGAGAAGACGTTGCGTTCGGGGACGCGGGGTTCGGTGGGCGTCGCCGGCCAGACGATGCGCAGCGTGCTCGTCGTCGTGGAGGTGGCGCTGGCGGTGATCCTCGTCGTCGGCGCTGGCCTGGCGACCAAGAGCTTCTCGCGATTGCTGTCCGTCTCGCCGGGCTTCCAGCCATCCAATGCGCTCGTCGTGATGATGACCGTACCCGACCGCTACACGACGACCGCGGCGCGCAAGACGTACTACCAGTCGGTGCTGGACGCTATTCGCCGCGTGCCGGGCGTGCAGGCCGCCGGCGCGGTGCGCGATCTTCCACTCCGCGGCAACGGCGAGGGGGGCACCTTCACGCTGCCTGGTCAGATGCTCAAACCCGGCGACGGCACGATGGCCGAATGGCACCAGACGAGCATGGACTTCTTCAAGGCGATGGGCATTCCCCTTCGTGCGGGCCGCACCTTCGCCCTGACCGATGCGGACAGCGCGCCGCTGGTCGCCGTGGTGAACGAGGAGCTCGTGCGACGCAGCTGGCCCGGCGAGAGCGGCGTGGGCAAGCGCATCATGGCGGGCAACCTCGCCATCGAGGTCATCGGCGTGGTGGGCGATGTGCGCCAGCGCGGACTCGCAGAGCCCGTCGAGCCGACGATCTACCTTCACGTGCTGCAGAGCTTCCGCGTGCGCATGAGCATCGTGGTGCGCACCACCGGGAATCCGCTCTCGTATGCGAATGCGGTGCGCTCGGCGATCTGGTCGCTGGATCCGAATCAGACGATCACCAGCGTGATGACGCTCGACTCGATTCTGGGATCCGCCACCGCGCGTCCGCGTCTGCTCGCGTGGTTGCTCGCGCTGTTCGGCGTGATCGGGTTGACGCTCGGTGCGCTCGGGATCTTCGGCGTGCTCGCGTATGCGGTGAACCAGCGGCGCCAGGAGATCGGCGTCCGCGTCGCCTTGGGCGCGTCACCGCGAACGGTGCTGTCGCTGATCGTGGGACGCGGGATGGTGCTCGCGGGAAGCGGCGTCGCGGTGGGCGTCGTCGGCGCGTTTCTCCTCACGCGCTCGATGCAGTCCGTGCTCTACGACATTCGTCCGAGCGATCCGCTCACGTTCGCCGAGGTGGTGCTCGTGCTGCTGGGCGCCGCGATGCTGGCGAGCTGGCTGCCAGCGCGCAGGGCACTGTCGATCGACCCGGTCACGGCACTCAGGTACGACTGACTCTGATTGCTTCCGCGTGCGATATTCGCTGCATGCGCTATCGACAATTCGGTCGTACCGGCTGGAAGGTGTCCGAGCTGGGATACGGCATGTGGGGGATTGCGGACTGGAGCGGTTCGGATGACACGGAATCGCTCGCATCGCTTCAGCTCGCGGTCGACAGCGGATGCAACTTCTTCGACACGGCGTGGGCGTACGGCGACGGCCACAGCGAGCGCCTGCTCGGCAAGCTGCTCGCGGCCAACCACGGAAAGAGGTTGTACGCGGCGACGAAGGTGCCACCGAAGAATCGAACGTGGCCATCGGAGCGCGGATTCCGGCTGGAGGACGTGTTTCCCCCGGATTACATCCGCGAATACGCCGATCGCAGCCTCACGAACCTCGGTGTCTCGAAGATCGACCTGTTGCAGTTCCACGTGTGGGAGGATGACTGGGCCGAGGACACTCGCTGGCAGAACGTCATCACGGATCTCAAGCGCCAGGGGTTGATCGAGGCGGTCGGTGTCAGCATCAACCGCTGGGAGCCAGCGAACGCGCTGCGGACGCTGCGGACGGGCGTGGTGGACGCCGTGCAGGTGATCTACAACATCTTCGACCAGGCGCCCGAAGACGAGCTCTTCCCGCGGTGTCGCGAGCTCAATGTCGGCGTGATCGCACGTGTGCCGTTCGACGAAGGCTCACTGACGGGTACGTTGCGCCGCGACAGCCAGTGGCCGCGCGACGATTATCGCGCCACGTACTTCGGGCCCGAGAACCTGGGGCCGACGATCGACCGGGTGGAGCGTCTGGAGCAGCTGCTGCCGCGCGGAATGCCGCTCGCGGAGGTTGCGCTGCGCTTCATCCTCAGCAGCCCGGACGTGGACGTCGTGATTCCGGGGATGCGCAAACCGCACAATGTGCGCGCGAATCTCGCGGCCGCGGACGCCGGCGCGCTGGACAGGGGGTTGATACATGCGCTGCGACAGCACCGCTGGGATCGCGAGCCCGCACCCTGGTCAGCCTGAGACGCGCTCCGATTCCTCGAGCTGCTGTGTGAGACGCGTCCACGTCTCGAAGCCGCGCTCGAGCTCCGCCTTGAGCGTCTCGAGCTCGATGCCGAGCCGCTGCGCGTCGGCCACGCCGCCGGAACGGGTGTACAGCTCCGGATCCTCCAGCGCCGCGGTGATCTGCGCGATGCGCGTTTCGACGGACGCAATCGCGGCTTCCTGCTCGTCGATCGCACGCTGCGCGTCGCGCTGCCGGCGGCGGGCGTCCTTGGGTGACGTCCCGCGGTCGGCTTCCCGCGCGGCGACGCGCTGCCGCTCGTGCACCTTCCGCAGCGCCTGCTCCTCGGCCGCCTTGACGGCGGCGGCGTGTTCGCGTTCGGCGCTCACCGATTCCCACTCGGCGAATCCACCGGCGAACTCCGTGATGTGGCGGGCGTGCAGCACCCACAGCTTCGTGGTGAGCGCGCGCAGCAGCTCGCGGTCGTGGCTCACCAGCATCACGGTTCCGTCGTAGCGCTCGATCGCGTCCTCGAGGGCCTCGATGGACTCGACGTCGAGGTGATTCGTGGGCTCATCGAGCACGAGGAGATTCGCGCGCGACAGCATGAGCATCGCGAGCGCGACCCGCGCGCGTTCGCCGCCGGACAGCGTCTCCGCCCGCCGCTGCACCTCGTCACCGGAAAACCCGAAGCGACCGAGGTGCCCCTGCACGAGGCGACGATCCCATGTCGGCCGCAGATCGTTGATGACGTCGTACAGCGTGCGGTCCGTCGGCACCTGCGAGAGGTCCTGCCGGTAATAGCCCGCGGTGATGGACGCGCCCAGCTTGAGTTCTCCACGCGCGACGGGATGCTCGCCGAAGAAGGAGCGGATGAGCGTGGACTTGCCCGCGCCATTCGGGCCGATGAGGCCCACCACGTCCCCGCGCATGACCGTCCCGGTGAAGTTCTCCACGAGCACCCGGTTCTCGACGCCGATAGTCGCGCTGACGGCGGACAGCACGCGATCGCCGCCGCGCTCAGCGACGTCGAAGCGCACCGACATGGTATCCTCATCGGTCACCGGCGCGCTGAGGCGCGGCATGCGTTCCAGTCGCTTGCGACGGCCCTTGGCCTGACGGCTGTTCTGCCCCGCGATGTTGCGCGCGATGTAGTCCGCTTCGCCGGCGATCTTGCGCTGCTGCTGCTCGAACGCGCGCTGCTGCGTGAGCCGGCGCAGCTGGCGTTGCTCGACGAACGCCTGATAGCCGCCAACGTATGACGTCGCGGTGCCCCCCTCGAAGTGCAGCACATGGTCCACGGTGGCATCGAGAAACGCGCGGTCGTGGCTCACCAGCAGGACGGTGCGATCGAGCGTGCGGATGTAATCCTCGAGCCACCGCGTGGTCTCGAGGTCGAGGTGATTCGTGGGTTCGTCGAGCAGCAGGATGTCCGCCGAGCTGGCGAGCTGGCGCGCGACGCCAAGCCGGCCGCGCTCGCCACCGCTCAGCGTCTGCAGCGGCGTGGTCCGGGCGCGCTCAGGATCGAAACCCAACCCGTGCAACACCGCATCGATGCGTGAGGTGACCGCGTAACCGCCCTCGTGCTCGAAGCGCTCCAGGTCGCGTCCGTATCGCTCCAAAGCCTGCTCCGACGAGTCCGTGGCCAGCGCGGCAGCCTGAGCGGCGAGGGAGCGCTCCAGGTCGAGAATTGCGGCCAGCTCGCCCGCCGCTGCCTCCCAGACTGTGTGGGCTCCCCCGAAATCGCGATGTTGCTCGAGGAGCGAGACTCGCAGCCCGGGCTGTCGCGCAATAGTGCCATGCGTCGGCGGCATAGCGCCCATCAGCAACCGGAACAGCGTGGTTTTGCCAGTTCCGTTGCGTCCGACGATGCCCCAGCGCTCGCCCGCGGCGACCGTCAACGTTACGCCCGAGAAGAGCGTAGTTGAACCAAAGTCCACTCCGACGTTCGAAAACGAGAGCTGAGTCACGAGAGCCAAGAGAATGTCGTCACCACTGCCAACCGCGCCGTTGCGGAAGGATCAAGCTAACGCGCGTCGATCCCCTGCTCCTCGACGCCGTCCTGCTCAGGTCGAGCGGGAGGCGCAAGCGCGCGACCTGCGTCTCGTGCTGAAGACCGACACGGGAGTGCGCCTCCTCCGTCTGGAAGACGTCGACTGCCTGGAGGCCGACGGCAACCTCGTCATCGTGCACACATCAACGGGTGAGAAGCACCGCATGCGAGTGACGCTCTCCCGGCTGGCCGACGACTTGCGCGACCGTGGATTCCTGCGCGTGCACCGCGGTGCGGTGATCCGCGCCGCCGCCATCGTCGCCGTGGAAAAGGGACGGTATCGCAAGGCATTTGCTGTTCTCGGCAGCGGCCTGCGCCTCGAGATCGGTCGCGCTGAATTTCACAAGCTGCGCGCGCTCTGGCGTCCGGGCTTGCTGGACCTGCAGGCGCTGACGTCCGGCCTTCACCTCGTCGCGGGCGAAGGCTGATCGTTCGATAGACCGCGCACCATGATCCAGTCGTGTTGGGGATCGGTGCCGAGCCGGAAGGTCTGTTCGCCCGCGATGCGGAATCCATGCTTCTGGTAGAAGGCGATCCCGCGCGGGTTTTCCTTCCATACGCCGAGCCAGAGGGCCGCTGAGCCCCACGCGCGGGCGGTGTCGACCACCTGCGCCAGCAACCGCGCCCCGACGCCCTGGCCGTGCCATGCGGCGTCGGTGTAGATGCGCGCCAGCTCGCTGGGATTGGCGAGCGACAGTCCTTCTGGTTCGGCGCCGAGTCTGAGCTGTGCATAGCCGATGGCGGTGCCGTCGGCGTCTTCCGCGATCCAGGTTCGCATGTTGCGGTCGCGCAGTTCCCGCTCCTGATTTTCGACGGAGAAGGCGTGCTCCAGATACGCGCGCATGTTCTCCACCGTGTTCTGCGCCGCGAACGCCTGCGCGAACAGGTAGCCGCCCATGCGCGCGAGCGGAGCCGCGTCCGAGGGCGTGGCAAGCCGCACGTGCAGGCTACGCGTCACGGCTACGGCTGGATGCGGTATGCGCCGCTCTGACGCGGCGTCGCCGGCGGCTTGATCACTCCGGCGTGGCCGAGCAGACGGCGGATCAACGCGATCTGTCCGCCGTGATACGACTCGTGGAAGTGAAAGAATCCCAGCACATCGCCGAGCATCTGTCCCTGTTCGGTGGCCGCGGCCAGCGCGTTCTGCGGCATCGCATCGAGCGCGGAGAGCAGCGATTGCTGCGAGCGCGCGAGGTCCGTCTTGATGGTATCGAGCGCGAGCGCCCGTTCTACTGACCATCCTGCGTCGTCCCGGCCGCTGTACAGCATCGCGTGCTCACGCGGCCAGAGCGGCGCGACACCGACGAGCGGGAGAATCCGGTTCCGCGTGGCAACGATGTGGCCGACGACCCAGTTCAGAGAGTTGCCGCCCGAGGGCGGCGCCAGCAGGCTCTCGTCGTGGGTGAGTCCCTCGAGGTTGCGGAACATCGCTCCGTAACTGAGGTCGAACATTTTGGTGAAGAACTGCGGCGCGACGTTGTGCGTCACGGGGTGCGCGTCATGGCGGCGCGCGCCGCACGCGTCACGCGGGCGGCCACGGAGTCCTGCGCGGAGAAGCTGTCGTCCACGCGATAGTCGATCTGGTCGGCCCAGATCGCGCTGTCGGGCTGCACGCGGAAGAGTCGCACGCTGGCACGCGCTCGACTGCCGGCGCGCTGCACGGTGGTCTGCACGAGTAGGCGTCCGGAGTCGCTGTTCGCGGTGGTCGAGCTCGCGACGCGCAGGCCGGCACGGACCAGCGCCGTCTCGATCGACGCCGACATCGCGGCGCCGAGCGCGCCGGAACCGGCGCCGATGGTGTCCGGCGATACGACACGGATCGTGAGCGGTGGATCCACGCCGGCCGGCGGGGACGCTTTGGCGCGCGCGTCCGGCCAGAAGGCCCATGTCACGAGGCCGATCACGAGCGCGCTGGGCAGCGCGATGGACATCGCGGCGCGCCAGCGATTCCACATGCGCGCGGTCTTCACGCGTGGCGGCGCCGCGATCGGTCCCGAGAGCGCGTCGGGGCTGTCCAGCACACGGAGCAGCTCCTGCGCGTTGCGAGGTCGGTCGGCTGGATCCTTCTCGAGACACTGCATCACGAGATCGGAGAACGCGACCGGCACGTCGTACCGACGCGACGCGAGCGGCGCCGGCAGTTCGGTGAGCTGGGCCGCGAGCAGTGCCTGCGGGGTGCGTCCGTGAAACGGCGGAGACCCGACGAGCATCTCGTATGCCACGATGCCGAGCGCGTAGATGTCCACGCGATGGTCGGCGTTCGGATCGGCTGCCGCCTGCTCCGGTGCCATGTACTGCGGCGTCCCGAGCGAGATGCCGACGCCGGTGATGGTATGGCCCGACTGCGGGTAGCTGAGCCCGCGCTCGCGCGCCGCGGACAACGCTTTGGCCACGCCGAAGTCCGTGACCACCGCCGCCGTTCCCGCCAGGAGCACGTTGTCGGGTTTGATGTCGCGGTGCACGATGCCGACGCTGTGCGCGTACGCGAGGGCGCGTGTGACGTCCTTCAGGATCGCGACGGTCTCGCGCAGCGAAAGCGGGCCGCGCACGATGCGTCCGCGCAGCGACTCCCCCTCGATGTACGGCATGATGAAGTACGGCAGGCCGTCCACCTCGCCCGCCGACAGGATGGGGACGATGTTCGGGTGGTTGAGCTTCGCGACCACCATGATCTCGCGCTGAAAGCGCGCGACGGACACGGTGGCGGCGAGGGCGGGGTTGAGCACCTTGACCACGACGCGTCGCGACAACGCCGTGTCGTCGGCGACGAACACACGCGACATCCCGCCACCGCCCAGCTCCGACTGGATGGTGAACGCGCCACCGAGGTGCTCCTGAAGCCGCGTCTCGAGCCCCGCCATGAAGGAATTATACGAGCCGAGAGGCCAGCGCGTTCGCGAATTGCGCCCGCGATGCGGGCCGGTACGCAAAGAACAGATGCGGCTCGATGCACTCGATCTCCATCAGCATGAACCCGCGACCGGTCATCACACCATCCACTCGAGCATACAGCCAGGGACCCGGAATGTGACGTGCCGTGGCCAGTGCGGCCGAGGTGACTTGCGGCGGGGCGTCGGCACGCTGTGAAGAGCCGCCGTGCTCCCATTGGACCCGAAAGTCGCCGGCCTTCGGTCGCTTCAACGCGGCATGACTGATCGCGCCGTCGATGAGCACGATGGACCACTCGCCCTCGGCGGCGATCTCCGGTATCAGCTCCTGCACCAGCACGTCGCTTTCGCGTACGAGGGCATCGAAGGGCACACGAGACGTTCGGGAATCGTGCACGCGCCACGTGTGGGTGGCCGAGGCGGAGATGGCCGGTTTGACGACGGCTTCCGTCCAGCCGCGCTGGTGCAGCACGTCCGTCAGCGTGCGGCGTTCACCCTTCGCAATCCATTGCGTCTCCGGTATCAGAACATTCCGGCCCGCGAGATCGCGCAAATACGATTTGTGCATGTTCCACCGCACGACCTCGGCGGAATTCCACAGGGGGATTCGCGCCTCGGACACGCGATCCAGCCAGTCACGGAATTCCGCCGGACGCAGGTGATAGTCCCAGCAGGATCGCAGCACGAGCGCGTGGAATTCATGCCAGCCCACCGACGTGTCATCCCACCGGACGGCGCGCGCGTCGTGGCCGAGGCGACGGAATTCCTCGATGAGCGGACGGTCGTCGTCGGTGAGATCGGGGAACTTGTCGTAGGTGACGAGCCCGATCATCGCAGCGCGCGGCGCACCTCGCCGGCACCCGCGAGCAGGCGGTCCACATCCGCGCTGAGCTCCTGCGCACCCTGGAGGTCCAGCGTGATGCTGTCCGTTCCGCCGGCGCCGGCGCGCAGGCGCAGCATGTCCAGCCGCAACGTCTCCAGCGCGGTCACCACGTCCTGCAGACGCTGCTCGGCGTGTCCACGCGCAGCGCGCAGGTCGGCGAGCAGGCGGTCCTGGGCGGCGGCGACGTGCGGCGAGGCGCGTTGCGCTTCGGCGATGGACGCGTCGAGGGACTCGATGCGCACGCGGATCGCCCGTGCATGCGTCTCCAGTCCGTGCAGCACGCCGGGCACGTCGCCGAGCGCCTTGCGCGTGTCCTTGGGGAAGCTGTCGTACAGCGCTTCGGCCGACATCGCGATGCCAAGCTCCGTGGGCCGATCGCTGGGGACCGCGCGCGCGCCGAGGCGGAATCCGGCAACGCGCACGAGCGCGCGTCCGACGCGACTCTCCCAGAAGCGGGCGAACCTCGATTCACCGCCCTCGCGCAGGCGGCGCCAGCGCGCGCTCACGACCATCCCGAAGATGCCGAAGTACAACCCCATGATCGCGATGGGCGCGAGGGGCACGCCGGGCATGACGACGCCGCCAACGGCGGCCAGCGCGGCACCGCCGGCCACACCAAAACCCAGGACGGCGGCGGCGCGAAACGCTTTCTCGCGGGCACTGCGATCGTTGCCGAACTCGTACTGGAACTCCTCGCGCTGGCGCTGGAACGAGGTGCGGAAGGCCGCGACGATGTCGTCGGCGCCATACCCGTGGCGCAACAGCTGACGCAACCGACCGATGACGACGCCAAAGGGCGCGACGAGCGTGAAGGCGCCGACGACGATCGCCAGCGCCAGGTGCGGCGTCGTCACACCGCCGCGCGACATCTGCGCGATGAGGCTGGACAGCACGCTCATCCCCAGCGCCGCGGGCACGAGCACCACCGCCATGCGGCGCCGGTCGAGAAAGACGCGCAGCGGCACGGGTAGATCGCCGCGACGTTCCAGGGCGGGGGCCAGTGCGTCGGCGAGCGCTTCGCCGGTGGCGAAGCGCTGCGCCGGATCTTTCGCGAGGCACTGCTCGATGGCGTTCGCGAGCGCGCGCGGCACTGCGCGCGCGGCGCCACTCAGCGGCGGCGGCGCCTTCGTCACCTGTTGCGCCAGCACTTCCTGCGGTCCTCCCGTGAACGGCAGCGCGCCGCTCAGCGCGTAGTAGCCGACGATGCCGAGGGAATACAGGTCGCTCCGGCCGTCGACCGCCTCGCCGCACGCCTGCTCGGGACTCATGTATTCGGGCGTGCCGAGCACCTGGCCGACTTCCGTGTGGCCGGTGACGTTCGCGAGTCGCGCGATGCCGAAGTCGAGGACCATCGCGCGCGCGGTCCCGCCCTCGAGCAGGATGTTCGCCGGTTTGATGTCGCGATGGATCACGCCTTGCGCGTGCGCGTACGCCAGTGCCCACGCCACCTCGCGCAGAATGCGCGTGACGTCCTGCGCGGGCAGCGGCCCGCGCGCGTGCACGCGCTCGGCGAGCGTCTCGCCGTCGACGTAGGCCATCACGTAGAACACGTACGGGCCCACCTCGTCGACGCTGTGGATCGGGACGATGTACGGGTGCGACAGTCGCGCCGCCGTGCGCGCCTCCCGCAGGAAGCGATCGCGCAGCGTGGCATTCGCGCCGAGCTCCGGCGGCAGCAGCTTGATGGCGACCTGCCGGTCGAGCCGGACCTCGCGCGCGAGATACACGACGCCCATGCCACCGCGGCCGAGCTCACGCTCGAGCGAATAGCGGCCGGCCAGCGCCTCCTGGAACGCGACGAACGTGGTGTCGATGCCTGATGGCAGCTCGGGCAGCTCGGTCATGGGAAGCCGGGACTCGTGCGCGGGGCCTTGAACCAGCGGTGGCGTGAGCGATAATCAAGGTAGGCTTTCCCCCAGGGCATTGCACATCGAAGGTCGCCAGCTGCGCGCGATCGGCATGGTGGGCGCGATTGCGATCTCCGCTCCTGCCGTGCGAGGCGCGCCTCTCCCGTTGAACGACGCGAGCGGCGGGAGTCGCGGCTGCGAGCTCACCACGCGAGAGCGCGACTGGGTTCACGGATCGCTCGCGGCGTGGGACCAGATCGCGTCGCGCGCGCTGCTGCTGCCGCCGGCGCGCCGGTCCGAGATCATTCTGTTCGACCGGCAGTGCGCGTATCACCTGGATCCGGACTCCGCGCAGGTGGTCGGGCAGCGCCACGGCGGCCACATCGCGTTGCCGAATGGGCAGGTGATCGCGCCCCGGGCGCTGGCGTTCGCGTCGCTCGCCACTGGCGACAGCACCACCTTTCTCGTGATGGCGCTCCGCAGCGTCTGGGAATCCGACACGACGCTGGCGGACGAAGACTGGGACGAGTTTCTCACGCGATCGTTCATCCACGAGATGACGCACACGCGTCAGCTTCCGCTGCTCGTGACGCGACTCCGCGCGGCCGGCGGGCTGGTGGGCATGCGCGACGTGGATGACGACATCGTGCAGGAGCGCTTCGACAGCAGCGCGGCGTTCCGGGCGTCGGTCGCGCGGGAGACGTCGCTATTGTATCAGGCGGCGATGTCACGGAACGGGCCGGATCGCCGGCGGTACGCGCGCCAGGCCGTGGACGTGATGAAGCGACGCCGCGAACAGTTTTTCGGGGGCGAAGCCGCACCCTGGGCGTTCGTGGAGCAGCTCATGCTGGATCTGGAGGGCGCCGCGGCCTTCGCCGAAGTGGCGTACCTGCATACCCGGAGCGGTCGCCAGCCGCTCCAGGACCTCGTGGAGCGCGTGCGCGGAGACGCGGGGTTCTGGTCGCAGGACGAGGGGCTGGCGCTGTTCCTGGTGCTCGACGCGCTGCGGAGCGACTGGCCGCGGGAGACGTTTACGGCCGAGCCGCGCTCGGCGTTGGACCTGATCGAGGATTCGCTGGCTGGAGGGCGGGCATCGGCCCCCTAGTGGACAATTCTTAAAATCCTTTAATATTTCGCACGCTATCCTGGCGGTGCGGTCGGGGATTCCCCGATCCGCCACCCTCACCTTTCCCGCACCCTCCTCCGCTCGACCATGCCAAAGGCCAAAAAGAAGAGAACGTCCACCCGTGCTGCGCTGGCGAAAGACAGCATCCCGCGAGCGGCGCTCGGGCGCGAGCTGCAGCGCCGGATCACCACGTTCGGGTTGTCGCGGGACAGCGCGGCGCGCATCGTGGACGATGCCGCCTCCCAGATGTCCCGTCTCATGACGGGCCATATCGAGGAATTCAGCGCTGACCGGCTCGTGAAGATGCTGCTCCGGCTCGGAACCGACGTCGACATCACGCTCCGCCACGCCGGACGGCTGGGCAAGCGGGGGCGCGTCAGGATTCACTCAGCCACCAAGCGCGGTTAACCGCGGTTCGCGGCCATCCGCTTGCCCCGGCCCGGGCAGCAGTGCAGTTTCGCTCGCCCCCCTTCCGTTCCTCGGCGCGCGAGCGATGGCCCCCGAATTCTCCGAGCTCGAACCTCTCGCCGTTGTGCTGCTCCGACGCGGCACCGTGGGGATGCGTGCGCTCCGCGCGATCGAGGACGATCCGCGGATCGAGCTCTTTCAGGTCCGGCAGCTCACGCCGGACCGGCGGGCCTTCGCCCAACGCGTCGCGGCGGTGCTCGTCGCGACGAATCGGGACCCACTGGCGGCGCTCACCTATGTCGTGACGGCGGGCGTCACCGCCCCGATCGTGGTGGCCATGACCGCGGCGTACCGCCGCGAGAAGCGAGACGTACTCGCCGCGGGCGCGCGCGCCTGCGTGATCCTGCCGGTGAAACCCGCGGACGTCGATCGGCTGATCGAGGAGCTTCGCGGCCAGGCGCCACCGGCGCGTGTGGACAGCACGCTGCGGCTGCTGCTCGACCCGATCGGCCGCGTGGTGCGGTATCAGGATCGCAGCATGCGCCTGAGCCAGCGGGAGTTTGCCTTGCTGCATCGTCTGAGTGCCGGCCATGGACGACCCGTTGCCGCGGACGAGATTCTCACGTACGTCTGGGGCGACCGCAAAGGCTCGCGGTCGAGACAGATCCTCGAGGTCTACATCTTTCAGCTGCGCCGCAAGCTGAATCGCCTGGGACTGCGCGGCGCCATCGCAACGGTTCGCGGGTTCGGGTACGCCCTGTCGCAGGTTGCCGACAAATCACGCTGAGGCTCGCATGTCCCTTCGCCGCATGATGTGGGTCGCCGCGTTCCTGGTGCCGGTTCCGGCGCGGGCCCAGTCCGATACGGCCGCTGTGCTCACCACCGTGCGGCGCCTCTTCGCGGGGATGCGCGCCTCCGACTCTGCCATGATCCGCTCCACCTTCGCGCCGATCATCCGCTTCGCGGAGGTGAATCGCCGCGCGACGCCGGCGCGGATCGAGTCGGATTCCGTGGGCGGATGGCTCGCGGCGGTCGCGCGATCGAACCACCGCTGGGACGAGCGCATTCACGACGTGGAGGTCCGGCTCGACGCCGACCTCGCGCAGGTGTGGGCGCCATACACGTTCTACCTCGACGGCGCGATCAGCCACTGCGGCGTGGATGCGCTGCAGCTCGTGCAGGACGCCGACGGCTGGAAGATCACGCAACTGTCGGACACCAGGCGCCGCGAGCGTTGCCCCGACGTACCGAAGTAATCCGCGGCCTGCGTGTAGCGGTCGCGCTGCTCCTCGCGGCGCCAGTCTGTGGCGCGCAGCAGCTCGCGGCGCACCGCGTGACCGTGGCACCTGTCCTCGATGGCCGCGACACCGACGCGGTGTGGCGGGACGCTGCGCCCGCATCGTCGTTTCGCGCGTTCCGACCGACCGAAGGCGGCGAGCCGTCGTTTCGCACCGAGGTGCGCGCGGTGTACGACGATCGCGCGCTGTATGTGCTCGTGCGCGCCCACGATCCGCACCCCGACAGCATCATCAGCCTCCTCGCCCGCCGGGACGATTTCGCCGCGCCGTCCGACGTCGTGCACCTGTACCTCGACTCGTATCACGACGGGCGAAACGGCTACGAGTTCGTGGTGAATCCCGCCGGCGTCAAGGCGGACCTGCTGCTGTACGACGACAACCGCTTCGACCTCTCGTGGGACGGCATCTGGGACGTGGCCACACGCATCGACTCGCTCGGCTGGGTCGCGGAATTCGCGATCCCCTTTTCCCAGCTGCGCTTTCGCGAACAACCCGCCGGCAGCGCGTCCCCCACGGAATTCGGCGTCATGGTCTGGCGCTCCATCGGCCGACTCGGCGAGGGACTCAGCTGGCCGGCGTATCGGCCGTCGCTCACCGGCGTGGTTTCGCAGTTCGGGACACTCACGGGGCTGCACGATCTGCCCAGTGGCGTGCGCATGGAGGCCGCGCCGTATGTCGTCACGCGCGGACAGAACGTGCCCCGCGCTCCGGGTGAGCCGTGGCGCACAGAGGGTGAGGTCTCCGGCGGCGCGGATCTCAAGTTCGGGCCGTCGCCGAACGTGACCGTGGACGCGACGCTCAATCCGGACTTCGGGCAGATCGAGTCCGACCCCGCGGTGCTGAATCTCACGTCGTTCGAGACGTTTCTTCCCGAGCGCCGGCCGTTCTTCCTCGAGGGCGCCGGCTTGTTCCGCTTCACGCTCTCGCGCGACCCGAACAGTCCCGAGTCGCTGTTCTATACCAGGCGCATCGGCCGGCGGCCGAGTCTGTCCGACTTCTATGGCGACGCCGACACCCCGACCGAGACGACGATTCTCGGCGCCGGCAAGCTCACCGCGCGGTTCGGGGGCAACACGTCGCTCGCGTCGCTCGGCGCCGTGACGGGCCAGGAGCGCGGCGCCATCGCACCGGCCGGCGGTCGCTACGTGGTCGAGCCGCTGAGCGAATACTCGGTGACGCGCGTGCAGCGCGATTTCCGCGGCGGTCGCAGCGGAATCGGCTTCATGCTCACCGGCGTCAACCGCGAGCTCGACACGGTGTCGGCGGATTTCCTGCCGCGCCAGGCCGTGGCGGGGGGCATCGTGTCACAGCATCAGTCGAACGATGGCCAGTACTGGGCGCGCTTCTGGGCGGCGGCGAGCGAGGTGCGCGGCAACACGCAGGCGATGACGCGCGTGCAGCTGTCGTCGGTGCACGCGTTCCAGCGGCCGGACGATCACAATGTCCTCGACACGACACGCACCTCGCTGGGCGGCGGCGCCGCGCAGCTGTGGCTCGGCAAGACCGGAGGCGTGCTCCGGTACGGATCGTCCTTCCGGTATTTCTCGCCCGGGTTCGATCCCACGGACGTCGGCTTCATCAACGAAGCGAATCACAAGTCGTGGGTCGTGGACATCGGCGTGCAGTCGACGCACGCGACGTCGTGGTATCGCAATGCCGGCCTCCAGCTGCTGCACATCGACTGGTGGAGCGGCTCGGGACGCATCGACGAGATGCTGGCGCTCACGGCGACGACCGAGCTGCCCTCGCAGTGGCGTATGATCCTCAACGCCGGATTCAACCAGCTGTTCGGCACCATCTGCTCGCAGCGGTGCACGCGGGGTGGACCGGCGCTGCGGAAGGATCCGCTGCCGTCGGTTGGCTTCGAGGTGATCGGCGATCCGCGCACGACGCTGGCGCCCGACATTCTCGTGTACTGGCAGCAGGACGATCAGGGCCGATCGCACACGATGCGGATCGCGCCTTCCGTGCTCTGGCGTGCGGCGACCAACCTGTCGATCACCGGCACCGTGGTCGCGGAAGAGGTCACGAACGACACACAATTCTACGAGCGTTTCGGCGACGCGGTGAGCGATACGGCGCATTACACGCTCGCGCGGCTGCGGCAGGGGACGCGTGCGGTCACGATGCGCGTGAGCTACGCGGCCACGCCGTCGCTGAGCGTGCAGTGGTACGCGCAGCCGTTCGTCTCGCGGGGCACGTTCTCCGACGTCCGCGAGCTGAACCAGGCGCGGGCGAGCGACTATGCGCTCCGTCTCAAGCCGTATTTCGACACCGCGGTGACCTCCGACCCGGGCGGCGTGAACTTCCAGCAGTTCCGCTCGAACTTCGTGACGCGCTGGGAGTATCGCCCCGGATCGGTGCTGTTTCTGGTGTGGACGCAGGGCCGTGACCTGTTCGACTCGAACGCCGGGTTGCTCGACGTTTCTCGCGACGCGCGCGACCTTTTCGCCCTGCCGCCGCGCAATACCATCGCGCTCAAGGCATCTTACTGGTACG
Source organism: Gemmatimonadaceae bacterium (assembly GCA_035248725.1). Classification (GTDB taxonomy): domain Bacteria; phylum Gemmatimonadota; class Gemmatimonadetes; order Gemmatimonadales; family Gemmatimonadaceae; genus DASPMP01. The sequence continues at coordinate 20,139 of DATFHG010000047.1, read as the reverse complement.
GACGCTGACTCCATCCCTGACATGAACAAGCATTTTGGTCTTTCGCTGGCGCTCTGTGCCGCGGTGTCTGCGGCGAGCGCGCAGATTCCCGCCGCCGAGTTCGCGGCACGCCGCGACTCGCTGGCCGCCCGCATCGGCGACGGCGTGGTCGTCGCCTTCGGTGGACGGACGCCGATCTCGGACTTCGGTCCGTTCTACCAGCTGCCGGCCTTCCACTACCTCACGAACTTCGACGAGCCCGACGCCGCGTTCGTGATGGTGACGCGCGGCGGGCGCGCGACATCAACGCTCTTTCTCACGCCGATCGACCCGCGCCGGGCGTTCTACTACGGACGCCGTCCGGACTCCGCGTTCGTCGAACGGAATCTCGGCGTGAAGGCGCGATCGTTTTCGGCGCTCGCGTCGTATGTCGATTCCGTGGCGTCGCGCGGCACCACGTTCTATCAGCTCGGCGATTTCGAGGACGCGGATTTTGCGCGCCAGGATTCGCTCACACGCGGCGGCACGTTCGTGCGCGCGCTCGTGGCCCGGCATCGCGGACTCGCGGTGAAGGACGCGCACGACATCGTGGATCGGTTGCGGGCGAAGAAGTCTCCCGCGGAGCTGGCGCTGCTGCGCCGCGCGGCGGAGATCAGCTCGGAGGGGCATCGTGCCGCGATGCAGGCCGCGGAGCCGCAGCACGAGTACGAGGTGCAGGCGGTGCTCGAGTACACCTTCCGCCGGCTGGGCGGTTCGCGTCCCGCGTACGGCTCGATCGTGGGATCGGGTGCGAATGGCACGCAGTTGCACTACATGAAGGACCGCGGTGCCGCCAAGCCCGGTGATCTCATCGTCATGGACGCCGCGACCGAGTACGAGGGGTACGCGGCCGACGTGACGCGGACGATGCCGGTGAGCGGAACGTTCACCGCCGAGCAGCGCGCGATCTATCAGCTCGTGCGCGACGCGCAGGCCGCGGCGGAACGCAACTCCAAGCCCGGCATGTCGTCGGTGGCGGCGCAGGACTCATCGGTCGCCATTCGCGCAAAGGGGCTCGCTGCGCTCGGCCTCACCGAAGGCGTGGACGCGACCATCGATCCGCCGTGGCGCGCAGACTGTTCCCGGCAGCCGGCGCAGTGCAACCAGGCGACGTTGTGGATGATCCACGGCATCAGCCACGGCCTCGGCCTGGCGGTGCACGACCCCGCGCAGTTCTACTACGACGATCGCACATTCCAGGTCGGCGACGCGTTCACCATCGAACCTGGCATCTACATCAGCAGCGCGGCGTTGGACGTGCTGCCCGACACGCCGAAGAATCGTGCGTTCATCGCGAAGGTGCGCCCGATCGTAGCCCGCTACGAGAACACCGGCGTCCGCATCGAGGACGACTACGTGATCACCCAGAATGGGCTGGAGCGGATCAGCAGCGCGCCGCGCGAAATTCCGGAAATCGAGGCGCTCATGAAGTCGCGTCCCGTCAGGACCGTGCCCTGACCTCGGCGTTGCGGACGTCCGCGATCGATCGACATCCGATGAGCCCCATCGTCAGATCCATCTCGGCGAGAATGTTCTGGATGACGTCGCGGGCGCCACGCTCTCCGTCGATGGCCAGACCATAGACGTACGGGCGGCCGATGCAGACGGCGTCGGCGCCGAGCGCGAGCGCAAGCACCGCGTCTGCCCCCGTGCGGATACCGCTGTCGAACAGCACGGGGATCTTCCGGTCGACGGCCTTCACGATGGCGGGAAGTGCGTCGAGCGTCGCGATGCAGTCGTCCGCCTGGCGACCGCCGTGGTTGGAGACAATCACGCCGTTCATGCCGGCATCGACCGCGCGACGCGCGTCGTCGGGATGAACGATGCCCTTCAGCACGATCGGTAGCTTGGTGAGGGCGCGCAGGCGTGCGAGATCGTTCCACTCGAGTGCCGGGCGTGAGAAGACGGCGAAGAACCGCTGCACGGCCTTGCGCGCCTCCCCCGAGCGCAGGGCCTTCAGCATGCCGCCGGGATACCGGCGGGCGGCGCCGACGAGCGCGAGGATGCTCGCCGTGGTGACGGCGGCCTGCGTGGTCGGCGGCTGGTCGAGCGCTTCACCGAGCGCGGCGCGGAAGACCGGATCGCTCGTGTACTGCGCGATTCCCTTGCCGTAGAGAAAGGGCAGCGACCCGAGGTCGAGATCGCGCGGACGCCAGCCCAGCATCGTCGTGTCGAGCGTGAGGACGATGGCCTCGCAGCCGCAGCGTTCCGCGCGCCGCACGAAACTCTCCATCAGTGCATCCATGCGGCTCCAGTACAGCTGGAACCAGCGCGGTGACTGGCCCATGGCGGCGGCACAAGTCTCCATCGATACGGATGCCTGGCTGGAAAAGATCATGGGCACGCCGAGCGACGACGCGGCTTTCGCGACGGCGAGGTCGGCGTCGCGGTGCGCCATCTCGAGCACGCCCACGGGACAGAGCAGCAGCGGCGCGGGCATGGCGCGGCCGAAGAGCGTCACCGACAGATCACGGGTCTCCACGTTGCGCAGGATGCGCGGTACGAGCTGCCAGCGCGCGAACGCCTCGCGATTGGCGCGCATCGTCTGCTCCCCACCCGCGCCGCCCGCCACGTAGGCCCAGCCGCGCTCCGTCATCACGTCTCGCGCGCGGCGCTCCAGCGCTTCCGGCTGTGTGGGAACGCGCGGTCGCTGCCCAGCGAGTCCCTTGATGTAGATCGCGGATTGGCGGAGGCGTCCGATGTCGTTCAGAGACATTGCGCTCAGACTGGGAGAGAGGCGAAGGAAGTTGGCATGCGCCGGCCCGGATGCCAGACTATATCCATGCACTCTCTCCTCCCCGCAACCGCGCTGAGCGCTCTGCTCGCTCTCCCTGTTGCCGCCCAGCACGAACCGACGATGGCAGGCAGGTCTCCCGTCTACGCCCCGAATGGCGTCGCCGCCACGAGCCAACCCCTCGCGACGAGCGCGGCGCTCGACGTGCTGCGACACGGCGGCAACGCCATCGACGCCGCCGTGACCGCGGCGGGCGTGCTCTCCGTCGTCGAGCCGATGATGACCGGGATCGGCGGCGACATGTTCGCGCTGATCTGGGTCGCGAAGGAGCACCGCCTTGTGGCGCTCAACGCGAGCGGACGCGCCGGTTCGCTGATGACGCGCGAGGAACTGCTGCGCCGCGGACGCACCCACATTCCGCGCGGCGTGGAGACGATCACCGTCCCCGGTGCGCTGGCCGGATGGCAGGCGTTGCTCGACAGGTACGGCACCATGAAACTGGCGCAGGTGCTGCAACCCGCGATCGGCTACGCCGAGAACGGCTTCGTCGTCACACCGGTGATCGCGAACGACTGGGCCATGGAGACCAACGTGCTCCGCCGCGACCCGGGGGCGCGCGCGACATTCCTGCGCGACAGCATGGCGCCGAAAGCGGGCGACTGGTTCTCGAATCCGGATTACGCCCGCACGCTGCGCGAGATCGCCGCGGAAGGGCCGGGCGCTCTCTATGGCGGCGCGCTCGGCCGGAAGCTGGTGGAACGCGTGCGCGAGCTCGGCGGATTTGTCACGCTCGAGGATCTGCGCTCGAACGCCCCGACGTGGGTGACGCCGATCTCGGTGCCCTTCAAGGGATATCGCGTGTGGGAACTGCCGCCGAACAACCAGGGAATCGCGACGCTCGAGATGCTGCGGATTCTCGACGCGTACGTCCTCAAGTCGCTGGGCCACAACTCACCCGCATACCTGCACCTGCTGATCGAAGCGAAGAAGCTCGCGTACGCGGATCTCGCGCAGTACGACGGCGATCCGCAATCGCTGACGCTGACGCCCGCGGCGATCCTGTCGGACGCGTTCATCGCCGAGCGTCGCACGCACATCGACCCTCGTCGCGCGATGATTCAGGCCGATCCGGGACCGGCACGCGTCTCGAGCGAGACGGTGTACCTGACCGTCGCCGACAAGGACGGCAACATGGTGTCGTTCATCAATTCGCTGTTCGACGCGTTCGGCTCGGGGATCGTCGTACCGGGAACGGGGTTCGCGCTGCAGAATCGCGGGCAGGCGTTCACACTGACGCCGGGGCTTCCGAACACGGTCGCGCCGGGCAAGCGACCGTTCCACACGCTCATTCCGGGATTCGTCACCATTCCGGGACCAGGCGCGTCGGCGGACGGATCCGGTGACATACCATATATGAGCTTCGGGCTCATGGGTGGCGCGATGCAGGCGCAGGGACACGTGCAGTTCCTGCTCAACCATCTCGTCTTCGGCATGGACGTGCAGCAGGCGATGGACGCGCTGCGCTTCCGTCACATGGACTCGACGCGCGTGCTCGTGGAGGCACCGCTGCCGGACTCCGTCGTGAGCGCGTTGCGCGCGCTGGGGCACGACATCGGCGTCGGCCGCCCCGATCAGTTCGGGGGCAGCCAGGCGATCATCAAGCTGAAGCGCGGCTACGTTGCGGGCTCGGATCCACGGAAAGACGGCCACGCCGCCGGCTACTGAGGCGCGGCATGATCGTCCATCTCGTCGACGGCACGTACGAGCTGTTCCGGCACTTCTACGGACAGCGTCGCTTCACAAATGGAGCCGACGCGCCATACGGAGCGGTGACGGGGGTGCTGCACACCGTGCTCGAGATGATCGAGGGTGGCGCGACGCACGTGGGAGTTGCGACGGATCACGTGATCGAATCGTTCAGGAACGAGCTCTGGCCTGGCTACAAGACGGGTGACGGCATCGAGCCCGCCCTGTGGGCGCAGTTTCATTCTCTCGAAGACGCGCTGGCGGAAATGGGCGTCGCGGTGTGGCCGATGATCGACCTCGAGGCCGACGACGGACTGGCGTCGGCCGCCCATCTCGCGGCGGCGAACGACGCAGTGGAGCGCGTATGCATCTGGACGCCGGACAAGGATCTCGCGCAATGCGTGGACGGCGGGCGCGTGGTGCAGATCGACCGACGCACGAAGAAGGTGCGGGACGCGGACGGCGTGCGCGAAAAGTTCGGCGTGACACCCGCGCTGATCCCCGATTTTCTCGCGCTCGTCGGCGATTCGGCGGACGGCTATCCCGGCATTCGCGGTATCGGCAAGGTGGGCGCGGCGCGTTTGCTGAATCGACACGGCCCGCTGGAATCCTTTCCCGAGTCGGAGCTGGGCGGCGACCGACGCTCCGATGCCATGCTCTTCAAGACGCTCGCGACGCTGCGCCGGGACGCGCCGCTGTTCGAGGACGCGGCGTCGCTGCAATGGAGAGGACCCGGAGGTGGGTTCGCCAATTGGGAGGCGCGGCTCGGCCGCGGTGTTGTCGAGCGTGCGCGTCGCTGCGCTGCACAGTGATCGTCGGCTCGATAAATCAACCACAGAGGGCAATAGCTTTTCGGGTCCCCCCCCCCGCAAATGCCCTTGTGGTTTCGCCGTTTGTTCGGCTAATTCGGGCCACCTGACTCTGTCGAATTGCGGCGGCGTCGTTCGACGTCAGGGTGTACCTCTCCGAGAGTTCCCGCCCCATGTCCTTCCTCGCTGACCTCCGTCGCAGCATCCGCAGCCTCACGCACGCGCGCGGGTTCGCCGCGGCCGTCATCGCCACGCTGGCCCTCGGCATCGGCGCCAATACCGCGATGTTCACACTGCTGCGGGGCACGTTGCTCCGTCCGCTGCCCAACCGCGACGGCGAACGCCTCGTCTACCTGCGCCAGTCGGCCAAAGCCGCAGGCCAGGACAACGTCGTGTTTTCGGTCCCCGAGATCGTGGACATCACGAACGCGAACAAGAGCCTGTCCGGGGTCGCGGAGTACTCGCAGATGACCTTCACGATGCTCACCCAGGACGTACCCGTACACGTCCAGGTCGGCATCGTCAGCGGGAACTACTTCAAGGTCATGGGTCTCGGCATGATCCTCGGTCGCCCGACGAACGAGGGCGACGACGGTCCGAACGCTCCCTCCGTGACGGTGCTGTCACCCACGTTCTGGATGCAACACTTCGGTGGCGACAAGAGCGTCATCGGACGCGTCATCACGGTCAACGACCGCCCTTCCACGATCATCGGCGTCGCGCAGTCCGCGCCCCAGTATCCGGCGCGGACGGACATCTACGTCAACACGGTAACGAGTCCGCACCACATGAGCGCGACCATGGTCACGGGGCGCACGCACCGGATGACGGAAGTCTTCGCGCGCGAGAAGCCGACGTACACGCTGGAGCAGACGCGCAGCGAGATCGCGCGCATCTCCAAGACGATGTATGCGGACCATCCGGACGCCTACGAGAAAGCGGCGGGCTATGCGATCACGGTCATGCCGCTGCGCGAAGCGCTCAACGAGCGCGCGTCGCTGACGATGTGGCTGCTCATGGGCGCCGCGACTTTCGTGCTGCTGATCTCGTGCGCCAACGTCGCCAACCTCACGCTCATGCGTGGCGTGCGGCGCGAGCGGGAAATGCTGGTGCGCGCCGCGCTGGGCGCGGGCACGTGGCGACTTCGGCTGCTGCTCCTCGGCGAGAATCTGACGCTCGCCTTGATCGGCGGCGCGCTGGGCGTCGTCGTCGCGTTCGCGGGGCTCGAGATGCTCAAGGCGTTCGCGCAGCAGCTGTCCCCCCGGGCCGACGAGATTCGCGTCGACGGGCTGGTGCTCGCCGTAACGCTGGCCACGAGTGTGCTTGCGGCAGTCGTGCTGTCGTTCGTCCCGCATGTCGGCGACGAAAAGGCGCTCGCCGCTCCGCTGGCGGCTGGCGGACGGCGCACGACGTCCGGACGGCGCACGCACCGGCTCCAGCACGGTCTCGTGATCGCGCAGCTCGCGGTCTGCGTCGTACTGCTCACCGCGGCCGGGCTGCTCGTGCGTACGTTGCGCAACCTGCAGTCCGTGGAGACCGGTGTCCGCGCCGAGAACGTGCTGACGCTCGAGGCCCCGATTGAGAGCGGGGCGATCAAGCCGGAGGAGAAGCTCGCGATGTACGAGCGGATGCGCGACCGCATCGCGACGCTGCCTGGGGTTCAGGTGGCATCCACAGGCTCGAACGTGCCGCTGAAGCCGACGTTCTTCGTGCTCGAGGTGAAAGCGGAGGGCCGCGCCATCGCGCCCAACGAGGCCACACCACGCGCGACGATGAAGACGGCGGATGCAACGTACTTCTCGGCGGCCGGCATTCCGTTGCTCAGCGGACGCGCGTTCAACAGTACCGACCGGCCCAACAGCCCACGCGTCGTCATCCTCAACAAGTCGCTCGCCGAGCGGCTGTTCCCCGGACAGGACGCCGTCGGACGCCGCATCGCCTGGACCGGCGAGGTGCTCAAGTTCATCGACATGTCGGGTGACTGGCGCACCGTGGTCGGCGTGGTCGGCGATACGCGTGACTCGGGACTGGATTCGGATCCGACACCGACGGTCTTCGAGCCGCTGGGCCAGGAACAGATCTTCAGCGGCGCGTTCGTGATTCGCACGACCCGGGATCCGATCGCCATGGAACCCGCGGTGCTGCGCGCGATCCGCGACATGTATCCGCGCCAGCTCGTCGAGAACGTGGCGACGCTCGAGGAGGTCCGCGACGCGACCGTCGCACCGCGCAGGCTGAATGCGCTGTTCATCGCGTCGTTCGGATCGCTGGCCATGATCATCGCCGTCGTCGGCATCGCGGGCGTGCTGGCCTTCTCGGTGAGCTCGCGGACGTCGGAGATCGGCATTCGCATGAGCCTGGGCGCGACCCAGGGACAAGTGAAGCGCATGATCCTTGGTCAGGGCGGCGCGCTCGTCGTCGCCGGACTGCTCATCGGCGCCGTCGGTGCGCTTCTGGCGTCGCGGCTCATGCAGGGGCTGCTGTTCGGCGTCGCCTCGTCGGATCCGCTCACGCTCGGTGCGGTCGCGGTGATCATGGGCGTCGTCAGCATTGCGGCGTGCTGGATTCCCGCGGTGCGCGCCGCCCGTGTGGACCCCGCGATCGCGTTACGCTCCGATTGAGGCAGCCGGCTTCGTCCCGGCAGGGCCACGTACTGCAGAACTACAGATTTACAACGATAACTGCTCTGGTTGTTAAGTCTTAACCCTTAGCTCCTCCGCCCCGAGCAGAGGAGCTTTGGTTTTTGGGGCGCATCCGAGCTGCCATCTGCGGTAATCTGCCGTTCCAGCGGTACGTGGCCATTGCGCGACGAATTGTCGATTCGCGCGGCCCTCGTTCGACGTGTTGGCAGAGACGGTAAAGCCAACACTCGAACGGAGACCCCATGTCGAGAATCATTCGCAAGTCCGCGGTGCTCTGGACCATCCAGACGCTGGTGGCGCTGGTGTTCCTCTTCGCCGGCGCGTCGAAGTTCCTCATGCCGCCGGAAGCGATGCAGCAGGGCCCCATCGTGCTGCCGCTCGCCTTCATCCGCTTCATCGGTGTCTGCGAGATCACCGGTGCGCTGGGGCTGCTGCTGCCCGGCCTGCTCCGCATCGGTCGTGGATTGACTCCGATCGCGGCGCTGGGTCTGGTTCTCATCATGAGCGGCGCGACGGCGATCACGATCGAGAGCGGCATGGTCGGGGGGGCAGCGGTGCCGCTCGTCATCGGCGTGCTCGCCTCGATCATCGCGTACGGCCGCGCCGGCTGGTCCACGAATCTGCGCGTCAGCATCTAATCACACCGGGAGAATCGATCCATGCGCGTCATCGTGTTCGTCAAGGCGAATGAGGAGTCCGAGCGCGGCGTCATGCCCACCACGGATCTCCTCGCGGAGATGAGGAAGTACAACGAGGAGCTCGTCAACGCGGGCGTGATGCTCGCCGGCGAAGGTCTGACGCCGACCGCCAAGGGCAAGCGTGTCCGCTTCGAGGGCTCGAAACGCACAGTCATCGATGGTCCGTTCGCCGAGACCAAGGAGCTGATCGCGGGCTTCTGGATCTGGAAGGTGAAGTCGATGGACGACGCCATCGCGTGGCTGAAGAAAGCGCCGTTCGGCGGCGGCATGGAGATCGAGGTCCGCCCCATCTTCGAGCAGGAGGATTTCGGCAAGGAGCTCACGCCGGAGCTGCGCCAGCAGGAGCAGCGTGTGGCCGCGAAGGCCAGGCAGAACGCGAAGGCGTAGCCGCAATGCCCGGGCTTGCAGGAGCATCGCCGGTCGTCCTGATTGGAGGCGGTGACGGCACCGGACATTCATCGGGCAATCGATCAGCTGTGGCGGCTCGAGTCGGCCAAGGTCATCGGCCGACTCACGCGTCTGGTGGGCGATGTGGGTCTCGCGGAGGATCTCGCGCAGGACGCGCTCCTGGTCGCCCTGGAGAAGTGGCCGTCCATGGGCATTCCCGATAATCCCGGTGCGTGGCTTCTCGCGACCGCGAAGCATCGGGCCATCGACGCGATGCGCCGGTCGTCCATGCAGCAGCGCAAGCAGGATGCGATCGGGCGCGAGCTCGAGGAGCTGCACGAGCGGGCGACGCCCGACCTCGACGCCCAGCTGGACGACCACGTGGGTGACGACGTGTTGAGCCTGATGTTCATGGCCTGTCACCCGGTGCTGTCCAAGGAAGCTCGCGTTGCGTTGACCCTGCGCCTGCTCGGCGGCCTCACCACGGCGGAGATCGCCCGCGCGTTCCTCACGACCGAGCCGACGATCGCGCAGCGGATCGTGCGAGCGAAGAAGACGCTCACGGAATCCCGCGTGCCGTTCGAGGTACCGCGCGGCGGCGAGCTCGAGTCGCGGCTCGCGTCGGTGCTCGAGGTGCTCTACCTCATCTTCAACGAGGGCTATTCGGCGACCGCCGGCGACGACTGGACGCGACCGGCGCTGTGCAACGACGCCATCCGACTGGGCGAGGTCCTCGCGGAGCTGCAACCGCAGGAGGGCGAAGTACACGGATTGCTGGCGCTCATGCAGCTGCAGGCATCGCGACTCTCGGCTCGCGTCACGGATACCGGCGACCCGATTCTCCTCGCCGATCAGGATCGGTCGCGCTGGGACCAACTGCTGATTCGTCGCGGGCTGGCGTCGCTCGGGCGCGCCGAGCAGACGGGCGCGCTCAGCGCGTACGGCCTGCAAGCCGCCATCGCCGCGTGCCACGCGCGGGCGGCGACGGCCGCGGACACGGACTGGACGCGGATCGCCGCACTGTACGACGCGCTCGCGCGGCTGGTGCCGTCGCCCGTCGTCGAGCTGAATCGCGCGGTCGCCGTATCGATGGCGTTCGGGCCGGCGCGCGGACTCGAGATCGTCGACCGCCTCACAGGCGAGAAGAAGCTCGACGGCTACCATCTGCTCCCCGCCGTGCGTGGCGATTTGCTCCAGAAGCTCGGTCGCAACGACGAAGCCCGTGCCGAATTCCAGCGCGCCGCGCAGCAGACACAGAACGCACGCGAACGCGACCTCCTGATCGCCCGCGCGAATTCGGCGTAGCGCCGGGGTACAGTGACCAACGGACCAACGTTCTCGTCCACGCCTCGTGAGCGAGCATCGTCCGTTCTTCGGGCTTCCGGTCATCGGCATCGCGCTGGTCATCGCCGTGGCCTTTTTCGTGGTTCGCTCGCGCACGAGCAAGCCTGACGTCCCGCTGCCCGTCTCGGCGACGGTCGATCATTTCGCGCCGGGTCTCGCGCTGGGCAGCACGATCAAGGAAGCGAACACGCATCTGCAGGACCCGCAGTGGGTGGAGCGGGTGGGATATGTGGGTGGCGTCGCTGACCCGGACCGTCGCTTCGTGCAGGCGCGGCTGTACCCGGATCTCGCGACCCGCCAGAAACCCGCCGGCGACGTGTCCGCGCGCGTGGAGCAGGTGGAATTCGTGAGCACGAACAGCGACGCGCTCGGCAAGATGATGATCGACCTCGCGATTGTCTTTCACAACAACGCGCCGAAGGAAGGGTGCATCACCAGCGTCGGCGAGGATGGTCCACCGCAGCGTCGCGTGCAGTACTGGACGACGCGCAACGATCTCGGAGGCGTCGCGCTGCTCACGGACTGGGATACGCGGCCGAATCAGCAGCCCGGCCAGGTAATGTGGTCGATGATGGCCTGGGCGGGGCCCTTCAAGCCCGCGGATCAGCTGCACGCCCAGTTCGAGAGCCGGCCGTGCTTCGACAGCACCTCCACCGCGGTCACGGCCGCGGCGGACTACTCCGCTGAAGCGGTGGAAGCGCTCAACGTCGCGTTCCGCGATTCGGTCTGGGGATCGGGCGCACAGGTGCGACAAGCCGCCGACGATCGCGCGACTGTGGCGGTGGCGCCGCTCACGGCGGATGCGTGCGCCGCGCCCGGGCGCACCGGGCCGACGAAGCTGCAGACGACGACGCTGTTCACCGTCGACCTTCCCGACGACTTCGAGCTGAAGAACGCGGAGCGCGCGGAGCAGGACGCGGAACGGTTCGGCTACGCGACGTACGAGTTCCGGGGCGGCGACAATTCGCGACTCACCATCTCGATGCACCGTCAGTACGACGACAAGGGCCATCCCACGGGCATCCATTCCGGCTGGACGGGTCTCGTCGCCAGCGAGTGCACGATCCCGACGACCGACGACTCGGTGCACGTCGATATCGCCAACGCCAGCGTGCGCGGTGCGGACTTCGTCGTGCACGGGTTCTTCTACAAGGATCTTCCCACGCGCGCGCTGGTGTTTGAAGCGCACGCGCGATCCCCCGAACGACAGGAGCAGCTGCTCTACTCGCTGCGGTCGCTGTCGATCAGCCCACGCTGGGGGCGGAAGCGGGGCGACTAGACGGCTCGATGCCGGAGAGGCGCTCCAGCGCCGACAACTTCTCTCCTCGGCCGACGCGTGCCTTCATGACTGCGTCGCGCAGCCAGTCGATCGTGTGGTCGTACACCGCGCGATTCACGGGATAGGGATGCCCGTCCTTGCCGCCGTGCGCGAAGGAGAATCGCGCGGGATCACGCAGCGACGCCGGCTTGCCATACACCACGTCCGCCACCAACGCGAGCGCGCGTACCGCTTTGGGGCCGACGCCTTTCACCGCGAGCACCTGCTCGTAACTCTGCGGCGCGGCCTTGTACGTGGCGAGCAGCACCTTCCGCAGGTGCGCCGGGTTGATGTCCTTCTCGATGTCCACCCAGTGCCGCGACGGAAGACTCAGCGTGATCACCTTCGCGATCTCCCGATCCACGAGCCTCGGCTCCACGCGCGCGAACTCGGTGGACGCCACGCGTGCGTCCGCGGATTCGCCCGCCACGAGGTTCAGCACGTGTTGCGCGGTTCCTTCGCTGGCGATCGCCGCGTGTGGCTCGTTCACGAAGTCGGAGACGCGCGCACCGAGCCAGTGATAGCGGCGCGCCGTACTGTCATGCTCCCGCATGCCCTGCTGCACCACCGCCCACGCGCCGTCGCTCGAGAGAAAGAAGCTGTGATGATAGATGCCGAAGCCGTCCTGCACTGCCGCGCTGTCGACCTTCGCCGCCATCCGGCTGGTGTAGGCCAGACGATCGCCGTCGAGCCCGAGGCGGGTGCCGAAGTCCACCAGCTCTGCCGGCGTCGCCTTCGACGCCTTGCCCTTGCCTCCCGCGACGTAGATGCCGAGGTCGCGCGCGCGCGGTGCGAGGCCGAGCTTGAGCGCGCCGCAGACGGTAGTCGTGACGCCGCTCGAATGCCAGTCGAAGCCGAGGACACATCCGAACGCCTGGAACCAGAATGGATCGGACAGTCGCTCGAAGAACGCCGCGCGCCCATGCGCCACGACGATCGCCTCGACGATCTCGGGCGCGAGCAGCGTCATCCGGTCGAACAACCAGCGCGGCGCCTTGCCCCCGTGCAACGGCAACGTCGCACTGCCGACGCGCTGCGGACTCATGAGTTGTTCAGCCCCCGCTCCGACTGCATGTACCCAAGATACTGCGCGTCCATGGCCGCGACCGGCACGTCTCCTGCGCCGTACGTCAGCACCTCAGGAGGAGACGCATGGACGACAACCATACTCATGAATACGACTGCATCGTGTGCGGAGCGCACTTCGACAACTCGAAGGATCTCTCGCGCCACAACGAGCAGGCGCATCTGAAGAACGCGCAGGGGATGGAGCAGCCGAGACAGCCCGGCGCGCACGTCGAAGGCTCGGGACCGCTGGAGAACTAGTTCTCCCTGCTCATCTGCAGGGACATCGGCCCGTAGTCCGCCACGGCCCTCACCTTCGGCCCGCCCGAGCCCAGCTTCGTCTGGATCGTTGATCCGCCGAGACGGCTGAGCGTGAGCGGGAAGTCGACGTCGAGTGGTCCGTGGCGCGCGCCGATCTCGAGCTGGGCGGAGAAGTCGCGCGGTACGCGCAGGGTCATCGGGCCATATTCCGCCTCAGCGTCCAGCCCCGCGCCGTCCCACTTCGATTGGCTCAGCTCCACCGTGAGCGGGCCGTGCTCGACGCGGGCGCGCACGTCACCACCCGCGTCCCGCAGCGTGAGCGGACCGTACGCGGCGAGGAGGTCCATCCTGCCGGTCACGCCCTCCACCTCGAGCGGCGCGTAGTTCACGCGCAGCCATAAGTCGGCCTTCTCGGGAGCATCGATGACGATCGTCGCGGCGACGAAGTGCAGCTCGTTGTCGCCCTGATCGCGGCGGTCGATCCCCGACACCCGCAGCGGTTTGCCGCCCAGGTCGATCGTCACTTTCTGCGCCAACGCCCGTGCGTCATCCACCGTGCGTCCCTGCGCCTGCACTACCAGGCGCACCTTGGCATCGGCGCGGGTGTCGCCGCGGACCGTGACCCCGTTCTTGTCCGTGCCATCGACTTCAATGGTCGACGCTGGCTTGAACGTGCCGACATCACGCACCTCGCAATACACGGCCCGCGGGTGACCATTCATCGACCGGCCGAACTCGCGCCAGATGTGGCGGCACGTCTCCGCGCCATCCAGGTCCATGTCATACTGCGCGTGAGCGGCGGCGGCAGTGGCCATCAGAACGACCACGACGAGCGCTATCGGACGAAACTTGGGCACACGACCTCCCCGGGGATTCACAAATTGGACACCGTGACCTGCGTCGAGGTTGGCCTGCTCGTTGTGAACAACTCTCTGAATGAACGTTTCCGCCGTTTATCCGAGGCATCCGGCAGCTTCCGAAGCATCCGGCTTCAGAAATTGTCGTCGATGCCTGGGTTGACGGACTCCTGGTCGAATTCCGGGATCAGGCTGAGCTGGACACCGCGACGCTCGTGCGCGAGCAGCCATCGCTTGCGTCGCTTCCCGCCGCCGTAACCCGCCAGGCTGCCATCGGAGTTGATCACACGGTGACACGGGACGATGATGGCGATGCGGTTATCGCCATTTGCCCGCCCCACCGCTCGCGCGCCGCCGGGACGACCGATTCGCGTGGCGACATCGTCGTACGAGAGCGTCTTCCCGAACGGGATGTTCAGGAGCTGCTGCCATACGCTCCCCTGAAACGGCGTGCCGTCGAGCAGCAGCGGTATGGTGAACGTCTCACGCTGACCGAGGAAGTATTCATCCAACTCCCGCTGCGTCTGATCCAGGTATGGATGCTCGGCGGCGACGGGTTTCCCGCCACAGATGCGCTCGACGCGCTTGAGTTGCGTCGGCAGGAACGGGCGGTCGTGAAATTCGCAGAGCACGAGACCCCGGTCGTCTGCCACGGCGAACATCGCGCCGATCGGCGTCGTCAGCCTTCCGGAACAGAGCATCAGCCGGTCCGATCCGCGGCGTCGTCCCACGACACGGTGTCACCGATGGTGATGATCCCGTCGTCCAGCACCTGCGCGAACGCGCCGCCGCCCCAGTTGGGCCGCAGCAGCGCGCGCAGACCCTGCGACGCTTCGTCCATGCGCTCGCACGGCGTCGTCTCACCGCCGATGGCGAGTCGGATGCCACCAATGCGCAGCGTCCGCCCGCGCGTGTTCGCCAGGGAAATACCGCTGACCATCAGATTCGCGCGACGCGCCGAGGGCGAAACGTCCTTTCCGAGCGCGCGTGTGACACGGTCCCACACCTCGCGCTCGATCAATGTGATCTGCCGGCGCCGGCTGCGATCGACGTTGCCCGCGAGTCCCTGGCCGGCGACCGCGTTCGCTTCGGTCACCGCGTCCATGGGACCGCGGTGGGCGCGCTTGAGCCAGATCGCATCGAGTCTCCCCATCGGCGTGTTAGGATAACGTCTGCACCGCACTCATGCAGTAGCGCGGTAGTGCAGGTTGCGGCCCTCCCGCTGGTGGGCTGACACCCCATCTTTACTGCGCATGCAAACGCCCGCGATCACTCCGGCGGACTCGGTTTTCGTCCTCATCTCCTTCGAGGGACCGGACCTGTATTCGCAGGCGGGCGGCCTTGGCGTCCGCATGGCCGGACTGGCGAAATCGCTCGCCGAAGCCGGGTACGAGACACATCTCTTCTTCATCGGCGACCCGGCGCTGCCCGGCGAGGAGAAGCAGCTGGACGGGCGGCTGGTGTTACACCGGTGGGGACAGTGGATCAGCAAGAACTGTCCGGCCGGCGTGTATGAGGGCGAGGAACTCAAGCGCAGCGACATGGAGAAGTCGCTGCCATCCTTCGTGCGCGATCAGCTCCTGCTTCCGGCCCTGGGGGCCGGCCGCACGCCGGTCGTGCTGCTGGAGGAGTGGCAGACAGTGCGCACGGCACGCCTAATGGCCGACGACCTGAAGAAGCGTGGCGTGCGCGAGAAGGTCGTGATGTTCTGGAACGCGAACAACCCGTACGGCTTCGACAAGATCGACTGGCGGCGGCTGGCGGCCGCCGTGACCGTGACCGCGGTGAGCAAGTACATGCGCCAGATCATCCGCGCCAGCGGCGTGGACGCCGTGGTGATCCCGAACGGCATCTCGGAGGAACTCGTCGAGCCGGTGCGACGGGAGGATTTCCGGTTCGTCGTGGAGGCGCTCGGAAGCGTCGCGCGCGAGATGCGTCCCGGCCTCTTCTTCAAGATGGCGCGCTGGGAGCGCGAGAAAGGGTGGACGCAGGCGATCGAAGCGGTGCGGCATTCGCACGACCGCGAGCGGCGCATGATCCTCATCGGGCGCGCAGGCGGCCCGAGCGGCAAGGGAGGCGCGCTCGTCACGGAGGCTGAGGGCCACGACCTCCGCGCCATCCAGGTGAACAGCGAGTGGGAGTTCCGCGGGACACTCGGCGATCTCATTCGCGACCGCTACGACGTCATCAGCCTCGGCTTCGGCGTCACACCGAAGCTGGCGCGCACGCTGTATCGCGTCTGCGACGGCGTCCTCGCCAACTCGGTGAGCGAGCCGTTCGGTCTCGTCGGCCTTGAGGCGATGGCGGCCGCCGGCATCGCGTACACCGGCGGCACCGGTGAGGATTATGCGATCACCGGACGCAACGCGATCGTGCTCGAGACGCTCGAGCCCATGGAGATCGTCGAGCGCTGGGAGCAGCTGTCGTCGTCCCCGAAGCGTCTGGCGCGCCTGCGCCGCCAGGCGCGCCAGACCGCGAAACAGTACATCTGGCCCAACGTCCGCGAGCAGCTCGTCGCGTCAGTCGCGGCGCAGGCGAAGCGACAGCTCACCCCAAAGAAGAGTCGAAAGAGCTAGACGCGATCAGAAGTCGAGATTCTTGAGATAACCGATGTTGCGTCTTGCGGCGTCCAGCTCGTCCGCCGGACTCTCGTGCTCCACGTACGCGGGTTTCTGATCGAGGTTCGGCACCGCGGCGAGGAAGCGCTTGAAGTCGAAGATGCCGGCGCCGAGGTACGTGTCGCCTTTCCGATCGGGCAGCACGTCCTTCAGATGGAAGCTCCAGTAGCGGTCCTTGTACTTCTCGAGATACGCCATCGGATCGCCGCCGCCGATGAGCATGTTGCCGACGTCGAGCTGCAACCGCGTGACGCTCGGGTCCAGGCGCTGCACGAAGACGTCGTACGGCACTTGTCCGTCGATGAGCGGCATGTGATCCGCTTCGTTGTGGAAGCCGAGCCAGATGTCGTGACGACGGGCCACGGCGCCAGCCGCGTTGAACCGGTCGGCCCATTCGCGCCAGTCGTCCAGGGTCTGCGAGGTCGCTCCCGTGAAGCTCGGCACGATGAGGTAGTCGTGTCCGATCGCCTTCGCGGTGTCCAGGCTGCGCTCCCAGCCGATGAAGAGCGAGATGGGATCGATGTGCGCCGATGGCGCGCGCAGGCCCGTGTTGGCCAGCGCCTGTTTCACCTGCGCCGTCGTGCGGCCGAAGTTGCCGAACGACCAGAGCAGCTCCACGTCCTTGTAGCCCATGGCCGCCACGGCCGCGAGAGTGCGCTCGGGATCCTTCTGCATGGCGTGGCGCACGGCGTACAACTCGAGTCCTACCCGGTCCAGCTTCCGCATCGGGAACCCGACGCGCTGACCGAGCGCCGCGCCCGCGGCCACGCCCCCCAGTGTCTGAACGAACTCGCGACGTTTCATCTGCCTCGCTCCGTGGGATATACTTGGACGGGTGTCAACGGCAATTCTACCGGAGCAAATGATGCTGCGCTACTCGGCTCTCCTGCTTGCCTTTGGTCTTTCCGCGCATCCCGCGCACGCGCCGCAAACGGCTGCCGTGAACGAGAAGCTGATGGGACGATGGGACATCACCATCGATACACCGCAGGGCAAGCTGCCCTCGTGGCTCGAGGTGGAGATTCCGGGATCGCACTCCGGCGGCGACTCGTACGCCGGCCGCTTCGTCGGTGTCGTCGGCAGCGCACGGCCCATCGAACGCGTGACGTTGAGCGGCGATTCGCTGCACTTCTCCATTCCGAAGCAATGGGAGAACGGCGACGGTAATCTGATCGTGGATGCGCGGCTCGATGGCGACAACCGTCTCGTGGGGCGCATGATATTCCCCGACAAGCGCATGGCCGACTTCACCGCCGTGCGCGCGCCGGTCCTGCGTCCGACGCGCGCGCCGGTGTGGGGCGCGCCCGTCGCACTCATCCGCAGAGGCACGGCTGGCTGGCACACGCAGCGCGGCGGCACGAACCAGTGGGAGGTGGTCAACGGAGTGCTGCGGAGCCCGCACTCGGGCGAGAACCTCATCACCGACCGCACGTTCCGCGATTTCAAGCTGCACGTGGAGTTCCGCTACCCGAAGGAGAGCAACAGCGGCGTGTATCTGCGCGGACGGCACGAAGTGCAAGTGCAGGACGACTACGGGCTCGAGCCCCTGGACGATCGCTTCGCCGGCGTCTACGGCTTCATCGAGCCGAACGCGATGGCCGCGCGTCCTGCCGGCCAGTGGAACAGCTACGACATCACGTTGATCGGCCGCCGCGTCACGGTCGTTGCCAACGGCATGCGCGTGATCTCGGATCAGACGATCCCAGGAATCACCGGCGGTGCGCTGGACTCCAACGAGGGCGAGCCCGGACCGATCATGCTGCAGGGAGACCACGGTCCGGTCGAATACCGCAACATCGTCATCACGCCGGCGCGGTAGTCCCGCGAGGCGTCAGGGCACGGCGTTCGGCACCGTGGGATATTTGACACCGAGCTGCTCGAGATACGTCGGGTACTTTTTCGGGTCGTAGTAGTATTTCCGCATCTGCTCGCGATACCGCGCCATCTTCTCGGCGTTCAACCACGTGGCCGGTTGATCGGTGGGCGCAATCAGCGGCTTGTATTGCACCGTCTTCGTTTGCACGGTGCGGAAATACTCCCAGGCGTCGGCGACGATCTTCGGCTGCAGCATGAGATCGAGAAGCGTCATGGCCTGCACCTTCGCGCCGGCCACCACGCCCTTGTGCGCGATCGGCGTCGCCATGGCGATGCCGTCGGCCCAATTGTGGCCGGGCGTGCCGGGAATGTTCGCGGGATAGTAGAGTGTGATGGTCGGCACGTTCCAGCTCACGTCGCCGATGTCGTCGCTGCCATACGCGTTGGTGATCGCCTCCGCCTGCTCGGGAGAGCGCAGCGGCGGCACGGTGGTGTGCAGCCCGCTGTCCGGAACGCCGAGCATGCGCTGCACCCCCTTCGCCATCGTCTGGTCGTCCGCGCTCCACGCCGGCATGCCAACACGTTCCGCGTTCGCGTGCATCGCTTCGGCGAGTGCCTGGTTGAAGTGCGGCCGCCACGCCGAGCCGATCACCTGCACCGTGTCTACCGACGTGCCCGTGGCGGTCGCCGCGGAGCGGGCCATTTCCTTCGCGTCGTTGTACATGCGTGTCACGCGGTCGTAGTCGCGCTCGCGGAAATAGAACCAGATGCTCGCGGTGGACGGCACGACGTTCGGCTGATCGCCGCCGTTCGGAATGACGTAGTGCGACCGCTGCGCCGGCTCCATGTGCTCGCGATGAAACTCCCACATGTTGGCCATGATCATCACGGCGTCCAGCGCGCTCTTGCCCCGCCACGGCGCGCCCGCGGCGTGCGCGGACTGTCCCTTGAAGGTGAACAGCGCGGAGATGAGCGACAGCGCGGGCTCGTCACCCCAGGAGATGCCGAATTCGTCGCTCACATGCGCGAAGAGCGTGGCATCGACGTCCTTGAACACGCCGGCGCGCACCAGGAATGCCTTGCTCGCCAACTGCTCCTCGGCGACGCCGGGCCAGAGCACGATCGTGCCGGGGATCCTTTCGCGCGTCATGATGTCCTTGACCGTCAACGCCGCCGCGATGTTGAGCGGCACTCCGCTGTTGTGTCCTTCGCCGTGGCCCGGCGCGCCGGTCACGACCCAGGTCCGGCTCGCCACACCGGGCATCTGGTTCGATTGCGGGATCCCGTCGATGTCGGAACCGAGCGAGATGACGGGCTTCCCCGTGCCCCAGCGGGCGACCCAGGCTGTGGGAATGCCCGCGACGCCGCGCTGCACGGTGAAGCCGTTCTGCTCGAGGATCCCCGACAGGTACTTCGACGTCTCCACCTCCTGCATGCCCAGCTCGCCGAACGAGTACACCTCGTCCACCATCTGCTGGATCATCTTCGCTTTGGCGTCGATCGCCGCCGCGGCCTCGCGCTTGAGCTGGTCCAGCCGAACATCGGCAGGTTGTCCTTGCGACAGAAGGACCGATGGAAGGATGAGGAGAGCGGGGAGAATGCGCATGAGGCGTTGGGTGGGTGACGGAAGCGGCGCACAAGATTTACCGGCATCGACGGTTGCCCGCCATGTGCCACCGCTCCACCGCTCCACCGCTCCACCGCTCCCGGTCGTACCACGCTGCTTGACATCGCCGCGGCCAGCCGCAACTTCTTTCGACCGTCTAAAGAAGAGGGCGCGGTGACCAGACAAAGCCGGGACGACCTGCTCCAGGGCACGCTCGACAT
>DATFHG010000046.1:0-7721 GCA_035248725.1 Gemmatimonadaceae bacterium | reverse complement strand
CGAGCGCGATCACCGCGCTCTTTCGCAATCGCGACTGTGGGCGTAGCGTGGTGGACAAATGGCGACTCGGGTGCGGCATCATTGGATCGTGCGACTCACGCATTGGGTGAATGCCATCGCGCTGACGATCATGATTGCCACGGGGCTCAGGATTTTCAACGCGTATCCGGCGTTTGCGCGCAAGGGCGGCTCGTTCTGCTGCTACCCCTTCGAGGGCCACGCGATTCCCGCCTGGCTCACCTTCGGTGGGTGGCTCGCCGGCGCGCGAAACTGGCACTTCGCCATGATGTGGGTGCTGTTGATCAACGCGTGCGTGTATCTCGGCTTCATTTACCTTCACGGCGAATGGCGCGACCTCGTTCCCCGTCGCGGCGACCCGCGCGACGCATGGGAGATGGTCAAGTTCTACGCCTTCCAGCGGCCGGATCATCCGCGCCAGGGCAAGCACAACGCGCTCCAGCGTGGCGCCTACTTCGCCATGCCCATCGTCGGGTTCGTTTCCGTCCTCACCGGCCTGGCGATCTGGAAGCCCGTGCAGCTGTCGGCGCTCACGACGCTGTTCGGTGGCTTCGTGTGGGCGCGGTACTGGCATTTCCTCGCCATGCTGGCGCTCGTGGTGCTCGCGGCGAGCCACGTCTTCATGGTGTTCGCGGTGGACCCGTACTCGCTGCGCTCCATGATCACCGGCGGGTACGACGAATCGAAATCGCCTGAGCGTCGCAACGCGCGGCCGTTGTGGTGGAAGAAACCTCATCCGACACAGCCATGATCGATCGCCGGAAGTTCCTCGAGCTCGGCGGCATGTCGGTCACAGCGGCGCTGCTCGCTGCCTGTGACTCGATGGGGCCGGCCGCGGCGCGCGGGTTTCTGAAGCACGCCGAGTCGCGCAACGAAGGTGTCGAGCGACTCCTGCTGCGCCACTCCACGCGCGATGTGCCGCGCGCGTCCGCGCGGCCCGCGGGCCGCGCCTTTCCGTCGTATTTCGTCTCCGACGACATGCCGATCTGGGATCCGGCGGTGCGTGGCGCGTGGACGCTCCAGGTGGATGGTGCCGTGCGGAAGCCGATGCGTCTCACCCTCGATCAGCTGGCCGCGCTGCCGCGCCACTCGCAGACCGTGGATCACTATTGCGTGGAAGGCTGGAACGCCGTTGCGAAGTGGACGGGCGCGCGCATGTCCGATCTCGCGCGCGTCGTGCAACCCACGTCGGACGCGCAGTACGTCGACTTCGCCTCCTTCGACAGCGACTACCACGAGAGCTGGGACATGGAGAGCGCGATGCATCCGCAGACGCTCGTCGCGTACGCCATGGACGGTCACTGGCTCGGCGCCAATCACGGCGCGCCGGCGCGCGTCCATTCACCTGTGAAGCTGGGCTACAAGAACACCAAGTATCTCGTCCGCGTGACCTTCATGCCCACGCGCAACGGTGGCTACTGGTCGGACCGCGGATACGAGTGGTTCGGCGGCACGTAGGTACCAACCATTCCGGGGGCGCCGGTGTCTGATTGTACGGAGACACTGAGATGCCAAACGACTACCTGGACAATCCGGCCTTGCGTCCGACGATCCTGATCAGCGAAGTGCTGAACAAGGTGTACCGTCCGTCACGCGAGGTGCCGCAGATCCGACCCGAAGCGACGGAGCGCGTCGCGCGGGAAACCGATCGCGCGGCCTGACGCGTCGCTAGCGTCTAACGCCGAGTCACCGGCTCGGAAGCGTCATCCAGCACCGGTTGGCCGCGCCCGCGGGCGGCCACCGGCCAACTGGTCTCCACGACGCCGTCGCGCATGCCGTAGACGACGTCGGCCAGGTGCACCACGATGCACACGTGGTTGGGAATCACGCGCACACGGTCACCGACGCGCGGCCGCCATGACGTCCCGCTGAGATCCAGGATGCCGTGCTCCTCCGACATGGACGCCACGATCACGTCGGGGTGCTCCAGCAGACAGCCAAAGCCGTCCGCGGCCGCGCCGCGCATCGGCTCGCGACCAAGCGCCTTGCTCCCCGCATCGATAACCGCCTGTCCGGGGACGGCCGTGCTCACCACCGTCGCGAGCACCGTCAGCGCGCAATCATCGAGCGTACATGCGCCGATCTGCGCCGTGGTCCGGTCGTTGTAGATGTAGGTGCCCGGACGCATCTCCGTCACGCCAGCGACTTCGTGCGTCTCCCAGATCGTGGGCGTCGAACCGGCGCTCACGACGTCGGTGCGGAGGCCGGCCTGCCAGAATGCGGCGCGAGCCTCCGCCACGACGCGCTCGAGCTCCGCGAGCTGCGCGTCGTGCTCGCCCACGGGGGCGCGGATGTGGCCCGGATAGAACGCCAGCCCAACGACATCCAGCCCCGGCATCTTCGCCACGCGCGCGCCGAGCGCGGCAGCGTCGGCGGCGCTCTGCACTCCCACTCGATGCATGCCGGCGTCGATCTCGATGAGGACGCGCGCGCGTGCGCCCGCGGCGACGAGTGCCCGTGAGAAATCGGCGGCCGCCGCGTCGGAGTCCAGGGCGACGGTCACCCGCACGCGCTTCGCCAGCGCCGCGAGCCGAGTAGCGCGGCGCGCGCCGACGGGCGGGTACATGACCAGCAGGTCGTCGCACACGTCCGCCATCACTTCGGCCTCGAGCGGTGTCGCGCACGTGAGCCCGACCGCGCCGCGCTCCAGCTGCTCGCGGCCGAGGAGCGGCGACTTGTGCGTCTTGATGTGCGGGCGGAGCGCCAGGCGGTGCTCGCGCGCATAGTCCGCCGCGCGATCGAGATTGCGCTGCATGCGCGCGAGATCCACTACGAGCGCCGGGGTTTCGAGGTCAGACAGGTCCATGTTCGCGCACGTCCCGAAGGCAGGAAGTCAAGCCAAACGTTTGAAACATTCTATACCAATCGGAATGTTTTGGGCTGGACGACCGACACGGCCGGGCGCACAATTGGGGCTCCTACCGCATCGTCCGGCTGCATGTTCGAAGGCGATTTCACAGCCGTCATTTCATTCATCGGTACGAGCGTGCAACTGGGGGGCGAGCTGCTGCTCGTCCTCCTGTTCCTGCTGCTCCGCCGCTTCGTCCTGCGTCGCGGCTACTTCAGCGCCTGGACGGGCGCATGGATCTGTGGCGCGATCGCGATCCTCGCCGTGTGCGTGCGCTACACCATCATGCCGCGGCTTGGCGCCGCGCCCGTGGACGAGACGTCGCTCGCGGTGCGCGCGCTCTATCTCGTGTATCAGGCGTCGAAGCTCGGCAGCTTCGCGCTGTTCGTGTCCGGCACCGCGATGTACGTCACCGGCGTTCGCGTGCTCGGCGCGCGGCCGTCAGTCTTTCTCGCGGCCATCGCCTACGCCGCCGTCTCGCTCGTGGGCGCCGGTGCGCACGACGCACTGACGCAGCTCGTCATCTGGCAGGCACCCGTCGCGGTCGTGGCGCTGGGCGCGTGCGCCGCGCTCCTGTTCACGTTGCCGCCGTCGCGTCGGACGCTCGGCAGCGTGGCGGGCGGTGGCGCCTTCTCGCTCCTCGCGATGTTGTGGCTCTCCTATGGCGTCGCGTTCGGCGTGGTATCCAGGCCCGGATATCCGCAGTGGGTGCGCGCCGTCGTGAACTTCAATCCGTACTTCGACCTACTCCTGAACATCACGCTCGGCTTCGCCATGGTCGTGCTGCTCATGGAGGACGGCAAACGCGAGGTGGACGACGCCCAGGCCGAGCTGCGCGTGGCGCACGACCAGCTGCGCCGCGCGGCGCTCTACGACGCGCTCACCGATTCGCTCAACCGCCGCGCGTACGAGCAGGGCGTGGGGCTCGAGATGGCGCGTGGCACGTTCGGGACCGTGGTCATCGCGGACCTCGACAACCTCAAGGCGGTCAACGACGCGTACGGCCACGCGGCCGGCGACCTGCTGCTCCGCCAGTGCGCCGATCTCCTGCGCTCGACGCTGCGCCCCTACGACAAGCTGTATCGCTGGGGCGGAGACGAATTCCTGCTCGTCATTCCGTCGGCGCGCGGCGTGGATGTCGAGGCGCGGCTCGCCGACGTGCTGTCGGGCGCCATGCCGCTTCGCGTCGGTTCGGGCGCGGAAGCGAAGCTCGAGGTCAGTCTGGGAACCGCGGACTACACCAGCGCGGAAAGCCTGGACGAGTCCATTCAGGTCGCCGACCACGCGATGTACCGGCAGAAGCACAGCCGCAAATCTCCCGATCGCGGCGTGCACGTGCTGCGTTCGTCGGCCCCCGTCGTCGCCGAGCTGTGAATCAGGGCGACGCCCGTCGCCCGCGCGCGCGCTTGATTCGCTGAAGGCCGATCACCACGACGAGCACGGTCGCAGCCATCCAGATCCAGCCGAACATCTGCTGCCGCGGCAGCGGCGCGTGGCTGATGTCCATGGCGTAATACAGCGTGATCGCGACGATGTGCACGGCCGCCACGCCCACGAGGAACTCGAGGAATCGCCGCCGGATGGGAGACGACGTGAATTTCACGCTGTGCGACGTCTCGGGACCACGCGCACCGCGGTGCCGTAGCACAGCACTTCCGACACACCGGCCATGATCTCGGTGGCGTCATACCGCACGGCCACGAGCGCGTTGGCGCCGAGCGCGCGGGCATGCTCGATGGCGATGGCGAACGCATCCGCGCGCGTCTGCTCGCACAGCTCCGTGAGGACGGTGATCTCGCCGCCGAATACCTGCTGGATCTTGGCGCCGAACAGGCCGATCGCCGACCGCGAACGCACCGCGATGCCGCGCACGACCCCCATGCGCGCGACGACGTCATACTCGGGCAACTGGTTCTCAGTGGTCGTGATGAATTCGCCGCTCGCGTCCATGCCTACGCTCCGGGTGTAGTGCGAGTGATCTTCGCCAGCCACCAGCGAAGGCCCACGAACAGGAACCGCCAGTCGTGAAAGAACTCCGGCGGTTTACCTTCGAAGGCGTGTCCAACGAACTGGAACACCCACCCCACTACGAACATCCCGGCGGGGATGTGCCAAAATCCGTGAACGAATGGTGCGACGGCAAAGAGCGGCAATGACGCCGCGATCAATGGAATGCCGACGGTGTGGCACAAGCGGTTCACGGGATCGCGGTGACTTTCGCCATAGCGCGCGATCCACTCGCTCCAGGATCGTCCGGCCAGCATGATCGGTCGTCCTCCAGGCGGACTCGTCGCCGGAAACATACGCGCGCGTGGTATGGATCGTGACCTTCGCGGCCACATGCTCGCGCTCACCGTCCACGCGCTGATGCTCGCCGCCGCGCTCGCGTGCCGGCAGGGCGAGCCGCGCGAATCGGCTGGTGAAGTTGCCACCGCGTTGCCGTTGCGCCCTCCGCCCGTGTCGAGCCCCGACCCGGATGTGCGGCGCGCGCAGGACGAGCTCGCGGACGGCCGTGCCGCGCTCGCGAGCCGGATCGTGATGCCGGTGCTTCGCACCGCCGAGCGTCGGACACCGGAAGCCGTGCTCGTGGCCGCCCGCGCCGCGTCGGAATGGGACGGATGGGATCTCGTCACCGCGATGCTGAAGTACGAGCCGTGGCTCAGCTCGCGGTTCGGCGGGGAAGGCCTCGAACTGCTCGCGCGCGGTGCATTGGAGCGCGGCAACGCGTCGGAGGCGCGCTCGTACGCCGAAGCCGCGCTGCGCGTACCGACGACGGTCAGCTCGCGCGCCATGCGTCTGGTGCTCCTCGCGCGGGCGCTGGACCGACTGAACGTGCGCGACAGCGCGGCGACGCTCTACGCGCAGGCCGCGCAGATCCTGCCCGGCGCGCGTGACTGGCTGCTGCTGCGCGCCGCGGGCCTGACCGACGCAAAGAAGGACCGCGAACAGATGTACGCCCAGGTGCGTGGCGTCGCCGCACGGGGCCGCGTGCCGTACACCGAAGCGCAGACGCTGGAGCGGCTGCACCTCGACGTCGCCGCCGCCGATGCCTACGAAAAGCTCGGCGACATCCCGTCTGCTTATCGTTTGCGACTGGCCTCCGACTACGACGCGGCGCTGCGCTCCGGCCTGCGCTCGGGATTGCTGGGCTACATCCAGCGCGACGCACGCGGCGACGACCTGGCACGCGCGCTCGAGGTGCTCGACGCGGCATTTCCCGCGCTCGACGCGACGTCGCAGCTGCTCGTCACTCGCCGCGCCGCCGACGGCGGACAGAGCGCCCGCGCGGTGAAGGGATTCGCGCGCGTGCCCCCATCGCTGCTGACGGACAGCGACGTGCTGACGTGGGCGCGGGCACTGGTCACCACCGGTCATCCCACGGAGGCCGCGGCGCGCATCAAGGCGAGGCGCTTCGGCGCGGCCGCGGCACCCGAGGCGGCGTACGTGCGGGCGTGGGCATTGGTGCGCGCGGGCAGTACGACGGCCGCACGCACGGCACTGTCTCGGGTGGCCGCCACGTATGCGAGCAGCCGGTACGCCGCCGACGCCTGGTATCTGCTGGCCGACATGGAGAGCGACGCGGGCCGCGACACGCGTGCGCGCGACCTGTTGCAGCGGTCGTGCGTGCATCGGCCGGCCGGATCGTATTCCGACGACGCGTGCTTTCGCGCGGGCATTCTCTACTTCGCGCTCGGCGACGCGAAGCGTGCGGCGACGGCATTCGACGAGCTCCCCGCGCGCTTTCCGAATTCGCCGGATCTCGTCGCCGCGCGCTACTGGTCCGGTCGCGCGTGGCAGCGGATGGGGAAGCTGGATGTCGCCACGCAGCGCTGGCGCAGCGTGCTGTCGGGCGAACCGCTCTCCTACTACGCGGTCATGAGCGCGAAGCGGCTCGACACCACGCAATGGATTCCGCACGTGGGCGCCATTCCGCCGTCGCCGATGTACCAGGCCGCGGTGAATCGCGCCGCGGTCTTGCGGCTGCTCGGCATGGATGTCGAGGAGGACTACGAGTACCAGGCCATCGAGGACTCCGCGTCGCGAAGCCCGGCGCTGGCGCTCGGCGCGGGCGCCGCGCTCCTGGAGCAGGGCGAGTCGGTGCGCGCCATTCGGCTGGGCTGGAAAGCGGTGGTCGTGGGTCGCGCCGGTCGTGATTCGTCTGTGCGCGCCGACGAGCGCGGCTACGCCCTGGTGTACCCGCTGCTCCACGAAGTCGAGCTGCTCGCGCGCTCGCGCGAGAACAATCTCGATCCGGCGCTCGTGGCCGCGGTGATCCGGCAGGAATCCAGCTGGAATCCGCGCGCCGTGTCGCGCGCCGGCGCGCGGGGGCTGATGCAGATCATGCCACCCGTGGGGCGGGAGATCGCGGCATCACGCGGCTATCCGCTGTGGGACGCCGACCTCCTGTTCGATCCGGACGTGAGCCTCGAGCTCGGGACGTCGCACCTCAAGGCAGCATTGTCCGAATACGGCAGCAATCTTCCGCGCGCGCTCGCGGCCTACAACGCGGGCTCCAGCCGCGTGCGGCGCTGGTCACGCCGCGCCGGCGCCGCCGACCCCGAGCTCTTCACCGAGCGCATCCCGTTCACCGAAACGCGCGACTACGTGCGGATCGTGCTTCGTAACGCGGAGATGTACCGCGGGATTCACGGGTTGAAGAAATAGATCGGTAACGGCGCAACTAACGGCGCAGCTGACGGCGCAGCTAACGGCGTCATGGATACGGCCTCTGCGACGTCATAACGGCGGCTTCAGGACCGCCACAAAGGCCGTCCTCGAGCCGCCGTCATGTGCGTCCTTATGCCGCTTTGGTGTGCGCCTTCAGCTGCGCCGTTAGTTGCGTTGTTACTTCTGT
>DATFHG010000045.1:0-5630 GCA_035248725.1 Gemmatimonadaceae bacterium | reverse complement strand
GCCGTTCGCGACGCGCGCCGACAACACGCGCCCGCGAATCGACGGCGGCGGCAGCGCGCGGATGGGGTCGATGATGAAGTCATTCTTCTCGATCGACACGCCGACCGCGCGCGACACGTCCACCATCTTCTCCATCGTGAGGTGCAGCGCGCCCATCAGCTTGTCGCCGTTGACGCACAGGATCTTCGTCGAGATCGGGTGCAGGCGCAGCAGCCCCTCCGGCGTCACCGTCACCGTCGAGCGGATCCTAAAGGGGATGTCGACGCCCTTATGGAGAATGCCCGACTGCTCGAGCGTGGAATCGCGCAGCGTGATGTGCAGCCGTCGTATCGGCGCGCCGGGGTACGCAAAGACGTGATTGTTGAGCAGATTGGCCAGGTCGTCCGCGCCGAGCGCGACTTCGGCTGAGTCGACCCAGGTGACGAAGCTTTTGCTGTCGTCGAAATCGACGACACCGTGGTCACCGCGCATGACGCCGCGCAGATAGCGCACGTGCATGACGACGTCGTCGCCGACGTGGAAGTCCACGTTGCGCATCACGAGCCGGGTGGGCTCGGACTCGGGCACGAGGCGTGGGGCGACCTCGACGGGCATTGCCGCGCCGACGAGACTGGGCGCGCTGCGCCCGCAGGCGGCGCCGCAGCACAGGAGTGTGATCAGTGCGCTACGGCGTCGCAACAACAAGTGCAGGTCCCTCGCTTCGCTCGGGATGACGAAAGGCTATGTGCGCGTCGGGAACTGCTTCACGATGCCGCTGCTCAACGCGTCGGCCATCTCCATCGCCTGGCTGAAGATCTGGTCGAAGTTGCCGACGGAGTCGTTGAAGCGATTCTGGATGCGGTTCGTGGCTTCCTGCGTGGTGAGCGCGAGGTGCGTGTTCAGCATGTTGAGCAGCGTGGCACGTGGCCAGTTCGGATTGGCGCCGCTCAGGAACGTCGCGATGTCGGCGGCGTTGCTGTGCCAGCGGCGGTCCGCGTCGCTGACCTTGGCGTTGTCGCCGGCCTTGGCGGCGGCGACGAGCTCACCCGCGATGCTGATGTGCTGCTTGAGCAGGTCGGTGAGCTTGCTGCCCGCGGCGCTCCCATAGTACGGCGCGATCGCGTTGCCGATGTCTTCCTGATTCTTCATGAGACGCGTGAGCGTCGTCTGGGCGCCGGCGTCGCCGGCCACCGCCTCGAGGATGTATTCGCGCGTGTAGAGCACGTGGTCGGCCCACAGCCGCCGCATGGCGTCGTGCAGCTCCGACGCACTCTTCGTGAGCGCGACGTCACCACCGCTGGTGGTCGTCATGGTCCCGGTGGACGCGCAGCCCGCAAGGGTGAGCGCGATGAGAGCCGCTGGCAGAATCGTCCTGCTTCGCATACGTCCGTTCCTCCTGTTTCCCTGACCGTTGGCACCGTGCCGCAGCCGGCACACGAATATCGAAAGCAATTCGTTGGCTTTCTGCAAAAAGCGGGCAGACGGTACGCCCGCCGACCGAAAACCGTGACGTGCAGATCCCTCGCTGCGCTCGGGATGACCACAGCGCGCGATTCTTGCAGCATCCCAAGAAACTTCTTCCGTAATACGGGAGGCCGTCGGATGCGCTGCGTTCACATGTTTGCGCCTCGTCCCTTGCTTAGCGCGCTGGTCATCCTGTCGTTATCCGCGGGCTGCCGGCAGTTCCCGGAAGTGCGGCCATCGAACGACATGGAACGCCAGGGCCGAGAAATTTTCCGCTACGACACGTTCGGCGACGAGAAGTTCTGGACCGACACGGCGAAGCTCAACGAGCTCGTGCAGCACAAGATCCAGCCCCTCGAGGCCCTCGGACTCGGCCTCAAGGTGGACATGGACCGGCTGAACCTGCTCAAGTTCCTCGTCCACAACCCGTTCAGCACCGGCGGCACCAAGGAGCTGTTGCGCGAGAACGCCGTCGTCGGCGTCCGGGCTCAGTTCGACGCCAAGGGCAACGTGGCCCGCATCGGAATCACGTGCGCGCTCTGCCACTCCACCGTGGATAACGCGCTGCTGCCGGGCATCGGACACCGGCTCGACGGTTGGCCGAACCGCGACCTCAAGGTCGGGAAGATCCTGTCGATGCTGTCCGGATTCACCGACCAGCAGAAGGCGGTGTTCCGCGGATGGCACGCCGGGTTCTACGATCCGCGCATCAACTTCGACGGGAAGAATACGCCGCTGGTGCTGCCGCCCGCGCTCGGCCTCGCCCAGGTGCGCAACGAGACCTATACGGGCGATGACACGATCTCGTACTGGAACGCATACGTCGCCATCACGCAGATGCACGGACAGGGGACGTTCATCGACGACCGCCTGGGCATTCGCATCGTGCAGACGCCGGACATCGTGACGCCGAAGCTCGCGGCGCTCCGCGCCTATCAGCACAGCCTGCCACGGCCGCCGACGCCGGGTGCGTCATACGACGCCGGACGCGCGAGCCGAGGCCAGCAGGTCTTCAACGCGAACTGCGCGCGCTGTCACGTGAGCGCGACGTTGACCGACAACAACACGGGCGTGCTCCACGACGCATCGGAGACCGGGATGGACCCGGCCTACGCGACCCGCACGATCACCAAACGGTACCGCACGACGCCGCTGCGGCTGCTGTGGCAGCACGGTCCGTACTTCCACGATGGCAGCGCGAAGACGCTCGACGACGTGGTGGAGCACTACAACCGCGTCCGCAACCTTGGACTCACGAGCTCGCAGAAGAAGGATCTCGTCGAGTACCTGAAGTCGCTGTGATCATCGAACCTCGGATGGACACCATGACACGCCGTCTTCTATTGCTGGCCGGCATCTTCGCGTCACTCGTTCTGCCGCCGGCCGCCGTCAGTGCGCAAAGCCCGTTCATGCTCGCGATCGGCGGCGGTGGATCGCTGCCGCTCGGCGACTTCGGCGACGCGGCCAACATGGGCTGGCACGCCCTGGCGAGCGTCGGCGTGAGCACGCTCATGCAGCCGCTCGGCCTGCGCCTCGACGTCGCACACAATCGCTTCGGCGCGAAGGGGGGGGCCGGCAGTGCCGGTCAGGCGATCACCTCCGGGACGCTCAACGTCACGTATCGTCTGCCGATGACGAACTCGCCGCTGTCGCCGTACATCATCGCGGGCGCGGGCGCGTACCACTTCCAGTGCACCGGCGGCGTCAGTTGCGGAACCGCGACGCGCTTCGGCTGGAACGGAGGGCTCGGGACGAAGATCGCGTCGCTCGGCCTGAAATGGTTTCTGGAAGGCCGCTTCCATTTCGTCGATGCCGAGCCAGGAAGCGTGAAGTTCGCGCCTGTGACGCTGGGACTGATTTTCTGACCCAGGCCGAACCGTACACCGGCGACGCTGCAACCGTACGAACTGCCGCCGCTTCGCGACGGACAACTGCGACAGTCGAGCGTCCAGAACGCGAAGGGCACGTGCCTTGAAGCGACCAGGGCGCCACATCGTGGAGCCCCATGCGTCGAATATTTTTCCCAGCGGCCGCGCTGATCGCGATGCTGCCGCTGCTGTCCTGCGAGTACGTGCGGTTGCTTCGCCCGTCAGTTCTCAAACAGCTGAATCCGCGCGTGGCGCGGCTCGTGAACGAGCTGCCTGCCACCGACGAGGTGAACGAAGGCATGCTCGGCCGTCTCTTCGCCCACGGCGGGGCGGCGGATGCAAAGGTGGGTGCCGACGGCGTCATGCACGTGTCGGTGCGGACCCCCGAAGACAAATACTTGTGGACGCCGGCCGTCATCATCATGCCGCGCGGCGGCGAGCTCGAGCTCGACATCTACAACGATGACCGGCAGGTGCACGCCGCGTTTCTGCCGAGTAATGGAGGACGGCAACTGCTGACGGTGGGATCGCACGAGCACGGGCGCGCGCGGATCCGGCTCGATCAGCCAGGCTACTACTTCTTTGGTTGTCCGGTGATGAACCACGCCGGTCGTGGCATGCTCGGATTCATCATCGTGAAGGGCAACGCGGACGAGAGCGCGCGGCTCGACCGGCCGAAGCAGGAGCGGCCATGAGAGACGCGACAACTGCGACAAGAGCCCGAGCTGCGCTCGGGAGAACTGCGACCATCGTATTCATGCTCGGCGTCGCGGCGTGTGCGTCGAGTGGGCCGAACTATCCGCTCACGCGCAACGCGGTGAAGTTCGACGCGATGGACGAGAACCAGGCGAACGTCGCGCCGTCGGTCGCGCAGACGCTCACCGGCGCGCGCATCGCGAGCGCGAGCGAGCCGCAGAATTGGCTCACGTACTATGGGACGTACGACGGCAAGCGATACAGCGCCCTCGACCAGATCAACCGCGACAACGTCAAGCAGCTCAAGCCCGCGTGGGTCTTCCAGTACGCGCAGCTCGGCGTGCTGGCCAATCCGGTGACGTACGCGTTCGAGGCGGCGCCGATCGTCGTGGACGGCGTAATGTACGTGAGCGGCCCGAACGGATACGTGTGGGCGCTGGACGCGGCCACCGGCCGCAAGCTGTGGACGTATCAGCACCAGATTCCGATCGACGTGCCGTTCTGCTGCGGCAACGTGAACCGTGGCGTCGCCGTCGCACAGGGGAAAGTCATCTTCGGCACCGGCAATGGCGTGCTGGTCGCGCTCGACGCGACGAACGGTCAACCCGTGTGGCAGACGCCGTACGTCGATCCGCGCGCCGGCGAGAGCGTCACCGTCGCGCCGCTGATCGTGAAGAATCTCGTGATCGTGGGTGCGAGCGGCGCCGAGTACGGTGTGCGCGGCCATGTGGATGCGTTCGACGTGAGCACGGGGAAGCGCGTCTGGCGTCGCTACACGGTGCCGAAGCCTGGCGAACCGGGTGCGGAGACGTGGCCGGCCGACGCAGGAGGAAAGCGCGGCGGCGCGTGGGCGCGCGGCGGCGGCAGCACGTGGATCACCGGCACGTACGACCCCGATCTCGACCTCGTGTACTGGGGGACGGCGAATCCGTCGCCCGTGTTCAACGGCGATTCACGGTCGGGCACGAACCTCTACACCAGCTCGGTGATCGCGCTCGATCCCGACGACGGCTCCATTCGCTGGCACTACCAGTGGACGCCGCACGACGTGTGGGATTACGACGGGATCGGCGAGTCGATCCTCTTCGATCAGGACGGCCGCAAGCTGCTCGCGCACTTCGATCGCAACGGCTACCTGTTCATCCTCGACCGCACGAACGGGAAGCTCGTGCATGCGTCGCGCTATGCGCGCGCGGACTGGGCGGACATCGACGCCACGTCGGGCGCGGTGACGAACCGCAAGGAGCCGACGCCGGCGGGGCAGCGCATCTGTCCGGGTCCCGCGGGGGCGAAGGTGTGGAACCACGCCTCGTACAGCCCGCGCGCCAATCTCTTGTATGTGCCCGTCATCGAGCTGTGCGCGACGTTCAAGTCGAGCACCGAGGAATTCAAGGAAGGGTTGCCGACGCTGAGCTCCACGTTCCAGAACTCCGACGAGCAGGGGTGGGGGAACGTGAAGGCGTTCGACCCGCGCACGGGACAGGAAGTGTGGTCGTGGAAGTCGAAGGCGCCGATCGTGACGTCCATGCTCAGCACGGCCGGAGACCTGGTCTTCACGGGCGAACCGACCGGCGAATTCGACGCGTTCGACGCGAGAAGCGGGACGCTGCTGTGGCAGTTCCA
>DATFHG010000044.1:0-17450 GCA_035248725.1 Gemmatimonadaceae bacterium | reverse complement strand
TCACCGCGGCGAGCGGCGGCAACATGCCGGCCGGTCTGACGCTCTCGGCGAACATGGCCGCGGCGTCGGTCGGGACGTCGGACGGCGATCAGGTGCTGTCGACGACGGCGGTGCGCCTGGTGAACGGGCTCACGAAGGTGGCGCAGAGCGGTATCTCGCTGACGATCACGCTGTCGGCGACGGTGGCCGCGGGTACGGTGAGCTCCACCACCCGTGACATCCTGTACACGATTACGACCGGTCCGTAACTCGGTCGATACTTGAATCGTATGCGTCGCGCTTCGCTGCTCGCCGTCCTGCTGGTACTCGCCAGCAGGACGGCTGCGTCTCAGACCATCACCGTCGGCGGCAATCCTTCGGCGCTCACGGTCACGACGGCGGTTGCCGGCTCCGAGCCGAATCCCGTCAGCTCGTCGACGCAGTACACGATCACCACACCGAACGCCGCGAACCGCACCTACAAGGTGACCGCGCAGCTGAATGCCAACATGCCTACGGGCGTGACGCTCACGGCCACGATGACGAATCCCGGTGGCGGAGCCGTCAACAACTCGAACGTGACGTTGAGCACGACCGCGGCCGACATGGTCACGACCATTCCACGCAACGTGAACTTCACCGGCACCATCAGCTATACCCTCACCGCGACGGTGAGCGCCGGCGTTGTCTCGTCCACGAGCCGAACGGTCACCCTCACCATCCTGCAGTTCCCGTAAGCCGATGTCCCTCCGCACTCCGATGCAGTTCCGTCTTCGCCTGATGCTCGGCGCCGTGCTCGCATTCGCGGGCATCACCTCGCGCGCCTCGGCGCAGATCGCGGTCCTCGGCAGCACGCTCGAGGAGCACATTGCCGTTCCCGGCGAGTCGTACCGCGGCGCGATCGTGATCCGCAACGTCACGGACCAGACGCAGCGGGCGCGCATCTACCAGACCGACTATGTCTTCTTCGCGGACGGCACGTCCCGCTTCGACTCCGCCGGCACACTGTCGCGCTCGAATGCGCGCTGGGTCGCGCTCGGCGCGCGCAGCATCAGCATCCCGGCGTCGTCCGAGGTGACGGTGACGTACGAGGTGCGGGTGCCGCGCAGCGACTCGCTCGTCGGCACGTACTGGAGCGCGATCATGGTGGAGGGCGAGAAGACCCCGCCGCCCGCGTCTCAGCGTCGTGCCCAGGTGGGCGTCGGTTCGATCCTGCGCTATGCGGTGCAGGTGGCCACGCACATCGGAAGCACCGGCTCCCGCACCATCAAGTTCACGCGCACGCAGCTCGTCGCGAACCAGGACAGCACGAAGTCGTTCAACGTCGACGTCGAGAACACCGGCCAGCGCGCCTACAAGCCGGCGCTCTGGATCGAGGTGTACGACGCGCAGGGTGCGCTGCAGAAGAACGTGCGTCAGGAGCGCGGCCTGCTGTTTCCCGGCACCTCACTGCAGCAGAGCTTCGAGCTCGGCAAGCTGCCCGCCGGCAGCTATCGCGCGATCGTCTTCGCCGATTCGGGCGACGACGCCGTGTTCGCCTCACAGTTCACGCTGAAGTTCTGAGCCGTGCGCGTCTCCGTCGCCGTCACACTCCTCCTCTGCGCTTCCGCGATCGCGGGTGCGCAGGGCGTGCATGTCAGCGTCGGCAAAGCGAATTGGAGCGCCAGCGGAACGACGGTGACCGCGCCGTTCATCCTCACGAATCTCCGCGATCGTCAGCTGCGCACCGTGCAGCGCATCGATCTGCCGCGCGACTGGAAGCTGGTCACCGGCAATAACCCGCTGAGTCTCCAGGCCTCGGAAACGGGACTGGCCATGGTCAGCGCCATGGTGCCCGGCAAGACGCTCGCGGGCACGTACGGCATCCGCGTCGCCTTCTTCGACGCCGTCACCGAGAAGTTCCTCGCGTGCGACTCGATCAACATCGTGATCGAGCCCAGGAAGCAGGTGGACGTGACGTCCCTCCAGCACCCGAGCTTCATCATCTCGGGGCGCAGCTACGATGCGAGCTTCGTGGTCCGCAACCGCGGCAACGTGCGCAGCGCGCTGCAGCTCAAGGCGAGGAGCACGCTGGGCTCCGCGGAGCTCGTCGAACGCGCGCTCGATCTCGCGCCGGGCGAGTCCCGCAACATTCGCATCCACGTGAAGGACGCGAGCACCGCGGGCATGTCGTCCGACGACGTCGTCGAGCTGATTGTCGCGCAGGCGGATGACGTCACCGTCGAATCGCGCGCGTCCGGCCGAGTCACCGTCGTGCCGCCCGCATCGACCACCATCGACGATTATCAGCGCGTTCCCACCCAGGTCGCGCTGCGTGCCGCGAACACCAGCGGCGTATCGCCCTTCGTCATCGCCGGCGCCGGACAGCTCCGTCAGGGCGGCGCCGAACGCGTCGACTTCGAGTTCAAGGGCAACGCCGGCGCGACGTCGATGTTCGGCGATCGCGACGTGTATCGCGTGGACCTGCGCGCACCCACGTGGCGCGTGCGTGCGGGCGACAACCTCTTTTCGCTCTCGCAGCTCACCACGGCGTCGCAGGAAGGCGCCGGCCTGGGCGCCGAACGACGCTTTGGCACCTTCGGTGTCGGCGGCTATGCCGAACAGTTCCGGCGGACGCCCGGCGAAGCGCGCGAAGCTGGCGCCTACGTGAGCGCGTATCCCACACAGGATCTGCGCCTCGCCTTCAACGTCGTCGACAGGGTCAAGGGTCCCATCCCCGGCAACGTGGGCAGCCTCTCGGCGAACTTCCAGCGCCCCGGCATCAACGTCGAGGCCGAGGTGGCCCGGAGCGCCGATTCGGCGAAGACGGGCCTCGGCCACATGGTGCACGTGAGCGGGGAGCGCGGCGTCGTGACCTTCGATGCCGGTCATGCGCAGGGTGACTCGTCCTTCCTCGGTCCGCAGCGCGGCGCGCAGCACGACTACATGTTCGCGACCGCGACACCGAACTCCTTCCTCACCGTCAACGCCAGCGCCAGCACGCACGCCTCGATCGATCCCGTCTTCGGCGGGCTGTCGTCCCGTGAGCGTCTCAGCCTCGCGACCGCCGGCGTCACGTTGGGCGGCCTCGTCAACGTCGAGGCCTCGGGCGCGCAGCACGATCGTCGCTTCGCCAGCCTCACGCGCGAGACACAGCAGCTCGTCCGCACGCGCATCATGCCGAACCTCGGCATCTTCAACGCGACGCTGATCGGCGAAGTCGGTCGCTCCGTGTTCGACAGCGGCAGCACGCGCGGGTTCTCCGACCTGTCGCTCAATGCCGGCGTCAGCACGAACGCAGTTTCGCTCGGGGGCTTCGTCGAGCGATACAGCGGCGGCAGCATCCTCAAGGGGCTGGACGACATTCTCACGGTCGGCGGCAGCGCGAACATGCATGTGCTCGGGCTCGACGCCAGCGTCGTCGTGAACTCGAACCGCATGGGCGGCGTCGCGCGCTACTGGCTCACGAACATCGACGCGCAGATCTCGCACATGCTGCGCAATGGCTCGAGCATCACGATGCGCGGACGCGTGCTGCAGGGCGGGTACGGCCTGGCGACGTCGATGCCTCCAGTGGCGTATCTCGAATACAGCATGCCGCTGGGCGTTCCGGTCTCTCACCTGCACACGCCCGGGCGTGCGACGGGTCGAGTCGTCGACGCCGTCACCGGCCGCGGGATCGCGAACGCGCTCGTACGACTGGGCCCCCAGGTGGCCATCACCGATCGCAACGGACGCGTCTCGTTCGGCGGCCTGCCCGCGGGCGCGCACCGCGTGACGTTGTCGCAGGAGACTTCCTACGCCGACGCGGTGTTCATCGGTGACCCCGTGCTGCATGTCGACAGCGTCGCGTCTGCGCCCAAGCACTTCACGCTCAAGGTCGCCCGCGGCGCCAGCGTCGACATCTCGGCACGCGAGTTTGCCGTCTCGCGCACGGGCATCGCGGGCCAGGCTGATTCCCTCGTCGACGTCGGACCGCTCGTCGGTACCGGCTTCCGCCTGATCGGCGATCGCGACACGCTGTACCGCGCGTCGGACGAGAACGGCCGGCTGACCTTCACCGACGTCGCCCCCGGCAAGTGGATCCTCGTGCCGGACGGGGACGTGCCGAGCTTCCATCGCTTCGATCCCGAACGACTCGAGATCCAGCTCGCCCCGGGCGAGAACCGTGCTGTCATCGTGCGCCTCGTGCCGAAGCCGCGCGAGGTCAAGATCATGAACGGCGGCGAGGAAGTGCACGCGATTCCGGCCGAGCCGCCAGGCCGCCCCCACGGTCGAAATCCTTAAGACCGAGCCACCGACGGGCTAAACAAGTCGCCGGGTCGTGCCGATACCGGAGGCATGACCGGAGCCATTCGCCTGGCGACTCGATCGGCCATGCTGCTGCTTGTCGGCGGCGCACAGGCGACGTACGCCCAAACGGCCATCCAGCGCGTCACCTTCCAGGTCACATCGGTCAGTCGCATCGCGGTGAGCGGGACGCCGCAGCCGCTCGTCGTCAGCACGGCCACGCCGGGCCAGCAGCCTGCCCCAGTGGTGGCGTCGGGCGGCACGTACTCGATTACCACCAACGAGACCAATCGAAAAATCACGGCTGCCGTGGATCAGGATCTGCCGGCCGGGGTGACGCTCGAGGTCGCGCTCGCCGCTCCGGCCGCCGCCACGAGCGTCGGTAGTGTCGCGCTGAGCACGACAGGCGCCGACGTCGTCACCGACATCGCGACCGTCAACGCGACATCCTTGCCCATCACCTATCGGCTCATCGCGAACACGACGGTGGAGATGCCGTCCGCCGAGACGCGTGTGGTGACGTTCACCATCCTCGCGGCGCCCTGATCTACAACCAGCCATAGTACGCTTCTTGCAAAACCTCGAGGCCGCTTCGCGCTTCGAGGAATTGCATGCACGCTCCGCACTGGCTCCGCGTTCCCGCTCTGCTGTGGGCCGTGGTCGCGTGCGCGCCGTCGGGTTCCGAGGCTGCGGAGCATCGTTCTGATTCCGCGTCGCAACGCGACAGTATCGCCGCCGTTGCGGCTGCTTCGATGTCGGAGGGCCAGGTCCTCGGGCTCCTCGCCGCCACGGACGCAGCCGACAGCTCGCTCGGCGCACTTGGCGCGGCGCGCGGTGCGTCGCCGGACGTCAAGGAATTCGGGCGCATGATTCTTCGAGAGCACCACGCGCTGCGAAAGGATGCGTTGGACCTGGGGCAGCAGCTCGGCATCGCGGTGTCCGCGCCGACCGTCGCGCCGGACGCGCCGCCACCCGCCGCATCGGCCGTCCTCGACAGCACGAACGCCGGCGCCGCGTGGGACCGCGCCTATATCGATTACGCGCTCGCCGTGCACGAATCCGCCTTCGAAAACGCCGCCCGTGCGCTTGCGGCGACACGGCGTCCGGAGATCAAGACGCTCATCGATCGCGCCGTCCCGATCCTGCAGAAGCACATCGACAAGGCGCGTGCACTACAGAAATCCCTGCCGAACACGCAGAACGCGCCAAAGACGCGCGCGAAGAGCAACCTCAAAAAAGAAGGAGCGCCGATGCGATGAGCACGCGTCTCGTGGTGGCTCTCCTCTTCATCGGGCTCGCGCTCGCGAGCTGTGGCCGCGATGCCGACGCGCGACCCGATTCCGCGGGCGTGCCCGAGCCTCGGCTCGTCCGGATGAGTGACGCAGGGATCGTCGGCACGCTCGCCGCCATCAATGAGGCGGAAATCGCCGCCGCGCGGCTCGCGTCGTCCAGGGCCGCCAGCGCCGACGTCCGGGCGTTCGCGCAGCAGCTGGTCCGCGATCACGAAGCCATGCAGCGCAGCAGCAGCGATCTCGCGCGAAAGGATCACATCGAGTCCGAGCAGACCAGCGACGCGATGGCGATCCGCGCTCGCGGCCAGTCCCTGCTGGACACGCTCGCGACGCTGTCCGGCCCGGCCTTCGATCTCACCTACATCGACGCGCAGGTGAACGATCACCAGATGGCGCTGCACGCCCTTCATGGATGGCAGCGCTCTGCGGACGACGACGGTTTGCGCGCGCAGTTGCGCGCGGCGCGACCGGTGGTGCAGGCGCACTACGACGCGGCGATGGCCCTGCTGCCTCCGCTCATTCCCGCCGGAGAGCCGAGCGTGTGGAAGAAACATCTCGGCATGCCCATGGCGGCCGAGGGGAAGCCGGCGTCGCAGAAGCCGGCATCGCCCACGCCATGACGCCGATGAACGCGGGAACGAACGAGCAGCTCCCGGAGGACGTGGACGACGACCTCGGGGACGACGACGAGTCAGGCTCGCGACGCGTCCTCGTCGACGCGTCGAACGTCGCCCACGCGACAGAGGGTGGGGAAGCTCGCCTGGAGAACATCGAGCTGGTGCAGGCGAAGCTGCGCGAGGAAGGGTTCGAGCCAATCATCGTCGCCGACGCGGCGCTGCGACATCAGATCGACCGCCGCGCCGATTACGAGCGGCTCGTCGACGATGGCAAGGTGCACCAGGCGCCCGCGGGAACCGATGCGGACTACTTCATTCTGTCGTTCGCGCGCGAGATGGACGCGCGCATCCTCACCAATGACCGCTTCCGCGATCGCGCCGAGGAATTCGCGGCGGAGCGCAGGCGCATCATTCGCTACATGATCGTGAAGGACGAAGTCGTCCTCGAACGCCGCAACAGCCGCAGAAAGGGCTAGGCCGAGGCGTCCCGGACGGGGAGGCGCCCGAAGGACGTCCGTACATTTCGCCACAACTGCGTCTGCACCACGATCCAGACGAGCAGCACGGGCAGCGTCTTGATGCGGTACGGTTCGAAGAAGCGCTGCTGCAGCACCTCGGGCATCGCGTCGCTCGCGGATAGCACCGTTCCGATCATCACGATTGCGAAGACGATCCACGCTCCGGCATTGCGGCGCGTCAGCGCGAACCAGATCGCGACTCCGGCCATCGCGATCACGAACGACGGGCTCTCCGCTTTGTGATTGAACAACACGCAGAACATCAGGACGGATGCGAGAAAGAGCACGCGAAACCGTTCGCTCCCCCAATGCGGCAGCTGCACCAGCGGGCTCAGCAACACGAGTACGCCGACTGCCTGCAGCACCTGGTTGTTCCACGCGACGCCCAACCAGCGATGCACGTGCTCCATGACGGAATAGCCGCGCAGCGTCGATTGCACGGACTGGATGGCGGCCCACGAGTGGTATTGCATCGCCAGATCGTGTGGCGACGTCGCGAGCAGTGGCAGCGCGACAAGAACAGTCGCGACAACCACGCCCCACGCGGCGAATCGCGGCAGGCGGTAGGGTCGGAATACCGCGAAGACCGCCGCGATGATGGGAAAGATCTTTATGGCCGTGCCGACGCCCACCGCCAACGCGGCGGTGGCCTCCCGCCTCCGCTCCAGCTCCGCGAACGCGATGATCATGAGGCCAGCCAGTAGCGCGTTGCTCTGCACATTCTGCATCGCACCCACCGTATCCAGAAACACCACGGCGCGCGCGATCAGCGCCCCTTGCGCCGTCAGAATTCTGCCAAGGCCCCAGTACAGCGCCGCCGCGTTCACCGCGTTCCACAGGAGCACCCCCAGAGTGAACGGCACCACCGCGAACGGGGCAAAGAGCAGCGCAAAGGTGGGCGAGTAGACGAAATAATCCTTGTGGACCGTGCTCGCCGCGTACAAGTCATGGCCTGACACGAGGTTCTGCCAGGACGTGCGGAAGATGATGTGGTTGTTGTTGTGGTGAGCGCCGGCCTGCAGGGAGGTCACGACGACGGCCGCTACCCACAGGACCAACAGCCCGCGTGACGCGTATCGCAGGCGTGCCGCGTCGAAGTTTGGCGGTGCAAGGGCCGTCATTCCCGGGCACCGATTTTGAAATTACGGCCGGGCATGTCACCAATGCGGCGGAAGAGCATCGCGGGCGTGCTCCTCGACGTGGACGGAACGCTGATCGACTCCAATGACGCGCACGCCCGCGCATGGTGCGAGGCGCTCACCGAGTCCGGACGAAACGATATCCCATACGAGCGCGTGCGGCCCTTGATCGGAATGGGTGGAGACAAGCTGCTGCCGCACCTGCTCGGCGTGGCCGCGGACAGCGAGTTGGGGAAGAAGCTGACCGCCCGACGCGACTGCATCTTCCGCGAAAAATACGTCCCCGGCCTGCGTCTCACGCGCGGAGCCAAGGAGCTGCTCGAGCGGCTTCGCCACGAAGGCCTGCGCCTGACCATCGCAACCTCCGCGAGGGAAGAGGAGCTCGAGACGATGCTCAAGCAGGTCGGCCTGGACACACTGCTCCACCGGAAGACGTCATCGGACGATGTCGAACGTTCGAAGCCCGATCCGGACGTCATCCGGGCGGCGCTCGACAAATCCGGGCTCGAGGCCGACGCCGTGGTCATGCTGGGGGACACGCCATACGACATCGAGGCGGCCCAGCGTGCTGGCGTCGAAGCGGTGGCGCTTCTCTGCGGTGGCTGGGGCGCCGAGGACTTCGACGGCGCGGCCGCGATCTACGAGGATCCCGCGGATCTGCTCCGGCACTTCACCGCCAGCCCATTTTCTTCCGTAGCGTCGAATCAGAGTAGATGAGGTACGACGCGATGAGCCGTTCGCGGAACTCGTCGGCGTCCGTCCGCTTCGCGAATTGCCGGAGGACGTTTCGCGCCCCGGCAGTGTCGTGCAGCATGATGTAGCTCACCGCCGCGCCGTTGCGAAGCAGGGGATCCGGAAGCCACGGCGCGGGATCCGGTGACGACATGAGCGCCTGAGCGGCGTTCGCCGCCTCGCGCCAGTTCCAGACGCCGATGCCGTGCAGGAAATCCAGCGCGGCGTGCGCGCCCGATGGCGCGTTCGCGCGGGTTGCGAATCCACGTACGTCCGCAAAGAACGCTTCGTCGACGACGCCCGCGGTGCCGCTGTGCAGATCCGCATCGGATGCGACGACGGCATCGACCCACGCATGCCAATCCAGCGGCGCGCGTCCCGTGGCGTCGAAGCGCGCCAGCTCGTCCAGCCGATACAGCGCCTTGTCCACCTCCTCGTCGCGCGCGACCGCCGCGGCGCCGGCCGGAGGCAGCGTACGGATGGCACGCAGCCGAGCCCCCAGCGCCAGCGCCTCACTGCGCGGAATCTCAGGCGTGAGCGCGCTGCCGTTGCGTCCGAAATCCGCGGGCCGGCCGGCGAGCGCCGCGACGACGTCGAATCGTCCCGCCGAGAGATCCGTATAGCCCTGCGCTTCTTCGCGCATGAAGCGCATCCGCTCCGCGCCGAGATCCAGCACGGGGAAGAAGTCCGAGTTCGGCGCGCCGCGCGCCAGCAGCATCGGATGGATCACCGCGCGCCCCGCAAGCCGCAGCGACTCGAACGACGCCGCATCGTACGGCACCACGTGCCGCATGTCCGAGGCGATCCCCGCGTATCGGGTGACGTCCCAATCCGGTGCGCGCAGCGCCTGGTTCGAGGCGACAACGAGGATGTCAGCGTTCGACGTGAAGAAGATCTCGTACGCCGGAAAGATCGAATCGATCGCCGCGAGCACCGATGTCACGAGCCCGTCGTTCAGCTCATACAGGTGCAGCCATTGTCCGAAGACCCCGGCCGGCGCCAGCTCGCCCCGCACGCGTCGATAGAATTCCTGCGTGAACAGGCCGGAGACGCCGCTCACCCAGGGGTTCGACGGCTCGGACAGAATCAGATCGAACCTCCGTCCCGACGACGCGAAGTACGACTTGGCATCGTCGATGACGAAAGTCGACCGCGGGTCATCGTAGGCGCGCCGGTTCGCCGGCCGAAACGAACGCGCCCCGCGAATCATGTCGGGTTCGATCTCGATCGTGACCACCTGACGCACGTACGGGCTGCCGAGCAGCACGTGTGACGTCATGCCCGAACCGAACCCGATGACGGCCACGTCCGCCGCTCTCGGCGCGTGCGCGAGCGTGATGATCGGCAGCAGCAGCTGCGTCGCGATATCACGGGTCAACTGACGGTTCTCGGACGCCACCGTCGTGTCCATCCATTCCCGCTCCATCGAGGCGTCCGGCTTCCCGTTCGTCGCCAGCGTGATGAAGCCATCGGGACTGCGGCGAACGCTCACCGTGGCCGTGCGTCCGTCCCGGTAATAGGGAAAGGTGTAATCGCTCGCCCGCGAGACGACGCCGTGGCGATACACACCGCTGGTCAGACGTGCCAGGTCGAAGCGCGCCGCGACCGCGATCAGAAGCATCAGCACGGCGGTCACGGTCACGGGAACCACGAGCGGCGAACCGACGCTGAAGCGCCGACGCGGCGCAGGGCCACCGTCCCCCAGGCGTCGCGATATCAGCCACACACCCAGACCCGTGTCGAGAATGGCCCCGAACACGAGCAGCTTCTTGAGGCCGAGCACCGGCATCAGGATGAGCGACGCGATGATCACGCCCGCGATAGACCCCAGCGTGTTGACCGCGTACACGACGCCAATCGCCCGCTCCCCGGCGCCGTCGCGCATGAGGACGCGCGTGATGAGCGGCAACGTCGTGCCCGCACAGAACGTCGCGGGAAGCATGATCACGAGGGCGATCAGGTACCGCGCGAAGCTGAAGGCGCGATAGCCACTCTCATTCTGCTGCACGGTATGCAGCACGGTCGCCAGCCAGTCGAACGACGCCACGTACAGTGGGAGCGTGGCCACCGCGAGCACGCCCATCACCCATTGCATCACCCCCAGAAATTTCACCGGATCG
Source organism: Gemmatimonadaceae bacterium (assembly GCA_035248725.1). GTDB lineage: Bacteria > Gemmatimonadota > Gemmatimonadetes > Gemmatimonadales > Gemmatimonadaceae > DASPMP01. Next base: position 6,784 of record DATFHG010000044.1, on the reverse strand, counting down.
CGGATCGTGTCCGCGCGGGAATGCACCCACAGTGCGCCCAGGGCAAGGCCGAGGATGAATGCCGAGAGCATGATCTCGAACGAGTGCGTCGCGCTGCCCAGCACCAGCGAGAGCATCCGGATCCACGCGATCTCGTAGACGAACGACGCCACCGCGGTGCCAGCGCTGACCCAGAGCAGGATGCGCGCATCGCCCCGCACCGGTCCTCCGGCGCGTTCGAGATGGGGCGACGCCGCTGCATCCGCGTGCTGCTGGCCAGCGCGCGCGACCACCACCACGACTGCCGCAGCCACCAGGTTCATGAGCGACGCGGTGAGCAGCGTCCCGGGAAGGCCGAGCGCCGCGATGAGGACGAAGCCCGCGAGCAGCACACCGAACGACGCGCCCAGACTGTTCGAGAAGTAGAGAAGGCTGAGCAGCCGCCCGGGCGCGGCCTCCGCGCGCGCCATGCGAATGGCGCCGGCGGTCATCAGCGGGAACGTGGCGCCCAGCAGCACCGACTGCGGCAGGATGAGCAGGCTCGCGATCATCCACTTGGCGGCGACGAGGGAGACGCCTCCAAGGGAGGGGAAGATGTGATCGTACGCGCTGTTCGTGACGCCCACGAACGCATCGTGGAACAGCATCCCGAGCGCTCCGATCATCAGCTCGACGGCCGCATACCAGAACAGCGGCGACCTCATCCGATGCGACCAGCGCCCGATGAGATGAGCTCCCAGCGACATCCCGCCCAGGAAGATCACGAGCACGATGATCTGGGCGTAGGCGCTGTGCCCAACGAAAAGTCCCAGGTATCGCGTCCAGATCGACTCGTAGATGAGCCCGGCCGCGCCACTTACGACGAAGACCGCGACGAGGGACTCGATCATAGGGCCTTCTATAGTAACGCCGTAAACAAGCGTAGCAAGCAAGTACCTACTTGCTTGCATCATGGGTCGCCGCTAACATTCGCGGCCCATGTCCGAAGAAATCCGCAACCGAATCCTCGACGCCGCCGCGCGCGTCTACGCGCAGTATGGCTTCCGCGGCGCCACCACGCGCCGCATCGCCAGCGAAGCGGACGTCAACGAGGTCACGCTCTTCCGCACCTTCGGCTCCAAGGCCGAGCTGCTGGAAGCCATGCTGCAGTCGCAAGTCGTCGGCAACGGCGTGCCGCTCCTTACCTTCGACGAAGAACTGTCAGCGCGCGACAACCTCGTCCAGTGGTGCTCGCAGGTGCTCGATCACCTGCGGCAGCACGCCCACCTCATCCGGAAGACCATCGGCGAGGCCGAGGAGCGGCCGGATGCAGCCTGCGCAGCGTGCGAGCGGTCGAGCTCCGCGGGCGCGTCGCTCGTGGTCTATCTCGAGCGTCTGCGCGAGGACGGCTACGCCGAGCCGGACACCGACCTCGAGACCGGCGTCTCCATGTTGATGAGCACGATGTTCGGCGACGCACTGTATCGCGACATCATGCCAAACGCCTTTCCGCCGATCGACGTCGCGGCCGAGAGGTATGCGGAAACATTCATGCGCGCTGTTGGTGTCCGCGCGGCGCCGATGCCGGTCCGTTCCCGGCCATCGCGCGTCGCCGGCACCCGGCGTCGCGACCATTAGGGGCAGTGCACATGCGTAACCGATTGCTCTCCCTCGCGCTGGCCGTCGCCGGCGCCACCGCCGGCGTCGCCGGCGCCCAGACCGTCCCGGCGAATTCGACGCCGGCGGCGGCCCGCGCCATCTCTCTCGAGGATGCGATCCGCCTGGCCGATCGCAGCAGCGAGACGGTCGAGATCGCGCGCGCGGGTGTCACGCGCGCCTCGGGACAACAGACGATCGCGCTCAGCCAGTTTCTGCCCCAGGTGAATGCGACGGCGTCGTACGCGCGCACCCTGCGGTCGCAGTTCGCGGGTCTGTCCGGAGGCGCCGCGCCCGACACCAGCCCCAATCGTCCGCAGTCGCTGTGCGCGCCGGAAATCCCGGCGAACGCCACGCCGGCCGAACGCCAGGCCGCGCTGGACCAGGCGTCCACCTGCCAGGCAGCGGGCGGGATCAACTTCAGCAAGGTCGGATTCGGCGCGCTGAACCAGTGGGCGCTCGGATTGCAGTTCTCGCAGAACGTCTTCACCGGCGGGCGCGCGACGGGGCAGCGCAATGCGGCGAACGCCGGCCGGCGCGCGGCCGACATCGAGCTCACCGCGCAGCGCGCGCAGCTCGTGCTCGACGTGACGCAGGCGTACTACAACACGGTGCTCGCGTCGCGCCTCGTGGACATCGCACAGACGGCGCTCAACTGGAACGACGACATTCTCCGGCAGACCACCCGCGCTCGGCAGGTCGGCAGTTCCTCCGAGTTCGATCTGCTGCGCGCGCAGGTCGCGCGTGACAACCAGGTTCCGGTCGTGCTGCAGCGCCGCAGCGACGCGTCGACCGCGATGCTGCGCCTCAAGCAGCTGCTGGACCTGCCGCTCGACGACTCGCTCACGCTCACGACGCCGATCGACGAGCCGACCGTGCCGGCGACCGCGATCGCCGCCGTGGCCACGTCCACCAGCCCGGACACGAACGTCGACGTGCGCGCCAGCGTGCGCGAAGCGGCGGCGAACGTTGCCGCGCAGCATGGCCTCCTGCGCGCGGCGCGCGCCGATTACCTGCCGTCCTTCGCGATCACGTCCGGCTATCAACGCCTGTTCTTCCCGACGTCGGTGTTCCCGCAGTTGAACGATTTCCGGGAGAATTGGACCGTCGGTGTGTCGGCGTCCGTGTCCTTGTTCAACGGCGGCCGGTCGCACGGCGGTGTCATGGTCGCGGAAGCGAATCTGCGCGAAGCGCGCGCACGCCTCGAGCAGACGCGCCAGTTCGCCGCGCTCGACGCGCGCGTGACCCTCAATCAGCTGGCGCAGGCCGAGGCGACGTGGCGCGCGAGCGCCGGCACCGCCGAGCAGGCGCAGCGCGCGTACAGCATCGATCAAATCCGCTATCGCGAAGGGTTGTCGACGCAGACCGATCTCACGCAATCGCAGATGCTCGTGGAGCAGGCGATGGTCAACCGCGCCGTCGCGGCGCGCGATCTTGCCGTCGCACGGATGAAGCTCGCGCTCCTCAAGGATCTGCCGCTCAGCGCCGCCGGAGCAGCGGCGGGCGCGGGTGGAGCGAGCGCGCCGACCATGTTGTCCGCGCCGCAAACTCAGCAACAGCAACCACAACAGAGAACGACGACCGGCACCTCCGCCGGTTCGGCTTCAGGGAGCCAGCAATGACAGCGCGCAGGATCGTAGGTGCACCCGCCTTGTTCGCCCTTCTGGCGTTCACCGCCGCGGCCAGCTGCCGTCGGGGAGACGCCGCGCCCGACACGTCCGCCGCCGCCTCCGCCGTCCTCGTGGGACCGGAGAACGTCGTCGTCGTGAAGGCGCAGGAGATCCGCACCGGTCCGACGCTGTCCGGCGCCATCGAAGCCGAGCGCGTCGCCACGGTCCGCGCCGAAGTGTCCGGCGCGGTGCTGTCGACGTTCGCGGAGCCCGGCCAGCGCGTCGACGCCGGCGCCGTGCTCGCGCGTCTCGACGACTCCGCCATCCGCGACCAGGCGCTCTCCGCGCGCGCGGCCGTCTCCACCGCGCAGAATTCGTACGACATCGCGAAGCGCGAGCTCGAGCGGTCCGAGGAGCTCATGAAGGCAGGCGCCATCGCGCAGCGCGATCTCGAGCGCGCGCGCAACGGCGCGCTCGCGGCCGAAACGCAGCTCGCCAACGCGCGCGCCGTGGCGGCGAATGCGCAGAAGCAGCAGAACAAGACACAGATCGTCGCGCCGTTCGCGGGGGTGGTGAGCGCCCGTCAGGCGAACGCCGGCGACGTCGTGAGTCCCGGCACGGCACTGTTCACCGTGGTGGATCCGTCCACGATGCGGCTGGAGGCGTCGCTCCCGGCGCAATCGCTCGCGCTCGTGCGCGTCGGATTACCCGTCGAGTTCTCCGTCGCCGGCTACGAAGGGCGCCAGTTCACCGGTCGCGTCACACGCATCAATCCCGCGGTCGATCCGTCCACACGCCAGGTGCGCATCACCGCGACGATCCCGAACGCGGGCGCCGCGCTGGTGTCCGGCCTCTTCGCCGAGGGACGGGTGGCGAGCGAGACGCGCACCGCGCCGGTAGTCCCCGTGGCGGCCGTCGACGAGCACGGCGTGCGCCCGTCCGTCATGCGGATCAAGAATGGAAAAGTGGAACGAGTCGAAGTCGACCTCGGCATCCGTGACGACCAGAGCGAAACCGTCGAAGTTCGCACCGGCGTCGCCCCTGGCGACACCGTGCTGCTCGGAACCGCTCGCGGTCTCAGTGTCGGCACGCCGGTGAAGGTCAACGCGCCCAACGACGTCAGGAAGTAAGCCATGATCATCTCGGATTTCGCGATCAAGCGGCCGCTGATCACCGTGGTGACGATGTTCGCCCTGGTGATCTTCGGCATCTTCGCGCTCATCAAGCTCAAGACCGACGAGTTTCCCGACGTCGCGCCGCCATGGCTCACGGTCGGTGTGATCTATCCCGGCGCGTCCCCCGAAGTCGTCGAGAAGGAAGTGCTCGACCCCGTCGAGGAGCAGGTCGGATCGATTGCCGGCGTGAAGCGCATCATGAGCAAGGCCTACGACGGCTACGCGATGCTCATGATCGAGTTCCTGTACTCCAAGGACCTGAACGAAGCGTCGCAGGACGTGCGCGACGCCATTTCGACGATCCGCGCCGACCTGCCGCAGGAGATCAAGGAACCGATCATCCGCAAGTTCAACGACACCGATCGTCCGATCGTATCGCTCGCGGTGTCGTCGACGGTACTGTCGTCGGCGGAGCTGACCCGGCTCGTGGATCCGGGCATCACGCGCGAGCTGCGCTCCATCGCCGGCGTCGCCGATGTGCAGACGTTCGGCAAAGTCGAGCGCGAGCTGACCGTGGAGATCGTGCCCTCCAAGCTGCAGGCGGCGGGCGTGAGCGTCGGCCAGGTGGTGCAGGCGCTGCAGCTGCAGAACCTCGCCGCGCCGGTCGGTCGCGTCACCGGTACGCTCGACGAGCGTTCCATCCGCCTCCTCGGCCGCATCGACAGCCCGGCTGAATTCGCGAACCTCGTGGTCACGGAGCGCAACGGCCGCCTCGTGCGGCTGGGCGAAGTCGCCGACGTGAAGGACGCCACCGAGGAGCCGCGCACATTGGCGCTCTTCGGGACGCCGACGGCCGGCGATCAGGAAGCCGTCGCGATCGACATCAAGAAATCAAAGGGCTTCAGCACCACCGACGTCGCCGCCAAGGTGCTCGACCGCATCGAGCAGCTCCGTGAGACGCTGCCGAAGGGCACCAAGATCGACGTCGTGAAGGACTCGGGCACGCGAGTGCACCACGCGGTGAACAACGTGATCGAGGCGCTGTTCCTCGGCGCCATCCTCACGGTGCTCGTCGTGTTCCTCTTCCTCAATTCGTGGCGTTCGACGGTCATCACCGGCGTTGCCTTGCCTATTTCCGTGTTCGCGAGCTTCATCGCGGTCTGGGCACTCGGATTCAATCTCGAGACGATGTCGCTGATGGGCCTGTCGCTCGCGATCGGCATCCTGATCGACGACGCCATCGTGGTGCGCGAGAACATCGTGCGGCACGTGGAGATGGGGAAAGACCACTACACGGCCGCGCGGGAAGGTACCGACGAGATCGGGCTCGCCGTCGCGGCGACCACGTTCTCCATCCTGGCGGTGTTCGTCCCGATCGGCTTCATGCCGGGTGTCGGTGGCCAGTGGTTCAAGCCGTTCGCGCTCACGATCGCGTGCTCGGTGTTCGTCTCGCTGTTCGTGTCGTTCTCGCTCGATCCGATGCTGTCGGCGTACTGGGCCGATCCGCACAAGACCGAGGACGAGAAGTGGTGGATCACCAAGCAGCTGGACAAGTTCAACCACTGGTTCAACCGCCAGGCGCAGAATTACCGCAAGGTGATCGCATGGGCGCTCGATCACCGACTCTCGATGATCGTCATGGCCGTAGGAACCTTTGTGGCAGCCTTTACGCTCCCTGCGAAGGGAATCACCGGCCTGTTGGGCGCATTGGTTGGCGTCGCCGCTGCGATCTGGCTAATCAATCTTCGCCCGAATGTGTGGTTGCATGCGGTAGGTAACCTCGGCGGCGCCGCACTCGCTATCGCTTTGATGGCCGGTGGTGTCGTGATGATTGCGAGCGGCAAAATCGCCGCGATCGTTTTTGGTTTGTTGGTCGCAGGTTTGGGAGTAGCAACGGCGTGGATTAGCTGGCACTGGGTCCGCGCGCTTTTTGATCGACGCTGGCAGCCTTCGCCCACTGCGTTCGGTGGGATTGTCATTGGTGCGCTCATCGGCGCTGCACTGGTTGGGAAGGTGCCAGAGTGGCGGAAGGTCGGCACCGCTTTTTTCCCGGTGGACGATCGGTCCGAGTTCATCATGAAGATCGAGACGCCGCCCGGCTCCAACCTCGAGTACACGCGTCTCAAGGCGGAAGAGGCCGCGCGCATCGTGCAGTCGCAGCCCGAGGTCCGCTACACCTACACCACGCTCGGCGAGGGCGGCACGGGCGCGGTCGACGTGGGCAACATCTACGTCAAGCTCGTTCCAAAGACGGATCGCAAGCGTTCCGTCGACAAGCTCGCCGCCGATCTGCGCAAGCAGATGGCGCGCGTGGCCGGGGCCACGATCTCCATCTTCGAGAACGACTTCGGCGCCGGATTCAAGCAGATCATGGTGCAGATTCGCGGGCAGGACGCGAAGGTGCTCGCGCAGGTGGCTGACGACATCTTCGCGAAGGTGAAGGCG
>DATFHG010000043.1:0-5302 GCA_035248725.1 Gemmatimonadaceae bacterium | reverse complement strand
GCTGCCAGCAGCCCATTCATCCCGGGATACGTCGTCTTATCCATCGATATAGCAACTTACCCAAGGACGCTGCGTTAGGTTGAGATCCGCACCGGACAATAGGCAGGTGTCGTGCGCAGCGAGAATCACTTGAACGCGCTGCTGGAATATCTGAAGTGCGAGCGCGGCGTGGACTTCACGCGCTATCGGAAAGCGAGCGTTCAGCGCCGCATCGAGAAGCGCATGCACGAGCTCGGCGTCGGGACGTTCCCCGACTACCAAAGTCGCCTCGAGTCGGACGTCGCCGAGATGGATGCGCTTCTGAAAGCCGGTCGGGTCAAGGTCACGTCATTCTTTCGCGACCCGGACACCTGGACCTTCCTCGCCGATCGCGCGCTGCCCGCATTGCTCGGTCGCGCATACGATGTCCGCGTCTGGAGCGCCGGCTGTTCGTCGGGCGAAGAGGCGTACACGATCGCCATCCTGCTCGCGGAGGCGCTTGGCTTCGATGACTTTCGTGCACGTGTGACGATGTACGCCACGGATGTGGACGAGGAAGGACTGACGTCGGCGCGAAGCGGTGTGTATTCGCGCGCCGAGCTGGCCGATCTGCCCTCGACTCTCCGCGACAAGTACTTCGACTTCGTCGGTGAGACCTACGTCGTTCGAAACATCCTGCGGCGCCAGATCACCTTCGGGCGTCACGACCTCACGGTCGACGCTCCCATCTCCGACGTGGATCTCCTTGTCTGTCGGAACGCCGTCATCTACATGGACGCGAAAACTCAGGCGGCGGTGCTCTCGAATTTTCACAGCGCGCTCCGGCCGGGCGGCATCCTCGTGCTGGGTGCCGCGGAAACCGTGGCCACTCATTCGGCGGATTTCGAGCCGCTGGACGCGCAGCGGGGCATCGCCGTGAAGCCAGCGGGCGCGAGGACTACGCAAGACAGCGTCGAACCTGCGCGCCACCGCCCGCAGACGGTTCGCGTCCGTTCCTCCGTCGCGCAGGCGCAGCGAGGATCCGCGAAGCGCGAGCGGGGAATTCTCAATGGCGAGATGCGACGGCGTGTGGACCAGCTCGAGATCGCCGGTGAGGCGCGGCAGGCTGCGAACGAGGCACTGCAGGCGGCAAACGACGATCTCACCGCCGCGAACGACGAGCTGCGCGACCGAAGCGCGGAATTGACGGGCACAAATGCGTTTCTCGAGACGGTGCTTGCGAGTCTCGAGGGCGCCGTCATCGTGGTCGATGCGCGACTCGACATCGTCGCATGGAATCGCAAGGCGCTCCAGCTATGGGGACTTCCGGAGCATGACGTCGTCGGCAGGAACCTGATGGACCTCGACATTGGCGTGCCGGTCGAATCCCTGCGCGATGCGTTGCAGCGCGTGGTCGGCGGTGCCACCGACGCCCACGCCATGGTCGACGTCTCCGCCGTGAACGTGCGTGGCCGTTCGATGACGTGCCGGATCTCCATGTCGCGCTTCCAGCATCCCGACGGAGTGGGGGGGAGGCACGCCATCCTTCTCATGGAAGACGCCGAGGGCGGAGTCGCAGGTCGCGCGTCATCGGCGTGATGCACCTACGATGAGACGGTGGCTGGTCTTTGCTTGTTGCGTCGCTGCGTGCAGCGGCGCGGTCCGAAGCGCCGGCGCGCCAGGGTCACCAGCCGCAAAGCCCGCTCGTCCAGGGGCGTCATCGCCGGGCTTCGACAAACGGGACGTTCCCTCCCTCGCCGACATGCAGGTGTGGTGGAACCACTCGCCGTACGAATGGGTCGGCTACTACCTGCCCGCGCCATGCTTCGCCGGCGCGCCGTGGACGGGTACGCGCGCGGCCTTGCAGGCGCAGGGTTGGGGACTCGCGGTGCTGTACGTGGGACTGCAGCCGCGCAGGCCATCCGCGCGGGTCAGCGACTCACTCGCCACCGACAGCACGCGTGCCGCGGCCGCGACGCGATGCTCGACCAACACGCTGTCGGCGACGCAGGGAACCGTGGATGGCGACGATGCCGCCAACGTCGCGCGCGACGACGGCTTCGCGGCGGGCACGGCGATCTTCCTCGACGTGGAGCGCGCGGACCCGTGGCCCCCGGAGCTCGGCGCGTACGTCCGCGGCTGGGCGGCGCAGGTGCTCGCGCGAGGGTTCACGGCCGGTGTCTACGCGCACCGCCTGAACGCCGACACGCTGATGGCGACGCTGCGAGCGGCGTACGCTGCCGCCGGCGACACGCGGCAGCCGCCGCTGTGGATCTCGAGCAGCCAGGGGTTCGGCCTCGCCAGGCAACCGGACGAATCCGGATTCCCCGCGGCCACCATCTGGCAGAACCCGTCGGACGCGAGCGAAACATGGGGCGGCGTGACGTTCCGCATCGACCAGAACGTGTCGCGCACGCGCGGGGTGTCGGCCTCGGCGCCCTGACCTTGCCCGCCATCGCGTCGCGGCGCAGCTTCGACGCCCATGGAGACGGTACGCAATTTCATCGGCGGCGAGTGGGTGCAGGCGAACGTCGCCAACTGGCACGAGCTGTTTAATCCCGCCACCGCCGAACCGCTGGGCCGCGTTCCACTCTGCGGGTCCACCGAAGTGAACGAAGCCGTGCGCGCCGCGCGCGACGCGTTCCCCAAGTGGCGCGAGACGCCCGTCGTGCAGCGCTGCCGCGTGTTGTTCCGCTTCAAGGCGCTGATCGAGGAGCACTTCGAGGAGATCGCGCGTCTCGTGACACAGGAGAACGGCAAGCTTCTGGATGAATCGCGCGGCTCCGTGCGTCGCGGCATCGAGAACGTGGAGCACGCGTGCGGGATGCCGACGCTCATGATGGGCGACTCGCTCGAGGACGTGGCCTCGGGCATCGACTGCGAGTACTTCCGCCAGCCGCTGGGCGTCTTCGCCGCGGTGACGCCGTTCAACTTTCCGGCGATGGTGCCGCTGTGGTTCTACCCGTACGCCATCGCGGCCGGCAACACGTTCGTGCTCAAGCCCAGCGAGCAGGTGCCACTCACGCAGCTGCGCCTGGCGGAGCTGCTCCACAAAGCAGGTCTCCCGAAAGGCGTCTTCAACGTGGTGCACGGTGGCAAGGACGCCGTCGACGCCCTGCTGCGCCATCCCGACGTCGTCGGTGTGTCCTTCGTGGGGTCGTCCCCCATCGCGCGCTACATATATAGAAGTGCCGCCGAGCACGGGAAGCGCGTGCAGGCGCTGGGCGGCGCGAAGAATCACATGATCGTGATGCCGGACGCGGACATCGACCGCGCCGTCTCCGTGATCACCGAATCGGCGTTCGGGTGCGCAGGACAACGCTGTCTCGCCGGAAGCGTGGTCGTCGGCACGGGCAAGAGCTTCGAGCCGCTGCGGGATAAGCTCGTGGACGCCGCGCGGGGAATGCGGCTGGGCAACGGTCTGGACGCCGGCGTCACCATGGGGCCACTCGTGTCGCGCCGCCATCGCGAGCGCGTGGTTGGCTACATCGAGAGTGGCGTTGCGGAGGGCGCCACACTGGCCGTCGACGGGCGCGGCGCCACAGTGGCGCAATACCCGAACGGCGCCTTCGTCGGTGCCACGGTGTTCGAGAACGTGGAACCGGCGATGAAGATCGATAGCGAGGAGATCTTCGGACCCGTCGCCTCGGTGACGCGGGCGGATTCGCTCGACGATGCCATCGCCCGCGTACAGCGCAGCGAGTTCGCGAACGCCGTATCGCTCTTCACGTCCAGCGGTCGCACCGCGCGCGAGTTCCGCTATCGCGTGGGCGTGAGCATGATCGGCGTAAACGTCGGCGTTGCCGCGCCGATGGCGTTCTTTCCATTCGGCGGCACCAAAGGCTCCTTCTTCGGGGATCTGAAAGCGCACGGAAAGGATTCCGTGGAATTCTTCACAGACAAGAAAGTCGTGATCTCGCGCTGGACGTGAGCACGACCGATCCGGGAGACTGAACGATGGCGACGCTCGCACGCCACTGGATGCCGTTCACGGCGAACCGCGCATTCAAATCCGCCCCGCGCCTGCTCGTGGGCGCCAAGGACATGCACTATATCGCCGACGATGGACGCCGCATCCTCGACGCCACGTCCGGCCTGTGGTGCGTGAACGCCGGACATTGTCGCGAGCCCATCGTGCGCGCGATTGCGGAGCAGGCAGGCCGGATGGATTTCGCGCCATCGTTCCAGATGGGGCACCCCCTGAGCTTCGAGCTCGCGGAACGGCTCACCGGCATCCTTCCCGCCCACCTCTCGCACACCTTCTTCGCGAACTCGGGCAGCGAGGCGGTGGACACCGCGCTCAAGATCGCGCTGGCGTACCATCGCGCGCGTGGTGAGCCGGGGCGCACGCGCTTCGTCGGCCGGCAGCGGGCGTATCATGGCGTGGGCTTCGGCGGAATCTCGGTGGGTGGAATCGAGACGAACCGGGCGCCATTCGCGGCGCAGCTGCTGCCTGGCGTCGATCACCTGCCGCACACGCACGACCCCGCGCGGAATCGCTTCAGTCGGGGCCAGCCCGCGCACGGCGCCGAGCTCGCGGATGCACTCGAAGCCATCGTCGCGCAACGCGGCAGCAACGCCATCGCGGCTGTGATCGTCGAGCCGATGGCCGGGTCCACGGGCGTGCTGGTGCCGCCCGTCGGATACCTCGAGCGACTGCGCGACATCTGCCGCGCGCACGGCATCCTGCTGGTCTTCGACGAGGTCATCACGGGATTCGGCCGCACCGGCGCGCCGTTCGGTGCGCAACGCTTCGGCGTCGAGCCCGACATGATGACGCTGGCGAAAGGCCTGACGAACGGCGCAGTGCCGATGGGCGCCGTGGCTGTTCGCGGCGAGATCTACGACACCATCGTCGGGACCTCGTCGACGCCCATAGAGTTCTTTCATGGATACACGTACTCTGCGCACCCGCTGGCGTGCGCCGCGGCGCTCGCGACGCTGCAGGTGTATGAGGACGAAGGATTGTTCGCGCGCGCCGCGAAGCTCGAGCGCGCGTGGCAGCAGGCGATGCACTCGCTCTGCGAGGTGCAGCATGTCGCGGACGTGCGCACGATCGGGCTCGTCGCCGGTATCGAGCTCGAACCTCGCGGCGGCGCGGCCGGTGCCCGCGGCTACGAAGTGTTGCGCACGTGCTTCGAACGCGGGCTGCTCGTCCGCACCACGGGCGACACGATCGCGCTTTCGCCACCGTTGATCGTGACCGAGGCGCAGATCGATGAGACCGTGACGGGGGTAAGGTCGGTGCTCGCTGAGCTCAACTGAGCCGCCGCTGAGGGAAGATGAAAACACTCCACGACCCGGACATGCGCGCGTCGCTCGAGAGCAGGGTACGCGCGCTGCA
>DATFHG010000042.1:0-9501 GCA_035248725.1 Gemmatimonadaceae bacterium | reverse complement strand
CGGCGCTCGAGCTCGTCCCACGACAGATGGACGATCGTGGAGCGACCATGAACGTCGTGTGCGGGAAGTTTGCACTCGCGCAACGCGATGAAGAGCGCCTTCATTTCCTGCGGCGCCAGGGCGTCACCTGCTTTCACCGCGGCCTTGCAGGCCACCGTCGCCGCGAGATGCTGATGCTTTGGCGCTGACGAGGCGCCGCGGTCTCCAGTCAGCGCCGCGAGGGTTTCCCGGAGGCAGCGCTCCGCGTCGAAGCGAGGGTGCGGCGTGGGCACCGCGTGCACGATGACCGTCTGCCCACCGAATTCGCCGAGCTCGTAGCCGAGCGAGTGCAGAAGATCCCGGTGATCATCGAGGGCCTCGGCCTCGGCGGGCGTGAGCTGCAGCGTAAGTGGAAACAGCAACCGCTGCGAGGGACTCGCGCCGCTCTCGAACGCCTGCATGAATTGCTCGTACAGCACGCGCTCATGCGCCGAATGCTGGTCGATGAGCACGACACCGGACTCCGCCTCGAACAGCATGTACGTCCGCCGCAGCTGGAGCAGCGGCGGCACGTCCTCATCCCGTGGCGCGGGTGCGTCGACCGCTTCGGTGTACGTGGCCGGCGCGGATCTTTCCCAGGGTGGCGACTCGAATGGCAGCGGCTCGCGGCGCTGCGACAACAGCGTCGTATCGTTCGGCGCCGGTTTGGGTGCGAACTGCGTCCAGACCGTTCCACCGATGTTCGCCGCCGATTCGGTGGTGCCTAGAGCGCGACGCACGGCATTTTCCACGGCGCGTTCGATGTGCCACCGATCGCGAAAACGCACCTCGGCTTTGGCGGGGTGCACGTTGATGTCGACACTGTCGGCGGGGACCACGATGTCGAGGAACAGGCTGGGCCGGAGGCCTGCCGGCAACGTGGAGCGAAACGCCGCCTCCGCGGCACGTACCAACCCGTTGTCACGGATGGCGCGGCCGTTCACCGTCAGGTGCGCCCGGCGCGACGCCATCCCCACGTCGGCGGGCCGCTCGACGACGCCGCTCACATGGATCGCCCCGCTCACGTCGTCGACCGCCACGAATCGTGTTGCATAGTCCGCGCTCCACAGCGCCGCGATGCGGTCGCGCAGCGAACGTACCGGCGCGACATTCAGCGCTTCACGACCATCGTGCGTGAGCGTCAGGCGAACGTCGCGGCGCGTGAGCGCCATCGTGCTCACCACGTCGAGGAGACTGCGCCACTCACTTCGCGCGCTGCGCAGGAATTTCTGACGCGCGGGCGCGTTGTAGAACAGCCGCGACACGTTCACGGTGGTGCCGCGCCGACGCGCAATACTCTCGACGCCGCGCACGGCGCCACCGGCTGCGATCACCTTCGTGCCCGCGCCATCCACGGGCGCGGTCTCGAGCTCGAAGTGTGACACGGAGCAGATCGCCGGCAGCGCCTCACCCCGAAATCCGAACGTCGGCACACCGACGAGATCTTCGGCGACGCGGATCTTCGACGTCGCGTGGCGCTCGAGCGCGAGTAGTGCGTCGTCGCGCGTCATTCCGCCGCCGTCGTCGCTCACGCGGATGCGCTGGCGTCCCCCGTCCTCGACCGTGATGTCGATGGACGTCGCGCCCGCGTCGAGTGCGTTCTCGAGCAGCTCTTTCACGACGGACGCCGGACGCTCCACTACCTCGCCGGCGGCGATCTGGTCCGCGACGGCGGACGGCAGGATCACGATTCGACGCTCGCCCGAGGCGGCCACGGACGTCATCGGTCGTTCAGCGCGTGTCGCTCGGACAGTGGCAGCAGCTGGGCGCTCGAGATCCAGCCGTCGCGGTCGTCGGCGGCTTCCACGCGCGTCCACGTACCGCGACGGCCAACTACACGCACGATCTCACCGGTCGCCACGGACGGACCACGGTCCATGCCGATGGCGGGATCACTGACCAGCGCGGACGCCGAACGCACGACGGCCAGGCGGTTGCCCGCCACGCGCGACTCCAGCTCGATGGAGAGCACGCCGACGAGCAGCGCACAGACGACGGCCGGAACCACCGCTCGCGCGGCCCACGGATGTGGTCGACGCGCGTACCAGGCGATGCCCCACGCGCCGACCCACAGGAGCGCGAACGTCCACACGGCAGCGTGGCTCGGGAGCTCCGGCACCCAGCCCGGCGACGCGGGACCGATGCCGCGCGGCAGCTCGACACGGAGCTGGAGATCCTCGGCGTCCGGTTCGAGCGCGAGTCCCTGACGCCACGCGAAGACGGCCGTCGCCGTGTCCGACAACAGCCACGCCGACGTGCCGTAGTTGGCCCACGCGTCCGGCGCCGCGGGCGCTGCGTTCACGGCGTCGGAGAACGCAGAACGCGCATCGGCGAAGTCCTGCCGCAGATATGCAGAGACACCGCGGGAAAAGGACACGGCGGCATTGTCCGCCGCCATCGCCGCGACGCCGAGCGTGCACAGCGCGACGGTGAACAGCGCGGGAAGCCAGAAGGGCAGTTCCGTGCGCGCCAGCGCCTCGGCGTCGACGGCGCGCGCGATGGTGCCCGCTTCCCTCGGGGCGTTGCGCGGCAGCGTGCCCGCGACGTCGAAGGACGCAGAGTCGAGAGCGCGCAGCATGATCTCCGCGCGCGTCGAGGTTTCCTCCGACACGCCCGCACGCCGCAGCGCGCGATCCAGTGCACCCGGCCGCGTGAATTCTTCGGGGCCGCACCCCAGTCGCGCGGCGAGCGCACGCACGAAGAGCCGGCGCACCGTGACGGGATCGTCGGCCGCCGCCAGTGCGATCTCTGCGATGGGATCGGTCGGTTGCGACGGCCGTGGCCGCCCCACGCGCCGGCGCGCGCGCATGGCGACGGCCGGCAATGGTGCGAGCGCCATGATCGCCCAGAACACGGGATGCGATTGGGGCGCCGGCCAGCGTTCCCCGCGATACGACGTGCGTATCGTGAGCGGGGCGTCGACGTGTCCGGTGTCGGCGGTCGCGAGCGTCCCCCTGGCGATGCTGACATGCGATGGTGGCGTCTGCACCACCTGGTAGGCGCGGCGCGACGGATCAAACACGCCGTACTTCACCGGGGGGACGTCGAATTCGCCGGCGATGCGCGGCGTGAGCACCCAGTCGAATTCCTTGACGCCACTCACGCGCTGCGTCGTCGAGTCCACGCGCACACGTTCATCCGCTTCGACCAGCGCGGCCCATGGCAGCGCGAGCGAGGGACGCGGAAACAGCTTCACATTCCCCACGCCGGAAACGCGGACGGTGAACAGCATCGGGTCGCCGACCCGCGACGCCGAGTCCACCCGCGCATCCACGTGCAACGCGCCGACGGCGCCCGCGAACTCCGGCGGCCGGCCGTCCAGCGGCGGGTCGACCGATACGATGGTGACGCTGTCGGTCTCGAGCTCGTGACTTTCCTCGCGACTCAGGAGCGAATATCCCGTGCTGTACACGAGCTGTGCGGGCGGGATGACGAGTCGGCCTGACACGAGCGGAAAGAGTGCACGACGGTAAACCAGCGCGTCGAAGCACTGCGATCCCCGCCGCCGCGGCGCGCTCTCGGATGCCGGCAAGTCGTACGCGAGCATCGCCTGCATCTCCGGCGGATAGAAGGTCGGGTTCCGGCGCAACCGCTCGCGCGCCGCCTGATTCAGAAAGACCGCGACCTCGTACGTGGCCTGCTGTCCCACGAACACGGTGTCGGCGGTTCCCGCGCTGCGAAGGTTCACATCCGCGCTCGTATCGATGCGCGCACGCGCGATGACTTCCGGCGCCAATCGACCGCGCGCCGGCGCGACGAGCACCGTCACGGGCCGCGACGCGACACGGGCGTCGCCGGCGACGGCCACGAAGGACGGGATGGTGAAGCGGCCGACACTTCCGGTGGCGATCGTGAATCGATACTCCGAGATCGTACCGGTGGGCGAATACTCCACGCGCGGACTGGCGCGAAGCACGTCGAAGGGCGCGAAGGTCGGCACCTCGAGGCGCGGGATGACGTTGGCCGGCGCGCTGATCGCGACCGACAGGTCGATCGCATCACAGGCGACGACGCTGTCTGGCGCGTGCGCGACGATCGCGATCTGGGCAGCGATGCCCAGGGCGACGAGCATCACCAGTCCTTTCCGCCCGGAGGCGGCTCGACCCTGCTCTGCTTCTGACGCTTTGCCTGCACGTCACGCTCCTCTCGCGCGGCGCTGCCGAGGAGTTGCTCCGCCTGCCGCTCGGCGAGACCACCGCTGGGTTTCGGCGCCTGCGATTGCGGCGACGGATTGTTCTGCGACTGGCCGCTGCCGCCGCCACCGCCACCGCCTCCCTGCTGCTTCTTTCGCAGCGCCAATTCGTAGTTCCACTTTGCGTCGAGATCATCAGGGCGCAAGAGCAGCACCTTCTTGTACGCCGCGAGGGCGGCGTCGAGTGGCTCGCTGTTCTGCCCATCCGGCGCGGCGAGACCCCGCTTGAGGTGCGACAGCCCGAGGTTGAACAGCGCGCGATAGCGCAGCTCGGCGTCGCGAGACTCGGTGGCGCGGTCCAGCACTTCGGCCGCCTGGGTCAGCGAATCCGCGGACAGCAGCGCGGTGCCATAGTTGTACAACAGTCGCTCGTCGCGCTCTCCCTGATCGATCACGCGACGATAGAGCGTCGCCGCCTGCATGTACTGCTTGGCCGCATACGCACGGTCCGCGGCGACCTTGGCGTTGCGTGCCGCACAGCCGGAGAGAAAGAGCAGCAGCATCGTCGCGACGGCAGCCGGATGCGCCGCGGCAAGCAGCGCCGCCTTTTTCCGACGACCGCGGCGCTCGGCAAGCAGCGTATCGAGCGCAAGCAGCAGCACGGCCGGCAGGAGAAACCATTGATAGCGCGGCATCTTGGTTTCGCCGGCAGAGGCGACACGCTGCTGGCGACGCAGCGACGCGAGGGCCGCGCGCACGCGCGTCGCCTTGTCCGACTGCGACGCATCGATGAACGTGCCGTTGGCCGCCTGCGCGGCCGCGCGGAGAAATTCCGGCTGGTAGTGCGTCACTACCACCTGTCCATTGTCGTCCCGCTTGACGGTCGTCGCGTTCCCCTCGCGGATCGGGATCGTCGCTCCCGCGGGCGTGCCGAAGCCGACGGTGACGACGCTGATGCCTTGCTGCCCCGCGCGCTTGGCTTCCGCGATGACGTCCTCCACGGACTCGAAGGCCTCGCCGTCGCTCATGAGCACCAGGGCGCGGTCCGCGCCGGTCCGCGTGAGCAGGAGCAGATCGGTGCCCTGTCGAATCGCGCGAGCAAGCGAGCTGCCCGCCTGCCCCACCACGGAGGGGTCGAGGTTATCGAGAAAGAGATCGAGTGCGCCCGCATCGATGGTGAGCGGTGACAGGACGTAGCTGCGGCCCGCGAACGCGATGAGTCCCACGCGGTCGCCGCGCGACATCTCGCGCAGCCGTCGCACCTCCTGCTTCATGCGCGTCAGACGATCGGGTTTGTCGTCCGTCGCCATCATGGACAGCGACGCGTCGAGCGCGAAGACCATGTCGATGCCGCGGGAACGCACGACGGTCTGTTCAACGCCCCAGCGCGGGCCCGCCACGGCAACGCCGACCAGTGCGGCGGCGGTGCTGAGTCGCGCCACGTGCCATCGCCGCGACGTCATCGCGGCGGGCGGCAGGAGCCGCTGCACGATCGGCAGATCGCCGAGGCGGCTCAGGCGCACGCGCCGCGCGCGGTCCGCGCGCGACAGCATCCAGATCACGAGCGCGGGCAGGAGCACCGCGAGCGGCAGAAGCCACACGTAATCGAACGAGATCGTCATGCGGGCAGCGGCCCCCGCCACGCTTCCAGCAGAATGCCGGCGACGAGCGCGAGCGCCGCCAACGTCAGCGGCCAGCGGTACAGCTCCGTGAACCGCACGTACGTGCGCGTTTGCACGGGCACACGCTCCAGCCGGTCGATCTCGTGCGTGATCCGGTCGAGCGCAGCCGCGTCGCGCGCGCGGAAATATCGGCCGCCCGTGACGCGCGCGACTTCCGTCAGCAGCGCGTCGTCGATCTCCACCGGTCGCATCTCGTACCGGAGTCCGAAGAGACCGCGTCCGACCGGCACCGGCGCCATCCCCTCGGTGCCCACTCCTATGGTATAGATGCGGATGCCGAGCGCTGCCGCGGCCCGCGCGGCGGTGCGCGGATCGATCGCGCCGCGGTTGTTCACGCCATCCGTGAGCAGCACGACGACACGGGACGGCCCAGGGGCGTCCTTCAGCCGGTTCGCCGCGGTCGCGATCGCGGTGCCGATCGCCGTGCCGTCCTCCAGCTGTCCGGGCTGCAGGTTGTTGATCGCCGCATTCACGACGGGATAGTCGGTCGTGAGCGGCACCTGGGTCAGCGCCTCGCCGGAAAACGCGACGATGCCGATGCGATCGCTTTTCCGGAGCGCGACGAACTCACGCACCTTTTCGCGCGCGACCTCGAGCCGATTCTGCGGCTGGAAGTCCTGGGCAAGCATCGAGCTGGAAATGTCGAACGCGATGACGATGTTGATGCCTGCCGAGCTGACGTCCTCGGCGCGCGCACCGGACCGTGGCCGCGCGAGCGCCAGCACGGAGCCCAGCAACACGAGATTCCGGAGCACAAAGAGCGTGCGACTCACCGCGCGCCCGGCGCGCGGTCCCTTGGCCAACGCGCGCACGCGCGAAAAGACGATCGCGGGACGCGAACGGCGCCGCCGCCACAGCCACCACGCCGGCAACACGAGCAAGAGCGGCAGTGCCCACGCGGACGCGAACTGCAGGACGCCGAGATCGACGATCATGCGGCGGCCTCCATCGGCGGCGGCTGCGAGGTCTTGTGCTCGTGTTCGACGATCGCGCGGGCGTCGCGCGAGAGCGCTCGCGCGCGCTCCTCGGTGAGCGTCCACGCAGCGAACTTCGCGAGATCCGCTTCGTGCAGCATGCGTGACAACTGCTCCAGCGGAACCGTGGGATGACGACGCAGCAGCACCACCAGCTCGCGACTCGTGAGCGCGAGCGGAGCGTCAGGAAACCGCGCCGCGAGGTAGTCGCGCACCACTTCCACCACGAGCGCCGCGAAGCGCGTGCGCTCACCGGCGTCCACCAACCCCATCGCCTCGACGCGCGTGAGCTCCTTCATCGCCCGCACGTACGGATCGACGATGACGGGCGCCACCGGCTGGCGTTTGCGGCGCATCCACCACCAGAGGAGCAGGCCGATCGCGACCGCGGCCAGCAATGCGGCGATGAGCCACCACGGGAACGGACGCGTGCTGAAGATGTCGCGCGCCGGTTTCGGCACCCGCAGCGCGCTGTCCGCCGGCAGAACGCTGCGCACGAAGACGGACACGCCGTCGAGCGTCACTGAACGATCGACGCCCTCGAAGGTGACCACCACGTCGCCCAGCCGCACCGACTGCAGGCCCACGTCCCACGCGGCCACGTGATAGGTGGCGATCAGATCCTGGGACTCGATGCTGTCCACCACCTGGATCGTTCGCGGATCGCGTCCCTGCACCGTGCCCGACGTGTCGGGATTCTCCGGGAAGCGCACCTCGGCGTCCGCCGGCGCGCGGAAGCGCACGCGGATGTCGAATGCCTCGCCGACGGTGACCGTGTCTCTGGATTTCGTGATGCCGTAGCGAACCGACGGCGCCTGCTGCGCGGCCAGTACGACGGGCACGCACACGAGCGAGAACAGCAGACCCCTCGCTGCACGCCGGATGGCAGCGCACGTCATCTGACGCGCGACCTCGTCTCGCGCGCGCGGAAGAAGCGGAACAGGGGCTCGACGATGCTGCCGTCCGTGCGCACCGGCACCTCGTCGATGGCGAGACGGCGCAGCAGGTGCTTCCTCGCCTCGCGTTCCTCGTTCACGTTCCAGTCGAACGCGGATCGCACTTTCGGATCGCTCGTGTCGATGTCGATCACCTCGCCCGTCTCGGGATCGATCAGCCGCGCGAGGCCGATATCGGGCAGCTCCAGCTCGCTCGGATCTTCCACCGTCACCGCGACGACGTCGTGGCGCTGCGCGAGCAGCTTGAGCGGGCGCTCGATGTCGGGCGCCATGAAGTCCGAGACGACGAAGATGATGGTCTTGTGGGCCAGCATCTTGTTGAGGTAATCCGTCGCGAGCGCGATGTCGGTGCCACGGCCGTCGGGCTCGAAGACCAGCAGGTCGCGGATCAGCCGCAGCGCGTGCTTGCGTCCCTTTCGGGGTGGAACCACCAGCTCCACCTTGTCCGTGAAGAGCAACGTTCCCACGCGATCGTTGTTGCGGATGGCGGACATCGCCAACACCGCCGCGAGCTCCGACGCGAGCTCGCTCTTGAACCGCCGCTGCGTGCCAAAGCGCTCGGATCCCGAGAGGTCGACCGCGAGCATGACCGTCAGCTCCCGCTCCTCGATGTAGCGCTTCACGTACGGACGGCGCATGCGCGCCGTCACGTTCCAGTCGATGCTCCGCACCTCGTCGCCCGGCTGGTACTCGCGCACCTCGGAGAACTCCATCCCCTGGCCCTTGAAGACGGATCGGTACTCACCGGAGAACAGCGAGTTGACCAGGCCGCGCGTGCGCAGCTCGAGCAGCCGCACCTGGCGCAGGATGTCCGCCGGCACGCCGAGGGTGGACGTTTTCGGCGCGATGGGGGATGGCGCCACAGGCGCGAGCGCGCCCGAGGACGGACGCTGCGCATGACCGCGCCACGAAGCGGTCCGCATCACGGAGCTGCGACGACCAGCCATACCTTATAAGAGTCGCGAGTCTGGAGTCATGAGCTGGGAGCTCGCGGACTCAGGGACTTTCGATGCGGCCGAGAATGCGCGAGACGATCTCGTCGCTGGAGACTTCCTCTGCCTCCGCTTCGTACGTCGTGAGCACGCGGTGGCGCAGTACATCGGGCGCGATGGCCTTGATGTCGTCGGGCGTGACGAAGGAGCGACCGCGCAGAAACGCGTGCGCACGACCGGCCTGCGCTAGCGCGATCGTCGCGCGCGGGCTCGCGCCGAACTCCACGAGCGGTACCAGGTCCTCGAGGCCGTACTGCTTCGGCTCGCGTGTGGCATGGACGATGTCGACGATGTAATCGACGATGCGATCGTCCATGTAGAGATCCGAGATCCGCTTTCGCGCATCCATGATGGCCGCCGGCGACGCCACGCGGTCGATGCCGATCGTTTCGCCACCCGCCATGCGCCGCATGATCTCCTTCTCCTCGTCGCGACTGGGGTATCCGACGCGGAGCTTGAGCATGAAGCGGTCGACCTGGGCTTCGGGAAGTGGATAGGTGCCTTCCTGCTCGATGGGATTCTGCGTCGCGAGCACGAAGAACGGATCGGGCAGCGGGTAGCGCTTGCCGCCCGCGGTGACCTGCCGCTCCTGCATGCCCTCGAGGAGCGCGGCTTGCGTTTTGGGCGGCGTGCGGTTGATTTCGTCCGCGAGGAGCACGTTGGTGAACACCGGGCCGTGGAGGAAGCGGAAGGTGCGCTCACCGGTGCCGCCCGCCGTAGCACGGTCCTCGTACATCACCTCGGTGC
>DATFHG010000041.1:0-2503 GCA_035248725.1 Gemmatimonadaceae bacterium | reverse complement strand
CCAAACCCACGAGCAGGCAGACCGTGCCCACTCGTGGAACGCTGGAGGGAAACGTCAGGGTTCTCGGCATCGACATCTCGGAAGATTCTCCCGACTGCGTACACGTGCTGCATCCTTGCAGTAACTACATACTTGATCCATGTCGGCGTGGCGACGAATGCGGGAAATACATCGCAGTCCTCCGCGACCTCCATTCCTCCGCGCCCTCCGCGCCACGGCAGTTTTCAGCGCACAAATCCCTATTTCGGCGGTTGAGGCCCGGACGTATATCAGGGCGTGCCCGACCCCGTAATCCGCATCGAAAATCTCACCCGCCGGTTCGGGAGCAAGACCGCCCTCGACTCGGTGAGTCTTTCCCTCCCCCGCGGTGCCGTGTACGGGCTCGTGGGCGCCAATGGCGCGGGGAAGACCACGCTCATTCGCCACATCCTCGGCCTCCTCAAGGCCGAGCACGGAACGGTGCGCGTGTTCGGCCTGGATCCGGTCGCGGATCCGGTCGGCGTGCTGTCGCGTATCGGCTACCTGTCCGAGGAGAACGACCTTCCCGGCTGGATGCGCGTGGACGAGCTGATTCACTATACACGCGCGTTCTATCCCAGCTGGGACGACGCGTTCGCCGACGAGCTGCGCGAGAAGTTCGCGCTCGACGCCTCAGCGAAGATCCGTACGCTCTCGAAGGGACAGAAGGCGCGCGCGGGGCTGCTCGTCGCGCTCGCACACCGCCCCGAGCTGCTGGTGCTCGACGAGCCGTCGTCGGGACTCGACCCCATCGTGCGGCGCGACATCCTGGGCGCCGTGATCCGCACGGTGGCGCACGAAGGACGCACCGTGCTCTTCTCCTCGCACCTGCTGGACGAAGTGGAAGAGGTGGCCGATCACGTGACCATGATCGCCGGCGGCCGCATCGTGCTCAGCGCCCCGCTCGACGAGATCAAGTCGTCGCACCGCGTGGCGGCCGGCGGACGCGTGCCGTCGCTGGACGAGATTTTTCACCAGCGCGTGGGCTCCGCCGCCACGTGACGCCGGCGCGCGCCATCGGGTGGGACTTCTGGCACCGGCACCGCTGGGGGTTCCGTGCGCTCGGCGCATATCTCCTCGCGCTCGCAACGATCAAGGTCGTCGTCGTCGCGCGCGGCGTGCCGATCACCTTCGACAGCGACGAGGCCTTTGCGTTCAGCGTCAGCGTCCCGATGAGCGTCTCGTTCCTGTATCTGCTCGCGGTCTTCACGTATGGTCTGAGCGGCGACCTGGCCGCGCGCCGGTCGATGTATCCCGCCCGCATGTTCACGCTGCCGCTCTCCGACGCCGCGCTGCTCGGATGGCCGATGCTGTACGGCGCCGCCGCGATGATCGTCGTGTGGGCGCTCACGCGGACGCTCGCCGCATGGCCGCCTGAGCTCGCGGTGCCGACGGTCTGGCCGATGACACTCGGAGCCGCGCTGATGATGTGGACGCAGGCGCTCATGTGGATGCCGTACGGGCTGCCCGGTGTGCGCGTGGTGGCCGCGGTGCTCGTGCTGTGCACGCTCGACACCATCGTGCTCGTCGCCCTGCACTTCAAGTCTCCCGAGTGGGCGATCATCGCGATCACGGCTCCGCAGATTCCGCTGGCGTACGTCGTGGGCCGCGTGGCCGTCGCGCGCGCGCGCCGCGGCGTCGTGCCCGAGTGGCGCTTCCGCGTCATCCCGGGCGCCTCCCGTGTCATCCCGAGCGCTGCGAGGGATCTGCACCCCGATCTGCGCCCCCGGTGGACCGCCGAGCGTGCGCAGCGCTGGTACGAGTGGCGACGATACGGCAAGGCGCTGCCTGCGTGGGTCGCGATCATCCTCCCGCTCGAGCTCCTGCTGCTGTGGGCCGCCGGTACATCGGCGAGTCTCGTGGTCGTGATCGTGCTCGGCGCGCTGCTGACACCCGTGGTGGTCGCGACGTTCGCATCGGTATCGGTGAGCAGGACGGGCGAGAGCGCGAGCGACGCATACGCGCTGTCGCCATTCATCGCCGCACGCCCGCTCACCGACGTGCAGCTGCTCGCCGCCAAGCTGCGCATGACGGTCCTGAGCACGGTCGCCGCGTGGAGCCTGGTGCTGCTCGCCGTTCCCGTCGCGCTGTACTGGTCGGGCACGTGGGCGACGCTGGCGCAGTGGATGCGCAACGTCGTCGCGACCATCGGCCTCGCGCGCGGCGTCGTCTTCCTGATCGTCGTCGTGGCAGGACTGATGCTCTCCACGTGGCGACAGCTCGTGCAGGCGCTCTGCATCGGCCTCACGGGCAACGCGCGGCTGATCAAGGGAAGCGTGTTCGCGTCGCTGCTGCTGGCATCCCTGCTGGCGCCATTCCTCGTCTGGCTCGCCGACACCCGACGGCTCGGCGTCGCATGGAGCACGATGCCCCTGATCCTCGCTGCGTTCGCGTGCGCGAAGATGATCGCCGGCGGCGCGGTGGCGCAGCGACTGGTGCGCGAGCGCACGCTGAGTGACCGGGCGCTGATCGTGGGCGCCATCAC
>DATFHG010000040.1:0-2149 GCA_035248725.1 Gemmatimonadaceae bacterium | reverse complement strand
CAGCACCTGATCGCCGTCCGACGTTCCGACCGACGCCGCGGCCATGTTCGCCGAGAGCGTCAGACCGGCCGGCATGTTGCCGCCGCTCGCCGCGGTGAGCTGCGCGGTCACCTTCTGCGCGCTGGCCGCCGGAGCGTTGGTGGTCACGGCCCAGGTCAGGCCGCTGCTCGAGACGGGATCCGGCTCGCTACCGACCGTGGTCACGTTCGAGACGGTAAGGCTGGTGTTGCCCGAGACCGCGATCTTGTTGATCGCGTTGACGGCGAACGTCACCGTCTGGGTGGCCGTCTGCGCCGTCGCGACGGTCGTCGCGCCAGCCAGCAGGGCCATCGTCATCAGCACGCGTCGTGCGTTCATTGCTATCTCCGGTGGGGTATGCGTTTCAGAGTGCGGGGTAAACCTCGCCGCGCAGCGATTACGAGAGACTTTCCCTCGAATTACGCTTCTGTCATTATTCCGACCGGCCCGAACCCCAGCGAAAAACGGATGAAAGCGCTGTTGGTCGAGGACGACGCCACCATGGCACTCCTGACGCGGCAAGTCCTTGAGCAGGAAGGATTTGCGGTGGATCATGCCGCGACCGGTAACGAGGCGCAGACCCTCGCGCTCGTCAACGAATACGACGCCATCATCCTCGACCTGATATTGCCGGACCGAAACGGCTTGTCCGTCCTCCAGGCGATTCGGAAGGAGGGCCGTACCACTCCTGTGATCGTGCTCACAGGGAACCAGGAGTCCGCTACCACCGTCCGTGCCCTCGACGCCGGAGCGGACGACTACGTCACCAAGCCCATCGTCATCGACGCCTTCCGGGCCCGGATGCGGGCGCTCGTCCGTCGCGGCGGGGCCAAACGCACGGAGCAGCTGGCGGGCGGCAACGTGGTGCTCAACCGCCTGACGCGCGAAGTGTTCGTGAATGGCGCGGAATGCGCGCTCACCGCCAAGGAGTTTCAGCTACTCGAGCATTTTCTGCTCAACCGCGGTCAGGTGGTGAGTCGCACGGAACTGCTGGAGAAGGTCTGGGACATGAATTTCGATCCCGGATCCAACGTGGTGGACGTGCACGTGACGCGGCTGCGCAAGAAGCTCGAGGGCGCGGGCGCGGACGTGAAGATCACCGCGAAGCGCGGCATGGGGTTCGTGCTCGTCACGCCGTAAGCTCGTAGGTCGCGGGTCGCGGGTCGCGGGTCGCTGGTCGCGGGTGGCTCGTCTAGGCGCCGAACTGTCGCAGATGGTGATCGACGTGCTTCGCCTGCAGCTCGCTCCACTGGGTTCCGCTCATCTGTCCCAGCGTGGGATTCTCGACCCACGGACCATTCAGCGACTTCGTCGCCGTGCGCGCGATGTAGTCCAGGAGCTTCGCCTTCTCGGCCGCAAAATCATGCGTGCTGCCGTCGGCGACCCATTCCTTATATGTGGGCGAGCGACCCTTGGGCCACGGCAGCTTGATGACGAAGAAGCGCAGCAGCGACTTGGGCAACGGCGGTACCGACGGCATGCGCTCGTACGTCTGCTCGCCGAGCGCCATGCGGAACGACTCGTTCACGTGCCAGAGCATCTGGTCGACGGTCATCCGGCCCCAACGGCGTTGTGCCGCAGGTTGCAGCGCGCGTACCCTGCTCTCGAGCGACGCGCGCATGTCCGGGTCGTGGAGTGTTTTCATCTTCCCTCAGCGGCGGCTCAGTTGAGCTCAGCGAGCACCGACCTTACTCCCGTCACGATCTCATCGATCTGTGCCTCGGTCACGATCAACGGTGGCGAAAGCGCGATCGTGTCGCCCGTGGTGCGGACAAGCAGCCCGCGTTCGAAGCACGTGCGCAACACTTCGTAGCCGCGGGCACCGCCCGCGCCGCCGCGAGGTTCGAGCTCGATACCCGCGACGAGCCCGATCGTGCGCACGTCCGCGACATGCTGCACCTCGCAGAGCGAGTGCATCGCCTGCTGCCACGCGGGCTCGAGCTTCGCGGCGCGCGCGAACAATCCTTCGTCCTCATACACCTGCAGCGTCGCGAGCGCCGCGGCGCACGCCAGCGGGTGCGCAGAGTACGTGTATCCGTGAAAGAACTCTATGGGCGTCGACGAGGTCCCGACGATGGTGTCGTAGATCTCGCCGCGAACAGCCACGGCGCCCATCGGCACTGCACCGTTC
>DATFHG010000039.1:0-5453 GCA_035248725.1 Gemmatimonadaceae bacterium | reverse complement strand
GCGCCAGTCGCTCCGCGACGCCCCGCGACTGTGCGCGCGCGTCGAGCGGCACCACCAGCACCGTGCGCGGCACCGCGGCGCCCGCCACGAGGAGCGGCGCGTCCGCCTGGAAACGCTCGGCGGTGATGCCGGTGAGCCGCTCGATCTCCACGGGGTCGCGCAGCCAGCGCCCGAACCAGCCGAGGAACAGCGCGGCGACGACGCCGGCGAACAATCCCCCCGCGGTGCCCAGCCCCATCGTGAACAGCGGCTTCGGAAACGACGGCTCGCGCGGCGCATCGGACACGTCCACCTGGCGCACGTCGCCGCCCTCACCGATCGCGCCCAGTCGCGCCTCCACGAGCTGCGCCTGCAGCGCCGTGGCCAGCGCGGTGAGGCGGATGACGTCGCGCTGCAGCCGGCCCACACGCTCGCTCGCCGCGGGCAGCAGCTTGAGCGTTTGCTCCGCCGAATCGACCCGCGCTTCGTACTCGCTGCGCTGCTTGGCGACCGCGGTCGCGTACGTGCGCGTCATCGCGGCGATGCTGTGATTCACGGTCGCGATGCTGCGATCGATGGCCTGCACCTCCGGATCCTTTTCCGTGCGCCGCTCGAGCAGCCGCGTGCGCTCCACCTCCAGGTCGGAGAGCTGCGTCGCGAACGGCGTGAGCGCGCCACCGCGCGTGAACGCGGGATACGCGATGAGGTCCTGAGAGGTGAGCGTGCCGCTGTCGGCGAGCTGCAGCAGGTGCTTCACGGAGGCCTCGTCGATCTCCAGCGCGGCGAGGTCCGTGCGCATCTTGCCGTAGTTCTCCACCTGCGCCTTGTCGAGGATCATGGGGTCGAACACGCCCGTCTGCTCCTGATACTTGCGCAGCTCCGATTCCGCGGTCGTGAGCTGTGCTTCCGTCTGCTGCAGCTGATCGGTGACGTACTCCACCCGCCGCTGATTCGCGCCCCGGTCGATCGTCGTGCGGCGCTGCAGATAGAACGCGATCAGCGCGTTCGGCGCGTCCGCCGCCGTCTGGCGATCGTCCGCGGTGTACACCACCTTCGCGATCTCGCCGCCCGCCTTGCTCACCGACAGGCGCCGCGCGAAGCGATCCAGCGCATCCTCGCGATCCATCAGGCGAACGGTGAAGCGTGCCGGCAACCCGCTCGCCGCCAGCGTGATGCTGCCCACGTCCAGCGTGGCCGTCTGGCCCGGACGCGCGATGCGCGCCACGGAGTCGCCGCTCACGCGGTACGAGCCGTCGGCGCTTCGCTCGAACGTGTACGCGCGCGTCGCGAACGACGGCCGCAGGTCGTACGCCTGCACCAGGCCCGACGGCGCGACCCCCGCCGGTTCCTTCACGCGCACCTGCAGCTTGAGCGAATCCATCACCTGCGCGCCGAGCGATTCGCTCTTCAGCAGCTGCAGCTCCGTCTCCATCCCCGACGCGCCGAGCGCGCCGCCGCCGACACCACCCATCAGGCCTTCCAGACCGCCGATGCGGCTGAGGATCGAGCCGCCGCCCTGCGCGCCCGTGCGCGCCAGCACCGTCGCCTTGCCCTCGTAGCGTTTCGGCGCGAACAGCACGACCGCGAGCGCGCCCAGGAAGCCGATCGCGACGAACGCGATCACCGCCCGCCACTGCCGCCCCAGCGACCGTGCAACGTCCGCGACGTCCACCGTGTCCGATTCGCGCTGCAGCATCTGCATCGCTACTTCACCTGCGAGATCACGAACGACGCCACCAGCACGCCCGTGCTGATCACCGACAGCGCGTTCTGCTTGATCCAGCTCTGCTTCGCCACCAGCACCTGGTCGCCGGAGCGGAGGTCCACGCCGCTGTCATCGCCGTCCTGCCAGTTCTTCACGCGCATCTCCTGCCCATCGCGCACCACCAGCACCTTGTTGCGATTGCCGGCGTCGCCGATGCCGCCGGCCCGCGCGATCACGTCGCGCACCGTCGAGTAGGCGTCCACCATGTACACGTTGGGCTGCCGCACTTCGCCGTTCACGACGATGCGACGCAGCACGGAGATCTCCATCTCGGGAATGCGCAGGAACTCCGCGTACCTGGCGCGCAGCGTGTCCTGCAGCGAGCCGATGCTGAATCGCGAGACCTGGAGGATCCCGATCTTCGGAAAGGCGGCCTCGCCGCGATCGTCCACCGTCACTTCCGCGTTCAGCGTCGGTTCACGCAGGAAGTGCAGCACGATGTGATCGCCCGTCGTCACCGGCAACAGCGCGGTCCTGCTCGCCGCGCTCTGCGCGGCCTGCGCGTGCGCGGTTTTCCTCGCGGCCGCGAGGGATAAAATGGCTGCCGACACGAGCACCGCTCGCGTGCGTAAGTACAGAAATCCGACCATTGTACAGAGAGTTACGCTCGAGGGCGGCTCACGTCACCGGGCACCTTGCCGGGAGCTGCTAAACGTATGTAGTCGCGCGCGAATCCGCGACTAATACGCGCCCTTTCCGCTGAGCACTACACCGATGGTGCGGACAATGATCTCGACGTCCGACCGCAGCGACCAGCTCTCGATGTATTCGCGCTCCAGCCGCACCACGTGCTCGAAGTCGGTGATCAGGTTCCGCCCGTTCACCTGCCACGGTCCCGTCAGACCGGGCACCACGCTCAGCCGGATGTAGTGGCTGTGCTCGTAACGCTTCACCTCGCTCGGCAGCGGCGGCCGGGGTCCCACCACCGACATGTCGCCGGCGATGATGTTGATCAGCTGCGGCAGTTCGTCCAGGCTGAATCGGCGCAGCAGCCGCCCGACGCGCGTGATGCGTGGATCGCGCGGCAGCTTGAAGAGGCGTTCGTCCGGATACGGATTGAGGTGCGCGACCTCGTGCTGCCGCGATTCGGCCTCGTCGTACATGCTGCGGAACTTCCACATCATGAACTCGCGCCCGCCGAGACCCACGCGCCGCTGCTTGAAGAACACCGGACCGCGTGTCTCCAGCTTGATGGCCGCTGCGATGCACGCCATGAGCGGCGCGCCGGCCGCCAATCCCACCGAGGCGAGCACCAGATCGCTCGCGCGCTTGAGGATCAGCGCCGGCAGCTCCAGCCGCGCCGGATGCAACTGGTACGCGGGCCAGCGACCCACGCGCGTGAGCTCCGCCCACCCGCGCAGCGTGTGCGGCGCCGGCGGGATCACCAGAACGCGCACGCCCTGCTCGAAGCACCGCTCGGCCACGTCGGCCAGCGTCTCGTCGCGCAGGTCCGTGGCTATCAGTAGTTCGCTGACGTCCTTCTCCTCGAGCACGTGATCGATGTCGTCGAGCGTGCCGAGCGCCGCGGGATCCGGGTTGCGATCCGGCGTCACGTAGCCCACCACCATGTGATCGTCTTCCGGACGCAGCTGCGAGTGCGGGCGCAGTAGGCCGGACAGCAGCGCCGGCGTCTCGTTCGCGCGCGCCACGAGCAGCGCGCGCCGCAGCAGGTAGCCGTGCGCGTAGATCTGGTGCACGATCGCATCCACGATCACGCGCTCGACAACCAGCAGCGCCAGGGTGGTCAGCGCGAAGATCCCGATGAACGCGCGGCTGGCGAGCGGCGACGGCAGCAGCGTGACCGCGAACACCAGCAGCGATGCGCCCACCATGGCGCCCACGACCAGACGCGGTGCGTCGCGGCGCGCCGGACCGGGACGGTAGCTGCCGCTGACGTTGAGTCCCAGCAGCATGAAGCTGACGACGACCGCCAGGAGATTCAGCGACGCCGGCGAGCCCGTGATCGCGCGCGCGATCGCGAAGGCGAGCATCATCACGGCGGCGTCCAGCGCGTGGAGCGAGACGATGCGCAGCGCCTGGCGGAACAGCGACATCACGAAGCGCCGGTGCGCGAGCTCGCGCCGCACGCGCACGTCGTACACGGGCAGGCGCACCACGCGCCCGCTGTTGCGGCGCGGGAAGGCGGTGGAATGCCGCGCGCGCCGCCGGTTGGGCGAACGCTCGGCGGCGTTCGGGGAACCGGGGTTCGCGGTGAGGTCCGCGATCATTCGCTGTTCTACTTCACCGGAGGGGCGCACTGGGAGCACTAAGTAAGCACTCATCGCAAGTCGTGTCCAGTGAATGATCTAGCTCAAATGCGGCGGCGCCCGGTGTATCAGGACCCCCTCATCCGCCGATCGCGCGCGCGGCGGACCGCAACCAGCAGCGTGCAGGCGAGCACGACCAGCGCCCAATTCTGCTGCCGCAGCAGCAGCACGTTCCATCCGAACGATCGCGCGGACGTGCTGCTGACCGTGCCGGCGATCGCCAGTCGCTGGAGCATCCATGCGCCCGGCAGAAAAAAGACGGCGCAGCAAACGGTTGCGACGACCGCGAGCGTGTCCCTTCCCGAGGATGTACCCGTCGCGTCGGACTTCCACGACGACGCCGACCACGCCAGCGGAAGCGAGAGGAGTGCGGCGTCGTAGAAGCGGTGATAGAAGCCCAGCAGGGTGAGCACTCCAACGGTGCCGGCGAGCAAGAGGTCCCGCGACGCATCGAGGGTGCGGCCCCAGAGGTACGCCAGCGCGGCGAGCGCGAGTGCGACGATCGCGGCCACCGCGTCGGTGCCGCCCATCCCCGTGAGTGCCACCAGCGGGCGCAGGTCCACGAGCTGGGCGCTGAACGGCCCAGCCGGATCGTGCTCCACACCGGAGCGTGTGGCGTCGAGCGCGGCGCGCCAGTCGGAGAGCCACGGGACGCCATGCGCCGAGAGCACCGCGACGCCGGCGAGTGCCGCACCGGCGAGCACGGCCAGCGACACCCACGCCGGCCTCGGGCGGTGCCTTAGGAAAAAATAAAGCAGAAAAGGGGCGGCGATCTGCGGCTTGAGCAGCAGCGCCACACCGAGGAAGACGCCCGCAAGCGTGCCGCCCCCCGCACGCTCGCGGTCGAGCGCGAGCACCACGAGCGCGACGCAGGGAATCGCCGGCTGGCCGAGCGCGATGCCGGTGTGGTAGGGCGCCAGCGCCAGGATGCCGCCGGCAAGCCACACGCCGGCGGTATCGCGCCATGAGAGTTGCGCGAGTCGCAGAAGTGCCGGCAGGTGCCACGCGAACAGCGCGAGCGCGACGAGCAGGAACGCGATGCGTGCCGCGCCCCATGGCAGCGCGGCGATCGGAGCGAGCGCGACGAACAGCGTGGGCGCATAGATCGCCGGCCCTTCCGTTCGCCGTCCGCCGGCGTCCGTTCCGCGTCCGGCGTCGAAGAGGACGCGCGTGAGCGTGGCCCCGTCGTACGGGTTCTGGCCCAGGAGCCACGCGCGCGACGCCGCATACGCCGGCGCGAGATCGTCCCCCTCATGCAGCGCCCGGCCGGGACCGCGCGCGATCGCGACGAGCCCGGCTACGACGAGAAAGGCCCACGCGGCGGTTCGCATTGCGCCTGACAATATGCGGGAAGCCGGGCACATGGGCGGTCCGATCGTGGGCCGGCGGCCATTACCAGGGCCGCGGTCGGGTCGTCCTTCTCATCACGGATGACCCCCCTT
>DATFHG010000038.1:0-12431 GCA_035248725.1 Gemmatimonadaceae bacterium | reverse complement strand
TTTCTGGCTGAGGTCCGCGAGCATGGCACGCGCGCTCTTCATGCGGTGGGTGGATCTCGCGTTTCTGCACTGGCGCGTTCCGTCGGCCGCGCTGCGCTCACTCGTTCCGTCGCAGCTCGAGGTCGAGGAGTTCGATGGCAGGGCGTGGATCGGCATCACGCCGTTCCGGATGACGGGCGTGAAGCCTCTCGGGCTGCTCCCCGTGCCGACCGTCCACGACTTTCCCGAGCTGAATGTCCGCACCTACGTGCGCTTCGCGGGACGGTCCGGCGTCTGGTTCTTCAGCCTCGACGCCGCGAGTCAGCTGGCCGTGTTCGGCGCGCGCGCCGTCGTCGGCCTGCCGTACTACCACGCGAGCATGCTGCAGCGTCGCGTGGTCACGGAGATTCACTATGAGTCGGTGCGCACGGGACACCGCAACGCGCCCGCGGAGTTTCGCGCGCGCTACCGTGGCATCGGCGGCGAGTTCCGCGCACAGCCGGGATCGCTGGAGCACTGGCTCACGGAGCGCTACTCCCTGTTCTCGGTGCGCATGGGCAGTCTGCTGCGGCTGGACATCGAGCACATGCCATGGCCGTTGCAGCCCGGCAGCGCGGACGTCGAGCGCAATACCATGACCGCTTCGCCCGGCATCGCCCTGCCCGCCGATGCTCCGCACGTGTTGTTCGCGAGCGCGCTCGACGTGTGGGCACATCTGCCCGTGAAGGCGTAGGAGTTGGGACTTGGGAGTCGGGAGTTGGCGAGGTTGAGCGTATCTGGGCATCTTCCATGACATGAGCCGTCCCGCCTTCCATCGCACGACAGACTCCTACCGCCCGGGCGCGCACACGATGCCCGGCGAGCGCTACACGTCGCCGGAGCTGTACGCGCGCGAGCAGGAACAGCTCTTCGCACAACACTGGAACTGCGTGGGACGTGCAAGCGACTTCCGCAAACCGGGAGACTACCGACTCCGTGACGTCGCGGGAGAGTCGCTCATCCTCGTGCGCGACCGCGGTGGCGATCTGCACGCCTTCTTCAACGTGTGCCGCCATCGCGGAACGCAGATCTGCCAGCAGCACCAGGGACAGTTCTCCGAAACCATCCAGTGCCCGTACCACGCGTGGACGTATGCACTGGACGGACGCCTCGTCGGCGCACCGCACATGAACGAGGTCGAGGGCTTCGACAAGAAGAACTTCCCGCTGCACGAAGCGGCGGTGGCCGAATGGGAGGGCTTCATCTTCGTCAACATCGGCGCCAATCCGCAGCCATTCGAGCAGTGGTTCAAGCCGATGTTCAAGCGCCTGTCCCGCTACGACCTGTCGTCGTTGCGCGTGGGCCACAGCGCGCGGTACGAGGTAGCGGCGAACTGGAAGCTGATCTTCCAGAACTACTCCGAGTGCCTGCACTGCCCGATGATCCACCCGGAGTTGTCGCTGGTGCTGCCGTACCAGAGCGGCGCGAACGATCTCACCGAGGGCCCGTTCCTCGGCGGATACATGGAGATCAAGGCGCCGAACGAGAGCGCGACGTTGAGCGGAAGGGCATGCGGGCGGCTGGTGAGCGACCACATCGCCGGCGACGACGTGTCGCGCGCGTACTACTACACGATCATGCCGAACATGATGTTGAGCATTCACCCCGATTACGTGAACTACTACCGACTCACTCCCGTCGCCGTGGACCGCACGATCGTGGACAGCGAGTGGATGTTCAGCGCGCGCAACGAGGGCGATCCGAAGTTCAATCCCAACGACGCGGTCGATTTCTGGGACGTGACGAACCGGCAGGACTGGGACATCTGCGAGCGGAGCCAGCGCGGCATCGCGTCGCGGCGCTACCAGCCCGGCCCGTACTCACCGCGCGAGAGCATTCCCGCGGCGTGGGACGCGGCCTACCTCGCGCTGATGGAGCGGTAGCTCAGGCGCGCGCTTCGTCCTCCGACGACAGCGGCGACCCGCCTCCGACAAATCGTGCCCGCACCCGCTCCACGATGCGCTCCACCAGCGCCTCGTTCGGCGCGGAGCGCGCCCAATCGGGCTCGTCACCGTTCGCGAAGCGGTACGCCTCCACGATGTTCTGCAGATGATCGTGTGACAGCGCGAGCAGCTGGCTGCGCAGCAGCTGCTCGCCCTCCGCGTACGTGGCGAACGGGTCCAGCACGACGCGGTTCGGCGACGTGATCGCGCCGATGCCCGACGGTCTCGGCGAGCTGTCCACGAATTGCCGGCCCGCGGTTGCGGCAACGTGTACGGGCTCCGGATGCAACGCGCGCTCGAGCGCTCCCTCGAGATACGTCTGGGTGAGGCCCTGCGCCCAGTAGATGAGGTCGGCGCGATTGGGCTGCTCGGTTTCGCGGCGCGTGGTGACCATCTCGTCATCGCCGGCGCGCGTGAATTCGAGCCATCCCTCCCACAGCCCGTCCTTGGCGACGCGCCCCAGCGCACGCGCATAGTAGAGGTCGCCGATCGCACTGCGCGTCGGCTCCGTGAAACTCACCAGCAGCTCTGCTACCACGACTACGCTCGCGTTTGTGTGTACGGCCCAGATTGCAATCGACGCGCCTCTGCCGCGCGAGCGTGCGGTCTACCGGCCTACCGCCCTACCGCCCTACCGCCTACCGCTCTACCGCTCAACCGCGCTATCGCCAGGTCTCGTCGCCGGACGGGCCGTAGATCGACGGCACCTTGCCGCCCGCGATGCGCAGGTAGATGCTCATCTGGCCGCGATGATGGATATGATCGCTGAGCATGAACCACGCGAACGCGCGCCTGGTCCAGTCGCCCATCAGCAGGCCGCCGGCGGGGTTCGGCCCGATCGGGAACTGCGTGTTCTCCTCGAGATCGGCGTCGTCCAGGCCGTTCACGAGCGACTCGAGCTCCGCGCGGCCGGCGTCGATCTGGCGAATGATCTCGGCCAGCTGCTGGGGCGCGCCCGGTGAGGGCGAGCTGCCGAAGATCGGCTCGCCGCGCAACGCGCGCTTCATCATCCCCTGTTCGATCACGAAGACCCATGCGAGCTCGCGTGCGGTCTTGAGACGCGGATGCGGACGCAGGTCGGCCTGATCGGCGGGCAGCGCGCGCAGCACCTTCAACGTCTTTTCATGCTCACGGCGGATCGCATCGGCGAGCTCGCGCGTCTGGCTCAGCTTTGGCGCACGCGCAGTCCGGGGCGACGTGGCCGCCCGTTTCTGTGTCTTCCTGGCGGGAGATTTCTTCGCACCGCCGCGAGCGCGCGTCGCAGTCTTTTTCGGCACGTGAGCTCCATGAAAAGGGTGACGGTCGTGAACATGCAGGCGACCTACCGCATCCTCAAGGCGACGCGCATGTTGTTGCCCATGCGACGTGCGTTGCCCTGCGCCCTGGCGGCGCTCGCCTTCCTTGCCGTACGCCCGCGCGCGACGGACGCGCAGGAGCTGCATCCGTATCGGCCAGGCATCGACGTCCTGGATTACGCGTTCGTGCTCGACCTGCCGGATACGGGATCGTTGATCCGCGGCGACGCGACGATCACGCTGCGGCGCACCGCGCGCGTGGACACCCTCGTGCTCGACCTGCGCAAGCTGGCCGTCCAGCGCGTGCTGCTCAACGACCGCACGCGTCGCTTCGCGCGTACGGATTCCACCATTCTGATTCCGCTGCCGCGTGGCGACTCCGGTCGTTTCCGGATCCGCGTCGTGTACTCGGGCCGGCCGACGGACGGCCTGATCGTCCGCCGCGACAGCGCGAAACGGTGGACCTACTTCGGCGACAACTGGCCCAATCGCGCGCGCTTCTGGATTCCCAGCATCGATCACCCGAGCGACAAGGCGACGGTGAGCTGGACGGTGCGTGCTCCGCGCGGACGCACCGTCGTCGCGAATGGCACGCTCACGCGCACACGCACGATTGGCCGCGGGCGACGCGCGCGCATCAGCACGGAGTGGCGCGAATCGAAACCCATTGCGCCCTATCTCATGGTCATCGGCGCCGGCCCGCTCACCAAGATCGACCTCGGCGACACGGCGTGCGGGTTGACGGACGTGGGCCGGTGCCTGAAGCAGTCCGTGTACGTCTTCCCGGAAGTGAAGAAGACCATGCCCGGAAGCTTCGCGCGCGCGGGCGACATCGTGCGCTTTTTCGCTTCACGCGTGGCGCCATTCCCGTACGAGAAGCTGGCGCACCTGCAGTCGGCGACGCGCTTCGGCGGCATGGAGAACGCCACGGCCATCTTCTACGCGGACAACCTGTTCCGGCGCAACACGCTCGGCGACGGCATCATCGCCCACGAGACCGCGCACCAGTGGTTCGGCGACGCCGTCACGGAGCGCGACTGGCCGCACCTGTGGTTGTCGGAGGGATTCGCGACCTATTTCGCCGCACTGTGGACGCAGGAGGCGCATGGCGACAGCGCATTCCGCGCCGAGATGTCGCGCATCCGGTCGCAGATCATCGCGGACACGACGGATGTGACGACGCGCCCGGTCGTCGACACCGTCACCACCAATCTGCTCGACCTGCTCAACACGAACAGCTATCAGAAGGGCGGTTTCGTGCTACACATGCTGCGGTCCGAGCTGGGCGACAGCGCGTTCTTCGGCGGCATCCGCGATTACTACACGCGGCACAAGCACTCCACGGCGCTGACCTCGGACTTGCTCGAGTCCATGGAGACCGCGTCTGGACGGCAGCTGGACGTCTTCTTCGATC
Source organism: Gemmatimonadaceae bacterium (assembly GCA_035248725.1). Lineage (GTDB taxonomy): Bacteria > Gemmatimonadota > Gemmatimonadetes > Gemmatimonadales > Gemmatimonadaceae > DASPMP01. The sequence goes on along the minus strand of DATFHG010000038.1, from coordinate 7,761 downwards.
AGTGGCTGCGTCGCCCGGGCTATCCGGAAGTGGAGGTCACGTGGAGCGATTCCGCGCTGACGTCGCTATCCGTTGGCGTCACGCAGTCGCAGCGGTTCGGCCTCTACGAGTTCCCGCTGCGTCTCGCGCTCGTGGCGCCGAACGGCGACGTACGTCGCGTGCAGATCTCGGTACCGGCGCAGGAGGTTACGCGCGTGCTGCTGCCCGTGACGGGATCCGTCGACCACATCGATGTGGACCCGGACGTGCAGCTGCTCGCGCGGATTACTGTCCGGAAGTTGTGAGTTGGGAGATTGGTTGCTCTCCACTCTCAACTCTCAACTCCCAACTCTCAACGCCTACGGCGTGACCGGCTGTGGCTGCACCTTCATTCCCGTGTGCTGCGCCGCGAACGCCCACAGATCCGCCTGCTCCTGGATCCGCTTGTCGAGCGGGCGATAGCCATGACTGCCCTGCGTTTCCACACGGATCAGCACCGGCTTGTCGCAGGACTGCGCGCCCTGCAGCGTCGCCGTGAACTTGAATGAGTGGCTCGGTACGACGCGGTCGTCGTGATCCGCGGTCGTCACCAGCGTCGCCGGATAACAGGTGCCGGCGTGGATGTTCTGCAGCGGCGAGTACGCGCGCAGGTACTTGAACGCGGTCGAGTCGGACGACGACCCGTACTCCACGGCCCATCCCGCGCCGGCGCTGAACCGGTCGTAGCGGAGCATGTCCATCACGCCCACCTGCGGGAGGGCGACGGCGAACAGGTCGGGTCGCTGCGTCATCGCTGCGCCCACGAGCAAGCCGCCATTCGACGCGCCATTGATCGCCAGGTGCGACGCCGACGTGTACTTCTCGTTGATGAGATACTGGGCGGCGGCGATGAAATCGTCGAAAACGTTCTGCTTGCGCTCGAACTTGCCCGCCTCGTGCCAGCGTTCACCGTACTCGCCGCCGCCACGAATGTTGGCCAGCGCATACACACCGCCCTGCTCCACCCAGGCGATGATGGCTGGGTTGAACGTCGGCCGAGACGAGATGGCGAAACCGCCGTACGCGTAGAGCATCGTCGGATTGCTGCCGTCCTTCGGCATGTCCGTGCGGTGCGTGATGAACATGGGAACGCGCGTGCCGTCCTTGCTCGTGTAGAACACGCGTTCCGTGGTGAGCTTGGTGGGATCGAACGTGAGTCGCGGCGGGTTGAACGGCTTGCTCGCGTTCGTCGCCGCGTCATAGCGATACACCGTCGGCGGTGACGTCGGCGACGCGAACACGTAGAAGATCTCCGGCCGGTCCAGTCGCCCGATCAGCGTGCTCGCCGAGCCGTAGCCGGGCATGGGGAGCGTCCGCTCGAGCTTTCCGTCGAGCGAATACAGGCGTATGACCGACGCGACGTCCTGCAGCGACAGCACGCCGATGCGGCCGGCGACGAGCGTCGCGTTCTCGATCGGCATGTCGCCTTCCGGCACGACCGTCTGCCAGCCGCTCGGTCCCGGATTCGACGCCGGCAGGGCCACAATCTTCCGGTTGGGCGCGTCCTTGTCGACCAGCATGTAGATCTTTCCGTTCGCGACGCCCATCCACGCGTAATTGGCGTCATGACCGGTCACGATCGGCTTGATCGGCGCCGTCACGTTGGGATGACGTGGGTCGCCCATGTCCGCGACGTAGAGCTCGTTGCGATCCGTCCCCTTCGACGTGGCGATGAAGAGATACCGTCCGCTGTCCTCGATGCCGCTGAAGATGTACCACGTGGGCGCGTCCGGTCGCGCGTAGATCTTCACGTCCTGCGACTGAGGCGTACCGACGCGGTGATAGTACAGCGTCTGATTCTCGAGCTTGACTTTGATCTGTTTGTCCGCGGCGGGCTCGGGATAGCGCGAGTAGAAAAATCCCTTGCCGTCCCGCGTCCACGAGGCGCCGCTGAACTTCACCCAGCGGACGGTGTCCGGAAGGTTCTTGCCGGTAGCGAGGTTGCGCACGTAGTAGGTGATCCAGTCCGAGCCGCCCTCGCTCTGGCCGTACGCCAGCAATTTTCCATCGGGAGACGGCGCGAATCCGGAGAGCGCGATCGAGCCATCCGGCGACAGGACGTTGGGATCGAGGATCAGGGTCTCCGGTCCATCGAGCGTCCGGCGCGCGTACCAGACATTCTGTCGCTGCAGACCGCTGTTCTTCGTGTAGAACCAGCGGCCGCCGCGCCAGGCGGGGAGTCCCGTGCGCGCGTAGTTGTACAGCGCGGTGAGGCGCGTCTGGAAAACATCCCGGCCCGGCAGCGAGGCCAGGTACGGAAGCGTGATCGCATTCTCGGCTTTCACCCAGTCGGCGACCTCAGGCGTCTCGATGTCTTCCATCCAGCGGAACGGATCGGGAATCGTGACACCGAAGTAGTTCGTCACCGTATCCACCTTCTTCGGAACGGGATACGTGATCGACGGCGACGACGATTGCTGCTGAGCGCTCAGGGCACTCAGGCCGGAGGCGCTGAGAGTCAGGATCAGGCGAACGCGACGCATGCTATTCCTCGTTGGGCTCTGCATCGAATAAGTCATTCTGACGGCAGAACTGCAAACGCGAATGCGCTGAGCGCCGACTGCACGCAGCCGTGTACCGGCGCTACTTTTGACGCTCCCTCCTCCCATCCTTGCCGTGTCTTTTCCCATCCGTGCGCTCCGCGCCGCCGCGTTTGCCGTTGCCATTGTCGGGTCTGCCTCTCACTGCGTTCCTGATGGCGCCATCACGCGCACGACGGCACCGCTGGCGGTGACTCCGGCTGGCCAGTCGAGTCTCACGATCCCGCCGGTGCGCTTCAGCGAGATCCATTACGACAACACGGGTGGCGATGTGGGCGAAGCCATCGAGGTCTCCGGACCTGCGGGCACCGACCTGACGAACTGGAGCGTCGTGCTGTACAACGGCAATGGCGGCGCCTCGTACTTCACGACTACCCTCGGCGGCGCCATTCCGGCCACGTGTGGCAGCTGGGGCGTCGTGGTGCTCACGTACCCGAGCAATGGAATCCAGAACGGCGACCCTGACGGCGTCGCGCTCGTCGACGCGAACGGCATGGTCATCGAATTTCTGTCGTACGAGGGGACTTTCACCGCGACCAGCGGTCCCGCCCTGGGATTGCGCTCGCGGGAGATGGGCGCGCGCGAGGCGGGAACGGAGCCTGTCGGCCAGTCGCTGCAGCGATCCAACCAGGACGTGTGGCGCGCACCGGCGGCGAACACGTTCGGCAGCTGCAACGACGCGCCGCCGCTGACGGAGATCCCGGTAGCCGACATCACCCTCACCGCCGAGACGGCCACCATGTTCGCGGGCCAGCGTCAGCGCATCGACGCCACCGCGCTGGACGCGACGGGCACGCGCATCCCAAGCGCGACGGTGAGCTGGACCAGCAGCGCTAGCGACATCGCCACGGTGAGCGCGGGTGGCAACGTCACGGCCCTCGCCAGTGGGGACGTGACGATCACAGCAACCGCCTCGAGCGGAGCGCACACCAGCATCGCGCTGCACGTCGAGGAGCCTACGCCGCTGCCGCCCTCCGCGGTGTTCGTCTCCGAGCTGCACTACGACAATGATGGCAGCGACGTCGGCGAAGCGATCGAGATCGAGGGACCCGCCGGCCAGAGCCTGAGCAACTGGTCGATCGTGCTTTACAACGGGAACGGAGGCACCGCGTACGACACGCGCGCCCTGAGCGGCACATTGCCGACATCGTGCAATGGCCGCGGCGTCGTGGTCGTCACGTACCCCGCAAACGGAATCCAGAATGGCAGTCCGGACGGCATCGCACTGGTGAACGGCTCCGGAAGTCTCGTCGAGTTCATCTCGTACGAAGGCGTCTTCCGCGCCGCGGACGGCCCCGCTGTCGGACATGTGTCGGTCGACATCGGACGCGCGGAGACCGGAGATGCGATCGGCGAGTCCCTGCAGCGTGACGCGCAAGGCTGGTACGGGCCGGCGCGCTCGAGCTTTGGCGCATGCAACGTCGCGCCGCCACCGTTCGTGTCGTTCACGGGCCGGCTCTCGAGCGACCCGCCGCTGCCCGTCGGCTTCGAGGATCAGATCTTCGCGAAGCTGAACGACGGCCGGGGCGGCTCGACGGCATCCACGTTCACGTGGGAATCACTCGCACCCGAAATCGCGACGATCGACGCGCGCGGAGTCATGCACGCGCTCGCGGCGGGCACGATGACATTTCGCGCGACGTCTGCGACCGGCGAGACGGGGACGATCTCGCTGCCGAGCCACGTCGCCGTCGCGAGCACGACCGCGTCCTACGTCGGCAACACCGAGTTCGGCGAGCCCACGGACGCGGACGCGAGCGATGATTACATCATCCGACGGCCGCAGTACACGTCGTCATTCAACCGGACGCGCGGCATTCCGAACTGGGTGAGCTACGACCTCGAGGCGTCGCACTTCGGCGCCGAGGATCGCTGCGACTGCTTCACCTTCGATCCGCTGCTGCCACCGGACTTCCAGCGCTACACGACGGCGGACTACACCGACGCGGGCACCATCGCCGGCTATGGAATCGATCGCGGCCACCTGGCGCGCTCCTTCGATCGGACGTCGGCGAGCCTGGACAACGCCAACACGTACCTGTTCTCGAACGTCGTCCCACAGGCGTCCGACAACAATCAGGGTCCCTGGGCGACGATGGAGAACGACATCGGCGATCTGGCGCGTTTCGATGACAAGGAGGTCTATGTCATCGCAGGCGCCTCAGGCAGCAAGGGCACCCTGAAGAACGAGGGCAAGATCACGATCCCCGAGTACATGTGGAAGGTCGTGGTCGTGATGCCACGCAACCACGGTCTGGCCGATGTACACAGCTGGCGCGACGTGGACGTGACCGCGGTGATCATGCCGAACGTGCCCGGAATCCGCGACGTCGACTGGGCGGAGTACAAGACGACCGTGAACGCCGTGGAACGACTCAGCGGCTACGACCTGCTCGCGCTGCTGCAGGACGACGTCGAAGCCGAGGTCGAGAGCGGAATGACATCCGTGCTCGCCGCGGTCGACGCGGCCGCGCTGCCGAAGGGCAACGCGACGTCGTTGACGGCGAAGCTGGACGCCGCCGCGAAGCAGATCGAGACCGGCCACACGGACGCGGCACGCAATCAGCTCGATGCATTCGTGAATGAAGTCGCGGCGCTTCGGAATTCGGGGCGTCTCTCCGACGCGAGCGCGTCCGCGCTGACGGCCGCCGCGCACGCCATGATCGACTCGGTCACGCACTAGCCGTCGTAGGTGGTGCGCCCGCCGGCCACGGTGCGCACCACCTTGATGTCCTTGATCGTGTTCGGGTCGACATCGTGGGGATCCTTCTCGAGCATCACGAAGTCGGCGAGCTTGCCGGCGGTGATGCTGCCCTTGAGCGCCTCCTCGTACGACGCGCGTGATCCGTTGGCCGTGGCGATGCGGATCGCTTCATCCACGCTGACGCGCTGGTTCGCGCCCCAGACGCGGCCGCGATAGTCGGTGCGGGTCACCATGCTCTGCAGCGCCATCAACGGCTCGAACGGGCCGGGGCCGTAGTCCGACGCGCCTACCACGTTGATGCCGTAGTCGAGGAAGGACCGGTGCGCGAACATGCGGCTGACTTTCTCGTCGCCGTAGTTCGCCCACTTCTCGCCGTGGTAGTAGACGTACGTCCAGAATGGCGTCGGTATCGTCCCCGTGGCCTTGATGCGCTTCAGTAGGTCGTCGTTCACGAGCGTGCAGTGCTCGATGCGATGCCGGCGGTCGGGGTGCGGCCACTGCTTCAGCACGCGCTCGTAGGCCTTGAGCACCATGTCGATGGTGACGTCGCCGTTGGCGTGAATCCCGATCTGCCAGTCGTGGCGGTGCGCGTCCTCGACCGCGGCGTCGATCTCCTGCTGCGACATGGTGAGGATGCCGTAGTCGTTCGTCCCCACATACGGGGTGCTCATGCGCATCGTGCGCTCCGACGCGGACCCGTCCGCGGCCCGCTTCACGCCACCGATGCGGATCCACTCGTCGCCGAAGCCCGTGTAGACGCCCGCGTCGCGCAGCTTGTCGTACGCGTTCCCGTCGCCTGCGCCCCAGACCATCAGATACGCGCGATGGCGCAGCTCGCCGGCGGCACGCGCATCCTCGTACGCGCGGATCGACTGCGCGCCGGCGCTGGCGTCGTGCACGGACGTGAGCCCCGCCGCGGCGAGCAGCCGGGATATGTGCTGCATGCCGAGCCGCGCGCGCTCACGCTGCTGCTCGGGCGTGAACACCTCGCGCTGTCCCGCGCGCTCGATGACGTCCGTCGCCAGCTCGGCGACGTGGCCGTTCAGCTCTCCGTTGGGATCGCGGAAGTAGCGGCCGCCGGTCGGGTCGGGGGTGTCCTTCGTGACGCCGGCGAGCTCGAACGCTCTGGTGTTGTACCAGCTGGTGTGTCCCCCGCGGTGGTGCACGCCGATCGGGTGTCGCGTCGACACCGCGTCCAGCGCCGCGCGGGTGAGCGGCCCGTCGGTGAGCTTCGTGTCGTCGAACATGTACGCGTCGATCCAGAATCCCGGCGGCGTCGACGCGGCTTTCTTGCGCAGCGCGGCCTGGATTGCCGCGACGCTGCGCAGATTCGCGTCCACGTCATACAGCTCCGTCACGCCGCTCGGGTGACAGTGGCAGTCGATGAACCCCGGAAGCACGGTGGCGCCGGCTGCGTCGACGACGCGCGTATTGGCCGACGCGAGATTGCGGACATCGGCATTGCTGCCCACGGCGGTGAACCTGTCACGGGTCACGGCGAACGCTTCTGCGCGTGGAAGCGCGGCGTCCTGGGTGAGCACACGCGCGTTCACGACCACGAAATCCGGCCGCTCCGAGACGCTCGGCTCCGTTCTTCGTACGGTCGCGAGACCCTTCAACCGCTCGAGCATCGGCACGCCGGCGAGCATCGCGCTCAAGCCGAGAAATTCACCGCGAGTGTATTTGCGCATGCCCTATTTGGCAGCGCGGGCCTCGAGTTCGCCAGAGCAGCTACTGCGACTCAGTTCGGATGTGCAGTCGCGGTTGCGAGCCACGCGCTGAGCAACCGCTCCTGCCGCGGCGTCGGATTCGACACGTGTGTGATCGACACGCGCGGTTGATCGTAGCCGGCGATCGGTACCTCGACGGTACGCGTCGCCCCCGACGGTTTCTGCCGCACGACCAGACGAGCGGTATCCCCGATCTGCAGAGCGCTGACGATCTGGCGCAGCGCTCCCCATGTCGTCGGCGTCGCGCCATTGATCGACACCAGCCGGTCGCCGCTGTGCAGGCCCGCGCGCCCCCACGCGCTCGAGCGATCCCAGAGGATCAACGACAGGGCGCTGTCACCGGGCGCATTCCACCCGCGAATGCGGAAATCGGGTGCCGGCTTTCCGTCCCGGAGTACGGGTACGCGCGCCACACTCACACTCAGGCCCGCGAGCGCGAGATAGCGGCCGAAGGCGATCGGTTGTGCGCCGCGGATGTGCGCGTCGAAGAATCGCTGGACGCTGCAACCGCACACGCGCTCCACGGCCTGTTGAACGTCCGCGGTGCTGAAGCCGTGCGCACCGCCGAAGCGGTCGAGCATCAGTCGCATCACGTCGTCCATCGAGCGGCGATTGGACGTCGCGTCACGGATGATCAGGTCGAGCATGACGCCGAGTAGCTCGCCCTGGAGATGTGTGCTGGCCTGGTAGTCGCCGAGCACGTCCGGACGCGTACCATACGCAACGCGACTCACCTGCTCCGCCGAGAACCGCGAGTTTCCCGGATCCG
>DATFHG010000037.1:0-14057 GCA_035248725.1 Gemmatimonadaceae bacterium | reverse complement strand
CGAGCACGCGGTACGTGCCGTCCTTGAATCCCTGCAGCGCGTCCGTGCGCTGGTTCTGCGAACGGTTGCCGTGGATGCGTGCGGCCTTGATCCCACGCTTCGTGAGAAACTCCCATAGCCGGTTCGCGCGGTGCTTCGTGCGGGTGAACACCAGCGCTTCGCGCATCAGTCCACGTTCGAGGAGCTTGAGAAGAAGGGCGGACTTGAGCTCCTGTGGCACTGGATACACAGCCTGCGTTATGCCGGTGGCGGGTGTGGCCGCGCGCTCGATGTTGATGGTCGCGGGGTTGTGCAGCATCTCGCGGGTGAGCTGGACGATCGGCGGCGGGAGCGTGGCGCTGAAGAACAGTGTCTGACGTTTTCGTGGCAGCAGCCGCAGCACGCGCCGGAGGTCGGGGAGAAAGCCCATGTCCAGCATGCGGTCGGCCTCGTCGAGCACCAACACCTCGATGTGGTCCAGCTTCGCGTAGGGCTGGCGCAGATGGTCGAGCAGGCGTCCGGGGGTGGCGACGATGGCGTCGACACCGGCGCGGAACGCGTGCTCCTGCGGCCCGATGCCCACTCCGCCGAACACGGCCGCCGATGTGATCGGCGTGTGCACGGCGAGGTCGCTCAGCTCCTGGTGTACCTGGGCCGCGAGCTCGCGCGTCGGAGTGAGGACGAGCGCGCGCGTCCTGCCGCGCGGCTTCGCCAGCAGTCGATGCAGCACGGGCAGCAGGAAGGCGGCCGTCTTGCCGCTGCCGGTCATCGCGCACGCGAGCACGTCGCGGCCGTCGAGCGCGGCGGGAATGGCGTCGCGCTGGATCGGCGTCGGCCTGGCGAAGCCGAGGTCCTTGATACCCGCGAGGAGGCTGGGGTGAAGCTTGAGGGCACCGAACGTCATGCGGAAACATAGAGGGTGACGGTCTCGAGGCCGCGCGCGGCGTGGCGGCAGGGAGCCCCGAGCGGACCACGCTGCGCTCCTCGGTCGCTCGCTAAAACGCTTCGCTCCCTGCGGTGCTCGCTGGCTTCGGCTTGCGCGCTAGGTGGCGCGCTGCGCCTCAGACGGTCCGCTCAGGGCTCCCCGCCGTCCGCGCCGCCGCTCGCGTCACGCGCTCGTGGGGACTCAGCGGATCGCGCCGATGCCGAACGCGCACGATAACAATCGTGAGCGACGGAAGCGTCGTATGCCATTCGGTTCTCAACCAGAGTGCATGGGGGGTCAACGCGGAGGCTTGAATTGGAAAACCTCCAAACATTCCGCGTTCATCCGCTCGATCGGCGTTCATCCGCGTCCCACTTTCGTTCGAGAAGGCCTGGTCCGCGGGGCGGAGGGTGTCCGTCGCGCTGGCTGGAGGAGGGAGAGCGTCTCAATCGTGCTCACGTGAGCCTTGGAGAATCTGCTTCGCCACCGTCGACGCGACGTCCTCCTCCAGGACCGGGATGTCCGCCAGATTCGGACGATACGTGTAATCCCAGCGCGTAGTGCCGTCGACAGTGTTCACGAGCTGAAAACGAAACGCGACACCTGAGTCCTCCCTCTGCATCACGCCCTGGAGTACGTACGCGACTTTCAGCGAGTCCGCGATGACGCGGACATTCCCGCCGCGAGTCAGGGCAGTGCTCGGCTTGACGAGCACTCCCGCACGCGTGAGCATTGGTCGCAGTTCCTCCGTGACACGCGCCGCAAGCGCAGCATCCGCCCGATCGCGTCCCCTGTACCCGATTGGCAGCACCGCGATGGAGCGTTCCTTTTCACGAGCCAGCCGCGCGGCGTCGGCTCGGCTGCGAATCGCGGCGATGCCTCTGCGTGCGACTCCCACCGAGCCACGCGCCATGTACCCGAGTGCGCCGAGCGCAACCAGGGCAAGCACTATGACCACAAATCGCGTGGACGGGAGAGGGAACTTCCATCTCCGTCGCTTCACACGCTTCTCGCTCGGCTTGGTCTCGACCGGTGTGGGCGGCTCGGGCTCGGGCTCGAGCCGCTCGTCCGCGACCAGCACGGCTTCCTGCGGTTCCGGCGCACGCGGCTCGGGTGGCGCGGGAGGCGGAGGCGAAGTGGCGTCCGCGGTTTCCTCAGGCTCGGGTGTCGCGAGAGCTTCGGGCGGGACGCTCGCCGCGGACTCCAGTTCGGGAACGGCGTTCGTCATCAACCCTGGCTCCGGTGCGGCCTGCACCACAGGCTCAGGTTCGACGGGTGGCGCGGGTGGCGCGGGTGGCGCGGGTGGCGCGTTCGTCAGCAGCTCCGGCTCCGGGGCTACACTCGACTCGAGCTCCACCGCATCCGGGGACTGTTCGACGCGCGCCTGTATGACCGGTTCTGCGAGTATCTCCAGATCCGGCGCCGGCTCGCGTTTGCGGGGCCCACGGCTTCGCGGCCTTTCGACGGATGGAACCACGGGAGTCGGGTCCACAATCGGGTTCGCAGTCTCGGGTGCCGCGAGGTCGTGCAGAACTTCGCTCGCCGCAGCAACCGGCCGCTGCGTCCTGGCGGCGGTCGCGAACCGGGCGCGTTGCGTGGCGGCCCAGTCCCGGAATTCCGACGCGCCATCGAGGTCGAACCCATCCAGCAGCGGAGCGGTGTAGAGCTGCATCGCGTCCTGGGAACGTCCCTCCTCGAGCGCGGATTGAAACTCGAGTGCGTCCACGCTCACGCGGCCGCCAAGGCGAACCTCCTTTGCGCTCGGGAAGATCGCGTCGTCGCCGAGCGTCTTGCTGATGGCAAAGAGCGCCTGGTTGAGCGCCTGGCGCGCCTGTTCGGCGTTCAGCGCGGGCCACAGATATCGCGTGAGCTCGGCGCGCGAGACGGTGCGCTTCGGGTGGAGCGCGAGCAATGCCAGCAGTGCGAGGCGCTGAGGTTCGACACCGCCGCCGCTCACCGGCGCGCCGTCGGCGCGAATGACGCCAGGGGGGCCGAACAGGCGAAGTCGCAGGGGCGCAGAACTCGACGTCACTCGACGCACTCTCCAGACTTCTTCGGATTCCTGAAGCGCGCCACCAGCCCGGGAACGTCCTTGTTCATCCCCGGTCCCTCCGCCTCGAGCTGCAGGGAATCTCCCACGACGCGGAATACCGCGGCGGCGAGGGGGACGTCCGGGCTCGCGGGCTTGAACGCGACGAACACCAGGCGCAGTGGTTTGTCCTTGCAATCCTTCCCGATGAACGAGCCGACCAGGGGATGCGCGGGGTCGTAGTTCCTCCTTCTATAGGAAGAGGATGTGGTGTACTTGTCCAGCTGCTCGTGGCCCGCACCGAGCGCCTGAGCGGCATTGAATGAGAATTCCTGCATTGCGAGCTGGCCCTGCTCGGTGAGAGCACCAGATCCAGGCCTCAGCGCGCCATACACCAGCTTCTGAAATTCGCCGTCGATGCTCCAGACCGCGGGCTCGGGGATGAACTGCGTGAACAGCATCCCGATCAGGTCGTTCTGCCGATCGATCCAAAAAAACGTGGACGCGTAGCCGCTCCAGCGGAACGTCCCGGCGCTCCCCGGCATCTGCGCGCTCGCGGAATCCAGGCGCACGGCGCCGCCGTACCCGAAGCCGTTCCTGCCGGGCGGCTCGGGCTCCTTCGCCATGATCGGCGTGAGCGCGAGCGGCAGATGGTTCTGCATCATCAGATGCACGGTCTCGCGCTTGAGGATCCTGTGCCCGTCCAGCTCACCGCCACTCATCAGCATCTGCGCGAAGCGGGCATAATCCGGAATCGTCGACAGAAGCCCCGCGCCGCCTGACAGCATCCGGCTCGAGTCGGCGTACATCGCGTCCGCGTTGGCGCCCAACGCCATCAACTTTCCTGCGCGCGTCGGCGCGTACACGCGCGTCATGCGCGCGCGCATGCTCCGCGTGGGATGAAACGCGGTCGACGTCATCCCCAGCGGTCGGAAGATGGCGCTGTCGAGATACGCGTCGAACGTCATCCCGCTCGCCACCTCCACCACGCGCCCGAGCACGTCGATCGAGAGCCCATAGTTGAAGCGCGTGCCGGGCTGGAAGAGCAGGGGCAGCATCGCGATGCTGTCCGCGAACTGCGCCAGCGTGTACTGCGAGCCGAGCATGTTCGCGCGCACGTACAGCGAATCCACCGCCGAGTTGCCGAAGACGCCGTACGTGAGGCCGGACGTGTGCGTCAGCAGGTCCGCGATGGTGATGGGCCGCGCGAGCGCTGCGAGCTGCGGCTGGGCCATGCTTCCGCCCACGAACACCTTCGTGTTCGCGAATGCGGGGATGTACTTCGACACGGGATCGCTCAGCCGCACCTTACCGGCCTCCACCAGCTGCATCACGGCGGTGGACGCGATGGGCTTGGTCATCGAGTACATGCGGAACACGGCGTCGCCCGCGATCGGGGCGCCCGCCGAGTCCAGCGAGCCCGCGCTGGTGACGTACGCCATCATTCCGTGACGGATCACCACGCCGACGATCCCGGCCACCTTGCCCGAGTCCACCCACGCGTGCAGCTGCGCGTCCACTCGGCGCAGCGCCGAGGTCGAGAGGCCCACCTGTTCAGGCGTCGCGCTCGGCAAACCTTGCTGCGAGACAGTTGCGGCTGACTGGGCGAGGGCGCAGATAGGCAGGCTGGAGAGCAGGGCGAGGAAGCGCATGGATCCTCCGCTTCGTGGTGGACGCACCGCGTGCACGACAATACATTCGCCGCTCCACGTACTCCGCGCTACGCCCCCTTCGCGCTCAAGCCGCCCAGCGAGGTCTTTGATGTCTCTCGGCCACGGTCGACGCAGCAGCCGCATTGCCGCTGCATTCCTGCTCCCCCTCTTTGCGCTCTTCACGCGCTGCGACGGACATTCGTCCACGTCCCCCGCGACTCCGATAAATCCCGATGACGTGCGCACCATCGCGATCCGTCTGCGCGTGGACGTCGGCACCAACGCCATCAGGACGGTGGCGGCCGAGGACGCACCGGCAGGGATGGCGACCTCGCTCATCGGCACGGACGGCGTGCAGATCGTGACGTCGAACATGACGCGCACGGCATCCGGCTCGCAGCGCTCCATCGTGCGCTTCGACGTCGCCATCAGGAACTCGCTCGCGAACGTGGAGCTCGTGAAGCCTACCTTCCCGATCCCACCGGTGGGCACGCAGGGGCTGCTGCTTTTCCCCTTCGACACGAAAGTGGTGCAGGGAGGATCGAGCGCCATCACTCCCACCAGTGACTGGGATGGCGCGCCCTACAACTTCTTCAACGACACGCACTGCGGCGGGTCGCCCACGTCCGACTGCTTCCGCTGGGAGGAGTTCGCGGCGCCGCTCGCGCCGGGCGCCACGTCCGCGGCCCACACGGTGGGCTTCGAGGTCTCGAAGGACGTGCAGGTGTTCGACGTCGTCATGCTCGTCGCGGCCGACCTGCACAACATCCCGGTGCCGCCGCCGATCCTCTCGCTCTCGAAGTCGTCAGTGGCGTTCAACTTCACCAATGGAGTCGTCGACCCCGCCGTCGCCACCGTGCAGGTGACGAATACGGGAGGGGGAACGCTGACGGGTCTCGCCCTGACGATGAATCCGCCACCCAACTGGCTGTGGCCCACGCTGAGTGGCACCTCGGCACCGGCGCTGCTCACGCTCACGCCGACGCTCATGAACGTTCCGGACGGATCGTACAGCACAACGCTCACGGTCTCGGGCGACGGAGGCGTCACGCCGCAAACGGTGACGGTCACGATGGTGGTGACCGGCTCCCCCTACGCCAGCGCGATCTACGTGTCACAGAGCGATCCGAATGCCGCGGACGACGCGACGTGCGGACTGGGCATCCTGGGAAGCGGCGCGAACAACCATCCGTGCAAGAGCATCACGCAGGGACTCAACCGCGCCGCGCTGGTGGGACGCAACGAGATACGCGTCGCCGACGGCCACTACACCGAGTCCATCACGCTCGCGAACGGACGCAACCTGCTCGGCGGCTTCGCGCCCGAGACGTGGCAGCGGCATCTGTCGTCCACGAACACGATCATCGACGGCGTGTCTACAGCGCCGGGTACGAATCACGACCGGACCGTGGTCGCGACAGGCATCACGTCGGCGACGCTGTTCGAGGGATTCGTGGTGCGCGGCCCGGTAAACACCAAGACCGGTGGTAACTCGTACGCGCTGTACGTCGCGAACAGCGGCGGGCTCACCATCCGTAACGACGTCATCTACGGTGGCGTCGGCGGCCCGGGCAACGGGGGCATTGATGGAACCGCGACCAGCGTGCCGGCGAACGGCGCCGTGGGACTGGACGCCAAGGTCGCGACGGGCACGGGCCAGTGCGATGCGTCGAACAACAGATTTCCCACGAATGGTGGCAGTCGTAGTTACGCGGGCGATGACGTGCGCGGCGGCAACGGTGGCGGCAACACATGCACTCCGGCGAGCGATTTCACACAGTTCAGCGCGCTCGACGGAGCGAACGGTGCGGCCGGCGACGGCGCGATGGGCGGGTCCGCGGGCGCGGGCGGCAAGGGTGGCTTCGACGCAGTGCTCCAGCTCGACCTGAACGGCAACGCGGTGTGCCTGGTGAGCAACGATGGCTCGTCGCCGGTGCGCGTCGGCGGCGACGGGGCTCGCGGCGGTGACGGCGCGAATGGCGTCGGAGCGGCTGGCGGTGCGACGCAGACGGGCGTGGCCAACGGGCAGTGGTTCGCCTCAGTGAGCGCCAGCGGCACGTCCGGCGGAAACGGGGGCGGGGGTGGCGGTGGCGGTGCGGGCGGTGGCGCGCACTGGATCACCGGGCAGTCGGCAAGGGACGTCCTGGGCGGAGAAGGCGGCGGCGGTGGCTCCGGCGGCGTCGGCGGCGCCGGGGGCACTGGCGGGTCGGCCGGCGGTGCCGCATTCGGAATCTTTATCGTGGGCGCGGCTCCAACCGTCACCGCCAACACGATCGTACGCGGCACCGGTGGCAACGGTGGTGCCGGCGGCGCTGGAGCGTCGGGCAAGGACGGCGGCATCGGTGCGCCGGGCGGCCAGACGTCGCCGCTCACCGCCTTCTGTGGCGAGGCAGGCGGGCGAGGGGGCGATGGCGGTCGCGGTGGCCACGGATCGGGTGGCGCGGGCGGCAACGGTGGCGCGAGCTTCGGCATCTTCACGTCGGGCGTGGGCACGCTGAACTACTGCACGAGCAGCGCGGCGAACACGATCAGCGGAGGCCAGGGTGGCGCCGCAGGCGCGGGCGGTCCGTCGTCAGGAAATCCTGGTGGAGCGGGCGTCGCCGGGACAGTGGCGGCGTGTGAGTACAGATAGGTCGTGGGTCGCAGGTCGCGGGTCGGGATAGCGGCCATCGTCTCGCTCGGCGCGCTGAGCTGCACTGACCCGGTGCAGCCGGCGCTGCTGTCGTTCGAATGCCACACGCCCTTCGAGTACCCGGCCGTGGGGCAATCCATGACCATCGTGTGTCAGAGCAGTTGGGCTCGAGCCATCGTCCCAATGCCAGAGCCGGAGATCGCGACGTCGAACCCCGCCGTAATCACGATCGATGGGCCGAGCGAGTATGGGAAGGTGCCAGTGACGGCTGTCGGTGTGGGCAGCGCGATCTTCACCGCGACGCTGAGAGGGAAAACCGTCTCAATGCCGCTCACCGTCGTCGCTACCGGCGGGCCGAGTGTCAGCGCCGAGCTCGAGGACCCCGTGTTCGTTCCCGGGGAATCGCACTGCCTTTCCAGTGCGTTCGTGGTGCACCCGGTGGATGGGAACGGTGCAGCTCGTCCATCTACCGGGCTATACGACGCGGAGTTCACGTTTCCCGCGTCCACGGCAGTCGTGCGCAAGGCCACTGCCGATTGTGGTGCGGAAGCGCCTGGCTACGCGCCAGTAATCGTGGCCGTCGCCGCCGGCACGGCGCATCTGACGGTGAAGTACGGTGGCGTGAGCGGCGATGCGCCAGTCACGGTCGTCGACACGGTGGCAGCCGACGAGCGTTGAAACCCGGTGCACACATGGGGCGACCGCGACTCGGCGTTTGTGTGGCTCCGTCGACAGCGGTGGCTGCTGAGCGAGCTGTTGATGCTGAGCGGGGCGCCGGCAGTGGACCCGCTGCGATCCGATCCCCGGATGCCGCAGCTGATGCGCAGAGTGGGAATCAGATAGCGCTGGCGAGCATCGATCGCTGTGAGTTCCGCTAACGACCGAGTGGCAGACGGATGGACATGGGCTCCGCGCGGTCATCGGCTCGCCATCCGGGAATGGTCAGGGTGGACTGGACTGTGTAGCTCCCCGTGCCCGTTCCGTCCGGTGAACTGACGACGAGGTAGTACAGCCGCGCCGAGGCGTCGGTGTTCGTATAACTGATGGTCGCGGTAGTCCCGGTCGCGACGTTGGACGCGACCGACGCGTCCGGCGAGTACTGCCGCAGCTCGATGCTTGGCGTGAATGCGCTGCTCGCGACGATGATGTTGGCCGTCGCGCCGCCACGGAGGTTGAAGTAGTAGCTCTCAGAGATCCGGTTGCTCGTAGCGCAGTTGGTGCTCAGCGTCTGGTTCGTTGACAGGGGATGCGTGAATAGCACGTAGCACTCCGAGGCGACCTCCTCGGGCGCCGCCGTCACGCGCAACCGGAAGGCGCCCGTCGCGTTCAGCTGCGCTGCGCCCGCGGTGATCCGCTGCGCGCCGGGGGGCACGAGGAACCTCAGCGCGACGCCCGTCTGTCCGGACACCGCGGACCCTACCAGTCCATTCGTCGCGTCGCCGCCGCTGCTCAGTCCCGTCGTGGGCAGGAATGCCGTAGACGTATCGGCGACGAGCAGCGCCTTCGTGCCCGCGGGCGCGTCGAGCGAGAACAGCTTGTAGCGCTCGTGGTCGTCGGTCCTGGCGCAGTCGCCGGCGGCAATGGTCCCCGTCGCAGTCACGCCCAGCGTCAGCGGCGTCACCGCGCAGGTCAGCTGGACCGGGGCAGAGACCGGCGTGAGTCCCGGGGCGGAGAAGCGCACGCTGATTGCGCCGCCCGTCTCGGACGCGGCGCCGAGGGTGAGATTGCTGAAGTGCGCGATCCCCTCGGCGTCCGTGGTCGCGGTGGCGCCGTCGACGACGATGGCGTCCCCGGACTCGATGTCGGCCGTGACGACGATGCCGGCCTTCTTCACGACTCCGAAATCGGCACCGACCGCCTGGATCTGCGGCTGTGACGCCAGCGATACCAGCGTCTCCGCGGTCGTACTCGGCGGCGCCGCCATGGCAAGTCCTGTCGGCTTCGGGCCCGTCGCGTCTCCACAGCCGGCCAGCGTTCTGGCGAGCGCGAAACAAGCGGCGAGCCGGGTCAGTGTACGCGCGCTCGTCTTCATGCGCGCTAACATGGCGCGCGTTACGTGACGTGTCTAGCGAAGTCCTGCGAGATGCTGACTTGCGCGGCGCTGGTCCAAGTGAAATGATCGCTCAATGCGGTCATTCCTTCGGTACCTCCCGCCGGCGGTGGCGGTTGTCGTCGCCGCCGCGTGCGGCTCTGACACGTCCACATCTCCTGCGAGCGTCTCGGCCGTTGAGCTGTCGTCCACGGCCAGCTCTCTCCAGGCCGGAACGACACTTCAGCTGGGCGCGGTGGCGCGAGATGATCACGGCAACGTCATACCGAATCAGGTTGTAACGTTCTCGACGTCGAACGCCGCGATCCTGACAGTCTCGTCATCCGGTGTCGTCACCTCCATTGGACCAGTCGGTAGTGCGAGCATTACGGCCTCCGCGGGCGCGGTGACGTCGCAACCACTGACACTGTCGGTGATCGCCGGCGTGGCGTCGGCGATCCTCCCGGTATCCGGGCAGTCACAGGGCGCGCGCCTCGTCGGAACGCTGGCTGACTCGCTCGTCGCTCGCGTCACCGACGCATTCGGCAACGGCGTACCGGCGTCCACGGTCTCGTGGACCATGACCGGCAGCGGAACCCTGTCCGCTGCGTCGACGATTACGGACAGTGATGGTCGAACCGCGAACGCCATCGTTCTTGGATCCGCGGCCGGCCCGGTACAGGTGGATGCGGCGATCAGCGGCGCCAAGGCCACGTTCACCATCACTGCCGCGACGACGATAGGAACCCTCGCAAAGGTTTCCGGCGACGCGCAGACCGGTGTGATTGGCCTGCCGCTTGGCGACTCGCTCGCGGTACGGTTCACCGATCAGAACGGCGCGCCGGTCGTCGGGCAGACCGTTTCGTGGAGCGTCGGCGCCACGACCGTCGGCACGACCACCACCGACGGCAACGGTCTCTCGCGAATCCAGTTCGTTCCATCGGCAGGCTCGGCGACGGTCGTCGCCAGCGCAGCCGCGGCGTCGAGCGGCGCCAGCTTCAGCGAAGCCGCGAACGCGCCCGTAGCCTGCGATCTCACCGTGCCCGATGCCAGCGGGCTGCATTGGTTGAACGAGGGAGCGACGGACTATTCCATCTTCTACCGGCCCGTCGGCACCGTGAAAGCGGTGATGGTGTTTGTCGACTTCAGCGACGCGCCGGCGACCGCGAGCACCGCATCCTACGCGGACGCGATCGTGCCGGACGCGAAAGCCTTCTACGCCGAGGCGTCGTACGGACGGATGTCGCTGGACGTCACCGTGATGCCCACGTGGTATCGGATGCCGAACGCGTCGTCGACGTACAACATGAAGCGCGGGTCGGTGACGTTCGACGTGCAGCGCACCTATATGGCGCAGGCGATCGCGCTCGCCGATGCCGACGTCGACTTCAGCCAGTACTCACACGTCTATATCGTCGCGTCGAAGGGGAGCCAGATCGAGTACTCGCCCGCCTTCATCGCGCTGCCTGGAGCGGGGATCGTGGCCGACGGAAAGGAAATCCGCCACGGCGCGACACTGGGGACGGACCTCTGGGATTACAGTCCGTTGCCGAATTTCGGCGCGCACATCCTCGCGCATGAAACGGGTCACACCTTCGGCATTCCTGATCTCTACAGTTTCCAGCCGCAATCCAACTATTACGCCCTGTATACATGGGCAGGCGGTTGGGACGTCATGAGCTGGACGGTGCCCGCGTTCCACTTCTTCGCCTGGCACAAGTACAAGTTCGGCTGGATACATAGCGACGAGATGGCGTGCTGGGATCATGGAACGGCCGAAGTCGTGCTGGCTCCGACGGAAGTTCCCGGAGGGATGAAGCTCGCGATGCTCAAGCTGGACGCGAGCCACGCGATCGTCGCCGAGGTTCGCAAGGCAACGGGTCATGACGCCCAGGCGAAGGACGAGGGAGTGCTTCTCTATCGCCTCGATGCCACGGCGCCCACCGGCGGAACTGCGAGCGGCGGACCAGTAACGATTCTGCCGTCGGTCGTGGGAAGTGATTCGACGGCGATCAAGACCGTCGGGCCGCTGTATAACGCCACCTACGGGCTCCAGGGGGGGAAGGTCTCGACGTACAGCGACGCGACGACCGGCGTCACGATGACGATCAAGTCTGTCGCCGATGGCTCGTATCGTATCGTCCTGAGCAAACACTGAGCATCGCACTCGCGCGGTACGCCTACTCTGCGCGCAGTGCCGTGCTCGGATTGATGCGTGCGCCGCGGATGGCCGGCACGGCGCTGGCGACGAGTGCGACCACGAGTAGCACGGCCCCCATCGCAGCGTACACCACCGGGTCGCGCGCGGACTGATCGAACAACAGCGGCGCGATCCACGGCGCCGCGATTAGCGCCACGAGTGCGCCGAGGAGCGTACCCGCCAGCGCGACGCCCACGCCTTCGCCCACGATCAGCCGCATCACGTCACGCGCCGCGGCGCCCAGCGCGACGCGTACCGCGAGCTCCTGCCCGCGCTGCGCCACGTGGTACGCGATCACACTGTACAGCCCCACCGCCGCCAGCAGCAGCGCCAGCGCGCCGAAGGCGGTGAACAGCGTGGCGCCCATCACCCACGAGCGCATCTGCGCGTCCACGTTGTTGGCCAGCGGCGTCACCGTCACGTACGACGCGCCCGGCATCTCGCGCTGCAGCCGCTCGCGCACGCGCTCCACCGCCCGGCGCGCGTCGCCCGCGGGACGCACGAACAGCCCGCCCTCCGCGGGCCGCGCCTGCGCCGCGGGCACATAGTAATAGTACGAGCGCCGCTCGCGGCCGACGTCGTGCGTGTGGATGTCCTCGGCCACGCCCACGACGCGCGTGCATGGCATGGTGTCGGCCCACACGCGCACGCACTTGCCGATCGCGTCATCGTCAGGCCACAGCACGCCCGCCATCGCCGCGCCCACCACCATCACGTGCGTCGCGTTGGCGACGTCGGCATCGGTGAACGTTCGGCCGCGCAGGATGCGCGTGCCCATCGTCGCGAAGTAGTCCGGGGACACGGCGTTGAAGTCGAACTCCCCGTATGCGTCCACCGAGTCGATGCCTTCCACGAAGAGCGGCCAGCTGGCCATGCCGCCAAAGGGCACAGCGAACTGGAAGCTCGCGTGGCGCACGCCCGGCATCGTCGCCGCGACGACGAGCAGACGATTGCGAAGCGCCACTTGCTGCGCGCTATCCAGCCGCACGTCGCGCATGTGCTGCTCCACCACGAGCACCGAGTCGGCGTCGAAGCCGAGCCGCACGCCGCGCACGTGCTGGAGGCTGCGCACGAACAATCCCGCGCCCACGAGCAGCACGAGCGACATCGCGCCCTGCAGCACCACGAGCGCGACGCGTGCGCGCGAACGGGCATGTCCGCCGCTGGCGCCGCGCCCGCCCGACTTGAGGTCATCGGTCAGCGCGAGACGGCGCGTCTGGAGCAGCGGCAGGGCGCCGGTGAACACGCCGGCCACCGCGGTGAGCACCGCGACGAAGAGCAGCGTGCGCGGGTCGGTGAACACGGGTGCTGGCTCGGTGCCCGGCAGGAACGCGGCACGCAGCGCGCCGCCGAGCCAGAGGGAGAGCACGAGTCCGAGTGCGCTGCCGGCGAGCGCGAGCAGCATGCTCTCGGTGAGCAGCTGCGACAGCAGGCGCACGCGACTGACGCCGAGTGCGATGCGGAGCGCGATCTCGCGGCGTCGGCTCACCGCGCGCGCGAGCAGCAGGCTGGCGACGTTGGCGCACGCGACCAGCAGCACGACGATGGCGACGCCGGCCACCCACATGGCGACTCTTGCGACGTCCGAGCGTTCGGGGCCGCGCTCGACGAGCACCGACCCGAGCACCGCGCGCGGGCGCACGTGCGCGATGGGCTCGTTGCGCGGATCGAGCGCCACCTGGGTGAGGTAGCTGCGACGGAACGCGTTGGCGAGGTCCGCCTGCGCGGCGGCGAAGCTGACGCCCGGCTTGCGTCGCACGATCGTCGAGAGGCCGATCGCGGTGCCGTACGACGTTGCCCAGCGGTCGGGCGCGACGCTCTGGCCGTAGGGCGCGACGGGGATGAGCGCGACGGGGGGACGCATCGGCCAGAGTCCAACGAAGTCTTTCGGCGTGACGCCGACGATGGTGTACACGACGGAGCCGACGTGCAGCGTGGCGCCGATCGCGTCGCGCCGGCCGCCGAAGCGCTGCTGCCAGGTGTTCCAGCTGATCACGGCGACGGGCGCACCGGCGGGCGGCGTGTCCTCTCCGTCGGCGAAGTACCGGCCCAGTGCGGGTGGCGCGTCGAACAATCTGAAGAACGACGCCGACACGATGCCGACGCGCATCTCGCGCGCGTCCTGTCCCACGCCGACCGCGAGCTCCTGCGTGGTGTGCGCGGCGACGACGGAGAAGGACGAGGTGAAGCGCGCGATGTCCGCGTAGCGCGCGTACTGTCCGCCGGTCTCGTGCTCGACGCCGTCGCGCAACTTGTACATGTAGACGCGGTGCACCGCGCCCGGGTCGGGCATGAGCGCGGGCGTCCGGAACATGATGCGGTCGACGAGGGAGAACATCGCCGCGTTGGCGCCGATGCCGAGCGCGAAGGTGACCATGACGCCGAAGGTGAACGCGCGCGCCTTGCGCAGCCCGCGGAGTGTGGCGCGCGCGTCCTGCAGCAGCGCGTCGACGCCGGGCCAGAGCCACACGGCGCGCGCGTCCTCGCGCATGAGAGTTTCGTTACCCATCGCCCGGCGCGCGGCATGAAGGGCGTCGGCGGGGGAGTGGCCGTCGGTCGTGAGCCGAGCGGCGACCGCGTCGCGGTGGAACGCCAGCTCGTCCTCGAGATC
>DATFHG010000036.1:0-9235 GCA_035248725.1 Gemmatimonadaceae bacterium | reverse complement strand
ACAGTGCGGGGGATCTGGCTGGCGCTCATCACGGTGGTCGCGTGGAGCGTGTTGCCGATCACCCTGCGCATCGCGTCGCGGCATCTCGACCCGTACACGCTCACCTGGTATCGATTCGCCGTGTCGGCGGTCGTGCTCGGTGGCATGCTCATGGTCAAACGACGTCTGCCGGCGCGCCGCGCGGTACTGGTGCGACGCTGCGTCGCGCTCCTCCTCGCTGCCACCCTCGGGTTGGTGGCGAACTACGTGCTGTACCTCGTATCGCTCAGCTATGTCAGCCCGACCGCCGGGACGGTAATCACGCAGCTCGCTCCGCTGCTGTTGATGCTGGGAGGCGTCTGGCTGTTTCACGAGCACCTGAGCCGCAAGCAGATCATCGGCGTTGCGCTCATCGTCGTCGGACTGCTGCTGTTCTTCAATGTGCGTGTGCGCGAGTTCGCGGATCTCTCCGGCAAGGAAGGCGTGGGAGCCGTCATCCTGCTGTCGGCGAGCGTCGTCTGGGCCGTGTACGGCCTCTCACAGAAGGCGCTGGTTGCGCACCTCGAGTCGACGCAGATCCTGCTGATCATCTATGTCGGCGCAGCGGTGGTACTCCTGCCCTTCGTCGCGCCGGCGTCCGTCAGCCGGCTCGGTGGGCTGGAGCTGACGATGCTTGCACTCAGCGCCGCGAACACACTCGTCGCTTATGGGGCTCTCGCCGAGGCGCTCGAGGCGGCTGGGGCGGCGACCGTGGGTGCCGTGCTCGCTGTGGGGCCCGTGGCGACGTTGATCGTGACGTGGGTGTCGAACCACGTGTCTCCCGGTTTTTTCGAGCCGGATCTGCTGAACGCGGCGACGGTGGTCGGCGCGTGCGTCGTGACCGCCGGCTCCGCGCTCAGCGCGCGCGCCTGACTCGGCGCATCATGGCGCCGAGGGCGCGAGGATGTCTCGCTCCGTCGTCCAGCGAATCGGCAGATTCTGCCGGCGCACCTTCACCACGAGATATTCCAGTGGCGTGCTGTCGCTGACGACGAACGCATGCGGCACCGCCGCGGGAATGCGGACGACGTCGCCTTCCTTCACCAGCATCTGGAAGCTCCTGCCGAACTTCCCGCCGCGCCGCTCCCCCGGTGCGCGGAGCGTGCTGCCGATGAGTGTATCTCCCATGACGACGGCGCCGGCGCCCTTCCGGATGATGACGATGTCGTCCCAGCGTGCATGCCATTCGGGCTCGCTGTCCTTCGTCCGCCGGACGATGATGTAACTCGTCTGTTCGTCGCCGGACGTGAGCACGGTCATGCCAACATAGTGCCCGCGCGCCAGCCACGTGGTCTTCTCGGCGAGATCCCCCGCCTCGATGAAATCCGGCGCACGCCGCAGCTGCTCGGCTCTCTTTTTCGGATTCTTCGAGAGCCGGAGCTGCCCGGTCCACGTGTTCGTCACCGACGACGAATCCGTGCTCTTCGCCACGAACGCGGCGTGCTTGCCGGTGTCCGGTTGCTGCGACGCCAATGATCGCGGCACGCCCGTGAGCAGGATCCCAATGCCGATCGCCAGCAACGCATTCATGCCCGTCGTCATATCCACTCCCATGTCGTGTTGTGTCTGCGCCGTGGCTTGCGCCGCCGTGTGCGCCTTTCGCCCTTGATACGTACTTTTTCTCCCGTGATCCAACTAGCCCCCATTACCCTCGAAGGGCACGGCATGCGGCTGGAGCCCCTCACCATGGGCCACGCGGACGCGCTCCGCAGCGCGGCATCCGACGGCAAGCTGTGGGAGCTGTGGTTCACGTCCGTCCCTGAGCCGGCGAACACGGAACGGTACATCGAACAGGCGCTGCAGGGTCAGAAGGAAGGGCACATGCTGCCATGGGCGGTGCGCGAGCTGGAGACGAACGGCATCGTCGGTACGACGCGCTATCACGACATCATGGCGTCCATCGATCGTGTCGAGATCGGGTGGACGTGGTACGCGCAGACATGGCAGCGGTCGCACGTGAACACCGCATGCAAGTTGCTTCTGATGACGCACGCGTTCGAGACGCTCGGATGCAAGGTGGTGGGGCTGCGTACCGACAACTTCAACTTCCGCTCGCAGCGCGCCATCGAGCGGCTTGGCGCGAAGAAGGACGGCGTGTTGCGGCATCACTTCGCGCGTCGCGACGGGACGATCCGCGATAGCGTCATGTACAGCATCCTCCTCGCCGAATGGCCGGACGTGAAGCGGCATCTCGAGCTGAAGCTGGCGCGCAACTCAGCGGGATGACGCCGGCCTGAGGCCGAGCGCGCCGTTGAGCCAGCGCACGAGTGGCAGCAGCGCTTCGTACTCGCGGGCAAGTATGTCGGGGAGCTTCGCGCTCGTGATTTCCGAGTCCTTCACGGGCCGGCCGGTCACGAACGACTGATACCGCAGCCAGGCGGCCGCCGGGTGGTCCTCGGCGTAGCCACGCGGCATGCGTTTGAGTGCGTCTTCGTCGTCCAGGCCACCGAAGCGTTTCGGGAGCGCGTTGACCATGCGCAGAAACGGTTCGGGCTTCTCCGCCAGCGCCTGGCGGAGCCTGTTGAGCTGGGGGCGCGGCGGTCGCCAGAGTCCCGCGCCGAGGAACGACTTGCCCGGCTCGACGTGGAGGTAGAAGCCCGCGCTACCTTCGCTCGCTTCACTCCCCACGCGCGCCGACCCGGCGCGATGGTAGAACCAGCAGCCGGCGTTCGTCTTGTATGGCGATTTGTCCTTGGAGAAGCGGATGTCGCGATTGATGCGGAACATTGACCGCTTCACGTCGCCGCAGATCTCGGGGGCGAAGCGCGCAAAGCGGACGTCCATCTCCTCCACCAGATCGCGCATCGGAGCGCGGACGTCGTTCTCGTACGACGTCCGGTTGGCCTCGAACCACTGCTTGTTGTTGTTGCGCTTGATGCCGCGGAAGAACCGCAGGGCGGCATTCGTGAACGGCATGGACAGTCCCCGGTTCGCTCTACCTTATATATGCGCGGGATCGGAGCCGGGGGAGAGACACAGTTGCCGAGAGGAGCACATGAGTGCAACGGTTTCCAGCACGTCCGCGAGCTCGTACACGCCAGCGTCGGATGCGACGTCCGCGGGACGCATCGCCTCGCTCGACATCGTGAAGGGCGTCGTCATGGTCCTGATGGCCATCGACCACGTGCGCGTCTATTCGGGCGTGCCCGCCGGTGCGCCAGTGCCGGGCGTGTTCTTCACGCGGTGGATCACGCATTTCGTCGCGCCCGCGTTCGCGTTCTTCGCCGGTACGTCCATCTACCTGCATGCACGCAAGCTCGGTGACGCGCGCGCGACGTCGCGATTCCTGCTGACGCGGGGACTCTGGCTCGTCTTCCTCGAGCTCACCGTCCTGCGGCTCGCGTGGACCTTCAACGTCGACTACGCGCACTACATGCTCGCCGGCGTGATCTGGATGCTCGGCTGGTGCATGATTCTCATGGCCGCGATGAGCCGGATGTCGGTGCGCGCGAATGCGGTCGCCGGCGGCGCGATCGTCCTGCTGCACAATACGCTCGACTACACGCACGGCCTGGGTGACAAGCTCGGCGCGCTGTGGACTCTGCTCTATGGCGGCGGCGTGGTGCAGCTCGGGCAGAACGGGCCGCCGCTGTTCGTCCTCTATGTGATCGTCCCGTGGATCGGCGTGATGATGCTCGGCTACGCGTTTGGCGCCATCGTCGTGCGCCCCGACGCCGAGCGGCGGAAGTTGATCTGGCGCATTGGCGCGGCGGCGACCGCGGCGTTCGTCCTGCTGCGCGTGCTGGATGTCTACGGCGATCCTCGCCACTGGCACGCCATGAAGATGCCGGCGCTGCTGGCGTTCCTGAACGCCACGAAGTATCCCGCGTCGCTTCAGTTCCTGCTCATGACACTGGGACCGGCGCTGCTGCTGCTCGCCGCCGTGGATCGCGCGCGCGGGCCCGTATCGCGCGTGCTCGCGACGTTCGGCCGCGTGCCATTCTTCTACTACGTGCTGCACATTCCGCTGATCCACGCCGCGGCGTGCGTCGTGTCGCTCATTCGCGTGGGACACGTCGACCCCTGGCTGTTTACCAACTTCCCCATGGCGCCGGGCGACCAGCCGGCAGGATACATGTGGAGCCTCGGCCTGCTGTATCTGGTCTGGGCCATCTGCGTGGCGCTGCTGTACGTGCCGTGCCGGTGGTTCGCACGCGTGCGCGCGACGCGACGAAATCCGTGGCTCAGCTACCTGTGATCGGCGACGACGCACGATGACGTCGCTCTCGAGGCGCGAGCTGCTCAAGCTCGCCGCGGCGTACGGTGCCTCTCTCGCGCTGCCCTCCTCGCTGTCCGGCGAGCGCACCGGCTGGACCGAAGCCGCCGAGTACTATCCACATGGCGTCGCGTCGGGCGACCCGCAGGCCACGAGCGTTCTGCTCTGGACGCGGCGCGCGCCGCTCGACGGCCCGAGTGGCCGACACCTCACGGTGCAGCTCGCGCGCGATCCCGATTTCCGCGCGATCGTCAGCACTGGACGCGCATTCGTCGACGCGAGTAGTGACTGGACGTGTCGCGTCCTGATGGCTCGGCTCCAGCCGGCGACCGAGTACTGGTACCGCTTCACGGACGCGGATGGAAACGGCAGCCGCGTCGGTCGCACGATCACGGCACCGGCGAACGACGACACGCGTCCCGTGCGCTTCACGTTCGTGAGCTGTCAGAACGCGCAACTCGGCGCCATGAACGCGTACCGTCGCATGCTGCAGGACGACTCCGGCCGTCCTGCCGACGAGCGGCTGCAGTTCGTGATGCACCTGGGCGATTTCGTCTACGAGGTGACGTGGTATCCCGAAGACCGGCCCACGTACTACGCGCGGACGGTGCGCGAGACCGTGCGGTACCGCGACGGCGAAAAGATTCGCGATTTTCACGTGCCCACCACGCTCGAGGATTATCGCGCGCTGTACCGCGCCTATCTGCTCGATCCCGATCTGCAGGACGCGCGAGCCCAGTGGCCCTTCGTGAACATGTGGGACAACCACGAGTTCTCGTGGAAGGGCTGGCAGACGCTCCAGAACTTCGGCGCGGGCGCCCGTGCGACGCAGAAGCGCAAAGTCGCGGCGAACCAGGCGTGGTTCGAGTATCAACCCGCGCGCGTGCAACGCTGGCCCGCGCAGTCCGGCGGCGCTCGCGACGACGACCGCTTTCACCTGCCCGCGGCGATCGACAACGCACCCATCAAAAGGTTCGACGAGTACGGCATGGGCGAGGAGCGCAACAACGAGCTCGCGTTGCGCAGCCTGACCGCGTACCGCGCGCTGCGATTCGGTGCGAACGTCGAGCTCATCCTCACCGACAACAGATCCTATCGCTCGGAGCCGCCGATGAATCGCACGGACGCCGCTCCACTGCGGCCGCGCGATTTTCCCGCCGTGGTTTCGGAGCACGTCGTCGAGGTGCTCGACGCCGGCCGGGCGTACGCGAACGGCAATCCGCCGGCGACGATCGCCATCGACGGTGCCGACGTGGCGAATCCGCGACGCAGCGAGCCACCGTCGTCCATGCTCGGCGCCACACAGCGCGACTGGTTCTTCCGCACCCTGCGCGAGTCGCAAGCGCCGTGGAAGCTCTGGGGCAACTCCGTCGCGATGCTCGACTGGCGGATCGACTTCCAGAACCTGCCGGCGGGAGCAGGCCCTGCGTGGCCGGTCAGCGGGTATGCCCAGGTGGTCGACGACGACTGGTCGGCGTACCGGCACTCGCGCGCCGAGGTCGAAGCGTTCATTCGGGAGCACGGCGTCGGCGGCGTGGTGTCTCTGGCCGGTGATCGACACGCATTCCTGGCCGGTGGATTGCCGGGTATCGCCGAGTTCGTGACGGGTTCGGTCAGCGCGCCCGGAATCTCGGAGGCGCTCGAGTACGGCGTACCGGCGTCGCATCCACTGAAGCCGATCTACTCCGCTCCGGGGCTCGCGATGCCGTCACTGTGGGGCGTGCGATCGACGCTCGCATATCAGCGCGACGGCGATGTGCGCGCCGCGTTCGGGCTGCGGAACGCCGAGCTCGCGCCCGATACGTCATTCGTGGACGCCGCGGGCCATGGCTACGTTCGCATCGATGCCGCGCGCGATCGCCTGCGCGCGGAGCTCGTGTGCATCGAGCGGCCCCTCGCGCGACAGCCGGATGGCGGCGCGGAACGGTATCGCGTGACTTACGAGCTGCAGCCATGGATCGCGGGCGCCGTACCCCGGCTCACCGTTGTGTCGACGACAGGCCAGCTGCCGCCCGGAACTCTACCACCGTCATGATGCGAACGATTGTTGCTGTGCTCGGGCTTGCGCTGCAGGCGGCCACGCTGATGGCGCAAGCCGTTCGCGAAGGCTACGTCACGACGCCCGATTCACTACGCCTGTTCTATCGCGTCGTCGGGAGCCGCGGCGACACCATCGTCGCAATCCACGGCGGCCCCGGTGTCGATCTCGAGAGCATCGCCGGCGACTTCGTGCCGCTCACCCAACGACACGTAGTCATCTTCTACGACCAACGCGGCGCCGGACGATCCAGCCTGCCGGACACGTCGCGGCTCAACGCCACGACGCAGATCCAGGATCTCGAAGCGGTCCGGCAGTACTTCCACCTCGACCGCATGACGCTCGTCGCGCACTCGTACGGTCCGCTGCTCGCGGCGACGTACGCGCTCGCGCATCCCGATCGGGTACGACGCATGGTGTTCCTCGCGCCCGTGCCGCCGCGCCGCGAAGGATTCTGGGAACGCTTCCGAGTGACGATGGGTGCGCGGATGGACAGTGCCATGCGCGCAAACGCCGCGGACGCCGGCAAGCGCCTCGCCGATCCGTCCGCGGACACGAGGGCGGCCTGCCGGGACTACTGGGCCATCGGCCTGCGACCGCGGGTGTACGATCCCGATCGGAACATCGCGCTCGTCAAATCGGATCTCTGCGCGTCGGCACCCGAGGGCATCCGCTACGGTCTCACCGTGACCAACGGCGCCGTGATGGGATCGTACGGCGCGTGGGACCTGCGCCAGCAGCTGGCAACGCTGCAGGTGCCGACGCTGGTGATCCACGGCGAAGAGGACGCGATCCCCATGGATCTCGTGCAGCTGTGGGCGACGTGGATGCCCCGCGCCACGCTGGTGCGTGTTTCACGCGCCGCCCACATGGTCTACGCCGAACGGCCGGACGTGGTGTGGCCGCGCGTCGAGGAGTTTCTCGCTCGCCCATGATCTGGCCGGTTCTCGCGGCGGTTCTCGTCGACTCGTCCGTCTTCGTTCGCGTGAATCAGGTGGGATATCTGCCGGACGCGCCGAAGAACGCCGTCGTCTGCGCCCTGCGATCGGTGAGCGGGGTATCGTTCACGCTGCACGACCACGCTGGCCGCGCTGTGCTCGGGCCGAAACCGGTGACAGGCGCTGGGGCGTTCGGCCCCTGCGTCGCCACGTATCGTCTCGACTTCAGCGCGGTTCGTCGAGCGGGCACGTACACCATCGCGCTCACCTTTCGCGATTCCGCGGGAAACCACCACCTGAAGTCGCCGCGCGTGCGCATCGATGC
This sequence comes from Gemmatimonadaceae bacterium, assembly GCA_035248725.1. GTDB lineage: Bacteria > Gemmatimonadota > Gemmatimonadetes > Gemmatimonadales > Gemmatimonadaceae > DASPMP01. The sequence goes on along the minus strand of DATFHG010000036.1, from coordinate 1,700 downwards.
GCGCGCATACGCCGGCGGAGCCGACACACTGCTGTACTACCTGCGGCAGCAACGCTCCGGCTGGAACCCGCTGTTCAAGGACTCGGTGCACAAGTACGACGGCAATGTCATCGACGACACCGGCCACGTCGTGAAGCATGTCGACGTGAGCGGCGGATGGGCGGACGCGTCCGACTATCTGCAGTACGTCACGACGACGGCCACGGCGACGTACATGCTCCTCGCCGCCTATCGCGACAACCCGCGCGCCTTCGACGACCGATTCGACGCGCGCGGACTTCCCGGCGGCAATGGACGGCCGGATGTGCTCGACGAGGCGCGCCACGCGCTCGATTGGCTGTCACGGATGTTCCCGAACGACACCGAGATGTACAACCAGCTTGGCGACGATCGCGATCACACCTATTTCGATCTCATCGTCAACGATTCCGCCGACTATGGCTGGGGAAAGGGGCGCGAGCGGCCAGTCTACCCGTGCACCGGACGCCCGCAGGGGCTGTTTCAGAGCAGGAATCGCTCGACCGGATACGCGTCGACCGCCGGCAAGTACGCGTCAGCCTTCGCGCTCGCGGCGTTGATCTTCGCCGACGACTCCGCGTTTGCCGCGACGATGCGACACAAGGCGATGGCCGCCTATGACCTCGGGCGCAAGCATCCCGGCGTGTGCCAGACCGCGCCGGCGGTGTCACCGTATTTCTACGAAGAGGACAACTGGGCCGACGACATGGAGCTCGGCGCGACGCAGCTGTTCGCGCTCACGCACGACCGGCGCTACATGGACGAAGCGCGGACGTACGCCGCCGCCGAGCCGGTGACGCCGTGGATGGGCGCGGACACCGCCCGCCATTACCAATGGTTCCCGTGGCACAACAACGGCCACAGGGAGCTGCGAGACGGAAGTTCCCAGTTGGGAGCGAGATACTACCGTCAAGGAATCGAGCGCGTGATCGCGCGAGCGAACAACGGATTTCGCGTCGGTATTCCCTTCATCTGGTGCTCCAACAATCTCATGACGTCATTCGCCACGCAGGCCATGTACTACCGGCAGATGACGGGCGACATGCGCTTTCGCGAGTACGAGCAGGCGGCAATCGACTGGCTCTTCGGCGTGAATCCGTGGGGGACATCGATGGTCATCGGGTATCCGCACGATGGCACATGGGCGCACGACCCCCACTCGGTGCACGCGTCACGGCTCGGGGTGGACGTCCTGCTCGGCGGATTGCTCGATGGGCCGGTATACCGCTCGATCTACGGAAATCTCAAGGGCATCCGGCTCATCAACGAGGACGAGTACGCGCCATTCAACACCGGGTTCATCGTCTATCACGACGACCTGGGCGACTATTCCACCAACGAACCGATCATGGACGGCACCGCCAGCCTGGCGTATCTCCTCTCCGCTCTCGCGCCGCGATGAGATCCTACGTTCTCGCAGAAACGAACTGGAAGACGACGCGGGAGACGAAGTACACCGTCGCCATCCTGCCGTGGGGCGCCACGGAAGCGCACAACTACCACCTGCCGTACGGCACGGACAACGTGCTGAGCGAGTCCGTGGCCACGCGCGCTGCGGAGCAGGCGTGGCAGCGCGGCGCGCGCGTGATCGTGCTTCCCACCGTGCCCTTCGGCGTGAACACCACGCAGCTCGACATCAAGCTCGTGATCAACATGAATCCGTCGACGCAGGCCGCGCTGCT